>JAJYSZ010000007.1 GCA_021793315.1 Bacillota bacterium | reverse complement strand
GCGATCGACGAAGAGGGCATGCAGCGCTTCCTGATGGCCCACGACGCGCGCTCCGCAGGCATGCAGAGCGATGTCTACCTCGACGTCTGGCGCCGCATCCAGCCGCTCTACCGCAGGGAGCAGGCGAGCATCCTCGCCTTCCCGGGCATCGGCGAGGCGCTGGGAGGCCTCGGGGCGGCAGGCATCGCTGTGGGCCTCGTCACCTCGAAGCGCCGCTGGGCCGTCGAGAACGAGCTCGAGCACCTGGGCTGGCGGCGCCACTTCGCCTGCGTCGTCTGTCGCGAGGATACCCGGCGCCACAAGCCGGACCCCGAGCCGCTGCAGCACGCTGTCGCCAGGCTCGGGCAAAGGGTCCTCGCCTACGTCGGCGACGCGCCGAGCGACATTCAGGCGGCCAAGGCCGCGGGTCTGCCGGCCGTTGGCGTCGCCTGGGGCTGGGCGGGTGGTGCGGCGCTCAGGGCTGCCGGCGCAGACTGGGTCGTCCAGAGCCCAGCCGCGCTCTTGCCTCTGCTGCAGGCGATGACGGGCGGCGGCCTCAAGGAGGCCGGGGCCTAGAGGGCGCCGCGCACTGGGATCAGCGCCCCTTGCAGGTCATCCGCGAGCGGCCCGGCCAGGGCGAGGGCCAACTCCGCGAGGCGTTTGGGCGAGACCCACTGCGTGGGATCCCGCTGCGGCATCGCCCTGCGGTTCTCGGCGCTGTCGATCACCGCAGGCAGCAGCGCGTTGACCCGCGCGCCCGTGCCCTGCAGTTCGCGAGCCGCCGACCGCACAATACTATGGAGGGCGGATTTGGACGCCGCGTAGGCGGCTTGGCCGGCACGCGGCTCCTCTGCGGCGAGCGCACCCAGGAGTACGGCCTTTCCGCCTGCGGCCTGCAGTGGGTCGAGCAGGCCCTGCAGCAGGAAGAAAGGCAGACCGGCATTGGTCCACATCAGCCGCAAGTAGGTCTCGGAAGGCGTCGCCGCGGTCGCGCCCCCGGCATAGGCGCCGCTGGCGACGAAGAGGGCGTCGACGGGCCCCCTGGCGGCCTCGCGGCAGGCGGCGAGCACCGCGTCGGGATCGCCAAGGGGCGAGAGCACGACTTCCGCTGGCGCCGCCGGAGTCTCGGCGTAGGGTCTGCGCACCATCGCGACGATGCGCGCGCCGCGCTGCGCGAGGGCATCGCAGATCGCCTGCCCGACGCTTCCCTGGGCTCCGACGACGACCGCCCTGCGCCCCTGCCACGTGTCCTTCATCGTGAGGTATCCCCCTTCAGTCGAACCAGCCTGCGGGAACTGCCGCCCGCCACCTTCGCCCGCAAGGGCCCCTCTCCTGCTCCTGCCACTTCGCGAGGAGGTCTTCCGTCTGATCGCACTCTTCGACTCCGGCTTCGGCGGCCTCACCGTCCTGGGTGCTCTCTGGCGGCGCCTGCCATCGCGCGACTACCTCTATCTGAGCGACCAGGAGCACTTTCCGTATGGGGAGCGATCGTCTGCCGACGTGCGCCGCGATGTCGCCGCTTTTGCCGATCTTGCGCGGCGTGAGTCCTCCGAGACGCTGGTGCTTGCCTGCAACACGGCGAGTGCTTTGGCGCTCGACGCGGCCGAGACGGCGTTTCGCGGCCCCGTCCACGGGGTGATCGCGCCGGTCGCCCGCGGCATCGGCGCCTCGCGCCGGATCGGGGTGCTGGCGACAGGCAACACCTGCCGCACCCACGCCTATCAGCGGGCGATCGACGGCGATGTCCTGGAGGTGGCGTGCCCGGAGCTGATCGCGCTGGCCGAGGTCGGCGGCGCGACGCGGTCCCAAGTGGCCCGCGAGGCGGAAGAACCGCTCGCGGCGCTGCGCAAGGCCGGCTGCGACGCCGTCGTGCTCGGCTGCACCCACTTGCCGCACTTCACGGAGCTGCTTGAGGAGCTGACGGAGCCCTGGGCGCGTCTGCTCGATCCGGGCGAGATGCTGGCGCAGGAGCTCGCGCAGGAGCTCGCGCCGCGCCAGGAGTCCGGGCGCATCCGCTGCGCTACGACAGGCGATCCGCGGCTGTTCGCAAGGCGCTTGCAAACCGAGCTGCCCGAGCTTTCGGCGCGTGCCGCCGTCTGCGTCGCGCGCCGCGCCGCGAGCGGCTCGCTGTTCGTTGACGAGGCATGCCGCGGATGATATCATGTCGCATGCGATCTGGTGAATGTAGCTCAGTTGGTTAGAGCACCAGGCTGTGGCCCTGGGGGTCGGGGGTTCGAGTCCCCTCATTCACCCCATCCAATTTGCGTGTCGCGGCGTGTTCGCCTCGCTGGGGCGTAGCCAAGCTGGTAAGGCACGGGACTTTGGATCCCGCACGCGTAGGTTCGAGTCCTACCGCCCCAACCAAGTTTGGGCCATTAGCTCAGCGGTTAGAGCGCCCGCCTTTTAAGCGGGGCGTCGATGGTTCGAATCCATCATGGCCCACCAGGCGGGCGTGGCGGAATGGTAGACGCGTGGGACTTAGAATCCCATGGGGACACCCGTGAGAGTTCGAATCTCTCCGCCCGCACCAAGTGGTTCCTGCGGAAGTGGCTCAGTGGTAGAGCGTCGCCTTGCCAAGGCGAAGGTCGCGGGTTCGAATCCCGTCTTCCGCTCCAATTTTGCAGGGCGACCGGCCGGTCGCCCATTTCGTGCAACGGGGCCGGACCCGCGTCCGGCCCCGTCGATTGGGAAGAGGTGGACATGGTGGTCGAACTGGAGAAGCTGAACGAAGACGAGGTCCGCATGCTGATCGACATCGAGCCCGAGCGCCTGCAGCAGGCACTCGACCAGGCATTCCGCAAGATTGCCAAGCGCGTGCGCGTGCCGGGGTTCCGTCCCGGGAAGGCTCCGCGGCCGGTCGCCGAACGGGCCTACGGTCCGCAGCATCTCTACGAGGACGCGTTGAACGAGATCGTCCCGAAGGCGTATTCCGACGCCATCGAGGAACTCAAGCTGACGCCATACGAGGACGGCACCATCGAAGCCATCGACCCGCAGGACGACAAGGGCGTGCGCATCAAGGCGCGCGTGCTGCTCCAGCCGGAGATCAACCTGCCGGACTACCACAGCTGGCCGCCCAGCGAGGCGGACGTACCGGAAGTAGAGGACGCTGCGGTCGACGCGGCGATCGAGCAGGAACGTCGGGCGCACGCGACGCTGGTGCCGGGCGAGGTCTGCGGCGAGAACTCGGTCGTTGAGCTCACGGGCACCTACGTGGACGAGGAAGGCAAGGCAGGCACGATCGAGCGCACGCAGGTTGCCCTTGACCGGTCGTTCCCTGCTTTCCGCGAAGCGCTCATCGGCGCCCGTACCGGCGAAGCACGCCAGGTTCCGCTGGACGCCGAGCACCCCGAGCGCACGGCGCACGTCACCATCGAGGACGTACGCGAGATCGAACTGCCGGAATTAGATGATGAGTTTGCCAAGGAGCATGGCCACCAGGATCTGAAGGAGATGCGCGAGGAGCTCACGAATGCTCTGCGTGCCGAGGCGGAGCGCACGGCGGAGGACCGCCGTCGCAGCGCGCTTCTGGACCGCATCATTGCGGAGGCCGAGCTGCGCGTGCCCGAGGTGCTCGTGGAGCGCGAGGGGCACGGCATGCTGCACGAGCTGTACGGCGACGCCGCGCACGACCATGAGGTGGACGACGACATGCGGCGGCAGGCTGAGCAGCAGGTGCGTGCGAAGCTGGTCGTTGGGCGTATCCTGGAGCAGGAGGGCATTGGCCTCACGCAGGCGGAGTTCGATGGCGCGCGCCAGATCCTGGAGCGCAGCCGCGGATCAGGCAGCCTGAGTGAACAGGAGCAGCAGTCACTCTATGGTATCCTGCTCGACGAGAAGCTCCGCAGCTTTTTGGGCACCTTGGGTGAGGAGCAGGCCGCTCCCGTCGCAGGAGAACCGGAGGCTGAGGAGAAGGCTGAGCCGGCGGAGCCGGCGCATCAGGAGTAGGGCCGTAAGGAGAGGGATCCGATGGGCTACATGGTGCCGATGGTCGTCGAACAGACCAACCGCGGCGAGCGTGCGTATGATATCTACTCGCGCCTGCTCAAGGAACGCATCATCTTCCTCGGGACGCCGATCGACGATCAGGTCGCGAACCTGATCGTGGCGCAGTTGCTCTACCTGGAGAGCGAGGACCCCGAGAAGGACGTGCATCTTTACATCAACTCGCCGGGTGGTGTCGTGGACGCCGGGCTGGGCATATACGATACCATGCAGTACATCCGTCCGGACGTGTCCACGATCTGTGTCGGCCAGGCCGCCAGCATGGCGGCGGTGCTGCTCGCGGGGGGAGCTCCCGGCAAGCGCTTTTCCCTGCCGAACTCCCGCGTCATGATCCACCAGGCCGGCGTCGGCGGCGCACCTCCCGGAAAGGCCAGCGACATCGAGATCTTCACGCGCGAGCTGCTTAAGGTGAAAGAGATCACCAGCCGCATCCTGGCCAAGCACACGGGCAAGGACGTCGACCGGATCTACCAGGACACCGACCGCGACAAGTTCATGTCTGCGGAAGAGGCCAAGGAGTATGGCTTGATCGACGAGGTAATCGCCTCGCGCGAGCTGCACAACCCGAACCCGTCCCGCTAGCAAGGGGGTGTCGCGGATGTTCAAGTTCACCGACGAGAAGGGCCAGCTCAAGTGCTCTTTCTGCGGTAAGTTCCAGGATCAGGTCAAGCGCCTGATAGCCGGGCCTGGCGTCTACATCTGCGACGAGTGCATCGAGCTCTGCTCGGAGATCATCGACGAGGAGCTTGGCGACGACGTCGAGGTGGAGCTCAAGAATATCCCCAAGCCTGCTGAGATCAAGGCGATCCTCGACCAGTACGTCATCGGGCAGGAGCGGGCCAAGCGCACGCTGTCCGTGGCCGTGTACAACCATTACAAGCGCATCAACCTCGGCTCGAAGATCGACGATGTCGAGCTGCAGAAGTCGAATGTCGTGATGATGGGACCCACGGGTTCCGGCAAGACGTACATGCTGCAGACGCTCGCCCGCATCCTCAACGTGCCGTTCGCCATCGCCGACGCCACGTCCCTGACGGAGGCGGGCTATGTGGGCGAGGATGTGGAGAACATCCTCCTCAAGCTGATCCAGGCGGCGGACTACGATGTGGAGAAGGCCGAGAAGGGCATCGTCTACATCGACGAGGTCGACAAGATCGCGCGCAAGTCGGAGAACCCTTCGATCACACGCGACGTCTCCGGTGAAGGCGTGCAGCAGGCACTCCTGAAGATCCTCGAGGGTACGGTGGCTTCGGTGCCGCCGCAAGGGGGACGCAAGCACCCGCACCAGGAGTTCATCCAGATCGACACGACCAACATCCTCTTCATCTGCGGTGGCGCCTTCGACGGCATCGACAAGCTGATCAAGGCGCGTACCGGCAAGAAGGGGATCGGTTTCGGCGCGGACGTCGGCCACACGCGCAACGAGCGCATCGGCGAGGTGCTCGCCAAGGTGTTGCCCGAGGATCTTCTGAAGTACGGGCTGATCCCCGAGTTTGTCGGGCGCCTGCCGATCATCGTCACCCTCGACGCCCTCGACGAGGAGGCGCTGGTGCGGATTCTGCTCGAGCCGCGCAACGCCCTCGTCAAGCAGTACCAGAAGCTCTTCGAGCTCGACGGACTGGACCTCGAGTTCAAGGACGATGCGGTGCGGGCGATCGCGCAGGAGGCCCTGAAGCGCAACACCGGCGCTCGCGGACTGCGAGCGATCATCGAGGACATCATGCTTGACGTGATGTTCGACACCCCTTCGCGCAAGGACGTCACGAAGTGCGTCGTCACCAAGGAGGTTGTGCAGCGGCACGACGAGCCGTTGCTCGTAACCTCCGAGCGCAAGGGGCGCAAGAAGCAGGAAGAAACGGCCTGACGAGGGCCGCCGAGGCCCCATCCTCGCGAGAGGGTGGGGCCTTGCTGATAGGATGCGTGGGTCCTGTGGGCAGGAGGGGCCTCCACCGTGGCGAAGGACGCGGTAGGAACTCCCGGTCAGAACTTACAGCACGTTGCGATGGAGGCGGTTTTCTTGGCGCTCGACTTCTCTCTCGGACTTCCCGAAGACGTGATCTCCCTGCAGGGCGTCGCGCGGGACTTTGCGCAGGCGCGCCTGCGTCAGCGCGGCCAGGATGCCGACCGCACCGGCGAGGTGCCCTGGGACGCGCTTAAGGAGGCGGGCGAGCTCGGCCTCTGCGCGCCGGGCGTCGAGGAGGCGTACGGCGGCCCGGGCGTGTCGGCCCAGGCGCAGGTGGCGATGATGGAGGAGCTCGGCTGGGGCAACCTCGGGCTCGCCATGGCCATTGCCAGCCAGGGACTTCTGGCGGCGGCCCTCGCGCGGCACGGCAGCGAGAGGCAGAAGCAGCAGTACCTGCCTGCCCTGGCCGGCGAAGGAGGGCTCCTCCTTGCGTCGCTGGCGGTCACGGAGCCTGAGGCGGGCGCGGAACTCGAAATGGCGTCGCGCGGCGAGCAGCAGCGCGTACGCACGGAAGCGCGGCGGACGGCGAGCGGCTACCGTCTGGACGGGCGCAAGCGCTTCATTGTCAACGCGGGCGCCGACGGCCTCCTGCTGGTGCTCGCACAGACCGATCCCGACGCCGGGCTGCGCGGAGCGAGCCTCTTCCTCGTACGCCAGAGCGCGCCGGGTGTGCAGTTCCTCGGCCGCACGGAGACCTCGGGTCTCAAGAGCCTGCAGATCGGCACCCTGGACTTCCAGGGCTGCGACGTAGGCGCCGACATGCGGCTCGGCGAGGAGGGCGAGGGGTTCCAGATTGCGCGCGAGGTGCTTCAGCTGGGGCGGGTGCTCACGGCCGCCGCCGAGGTGGGGACGGCCCGGGCCGCGTACGAGGCGGCTGTCGCCTACGCGCGCGAGCGGCGCACCATGGGCCGCCCGATCATCGAGCACCAGCAGGTCGCGGGCATGCTGGCCCGCATGCGGACGGGCATCGATGCCGCGAGGCTTCTGGTGCTGCGCTCCGCCGGTGACCTCGACGCCGGCCGCGATGCGGCGCTTTCGGCGGCCGAGGCGAACTTCCAGAGCGGCGACGCGGCCGCGAACGCCCTGCGGAACGCGGTGCAGACCTTCGGCGGCTACGGCTTCACGCAGGACTTCCCCGTCGAGATGTGGCTGCGCGACGTGCTTGGCAGCCGCATCGCGTACGGCGGCGGGGACGTGCAGCTGCTGGAGGTGGCGGAGGCCATCGCCCGCGGCGCATAAGGACGCGAGCAGGAAGCCACTCCCCCGCTGAGTAATTCCACGGCGGGGGAGTGGTGTGCTTATGCCTCAGGATGCCCTCTCTTTGCTAAAGGCCAGCCTTACCGAGGTCGCCTGGGGACGAGCCGGCATCGCGGAGCGCCTGCTGGTCGCGGTGCTGGCGGAAGGCCACGTCCTGATCGAGGACGTGCCGGGCGTCGGCAAGTCGTCCCTCGTGACGCGCCTGGCGCAGGCGCTCGGCGTCTCGTTTCAGCGCATCCAGTGCACGCCGGACCTCCTGCCGTCCGACGTGACCGGCTATACGTACTACGAGCCGCAGGCTCAGACGTTTACGTTCCGCCCAGGGCCCGTGCTGACCAACCTCGTGCTCGTCGACGAGCTGAACCGCACCTCGCCCAAGACGCAGGCCAGCCTGCTCGAGGCGATGGAGGAGCGGCAGGTCACGGTGGACGGCGTCCGACACCCGCTGGCGTGGCCGTTCATGGTGCTCGCGACCGAGAATCCGATCGAGTTCGAAGGCACATTCCCCTTGCCGGAGGCGCAACTCGACCGCTTCCTGCTGCGCCTGCACCTCGGCTATCCGGATGCGGCGGCCGAGCTTGCGGTGCTGCAGGCAGAGGGCTTCCGGCAGAAGGCGCCCGAACTCCGGCCGCTGATCTCGCTCGAGGAGCTGAGAGAGGCGACGGCGGCCGCGCAGGCCCTGCCGGTCGGGGAGCCCGTGGCGCACTACGCCCTGCAGGTGGTGCAGGGGACGCGCAGCCACGCATCCCTGTCGCTCGGCGTCTCGCCGCGTGGCGCCATCGCCTGGGTGCGGGCGGCCAGGGCCCTTGCCTATCTGCGCTCTGAAGCCTACGTCGTGCCCGATCACCTGCGCGAGCTGGCCGCCGACGTGCTGGCGCACAGGGTCGCCGTGCGCGCCGACGCCGCCATGCGCGGCGTCACAGGAACCTCCGCCGTGCAGGAGGTGCTCGCGCGGACACCTCTGCCGGGGGCCGCACCCAGGCGTTGAGCGGCGCCCTGCGCCGCGTGGCGCCCTTCGCGCTGCCCGTGCTGGCGATCCTTGGCATCGCCTTGGCGCCAGGGCCGATCTGGCTCTACGCTGGCCGACTCGCGCTCGTCTTCCTGCTGGCTGCCGCTTTCGGCTGGCTTCTGGCCGGCAAGGCGCGGCCGGTGGTCCAGGTGCGCACGAAGGCGCCGGAGGCCGGCGACTTCCTCGAGATGGAGGCGGCCTGGCGTGGCCTCTGGCCGGGTTTCTGGCGCGTCACGATCCAGGACGGCCCCGAGCGGCACGTGCACGAGGGCTGGTTCGGCGTCGGACGCCTTCGCCTGGATTGGGCGGAGGCGAACGTCCACCGCGGCGTGCACGTCTACGAGGTGTCGCTGACCTACCGCGACCCGCTCGGCCTGCTGACGCGCACCTTGCCGCGATCGGCGGGCATTGCGGTGGCGGTCCGGCCGCGGGCGGTGGCCTTCGCCCCGCGGCGGCTGGCCAGCCAAGGGGACGAAAGCCTGCGCGGTCTCAGGCGCGCCCCGGAGCAGCGCGAGTTCGCGGGGGTGCGGCGCTACGAGGCCGGCGACCGCCTGTCGCAGCTGCATTGGCCGCAAACGGTGCGCACCGGGCAGCTGCAGGTGCGCCAGACCTTGCGCAGCGGCAGGCTCCTGCGCGAGATCGTGCTTGACACCGAGCGCCAGGACTATTCCGACCCGGAACTCTTCGAGCTCGCGGTGAGCGTTGCCGCGTCCTGCGCGCTCGCGCTGGCGCGGCCGGGCGGCCGGGTGGCGTTGCAGGCCGGCCGCTGGAGCGTCCGCGAGGCGCAGGGGAGCGCCTCGCGCCTTATGGAGGCCTTGACAGCGGTGGAGCTCGCCGATCGTCCCGCCCAGCCGCCGATGGGGCGGCAGACCTTGTTCATCGGGCCGCCGGAGGCGGTCCGCAAGCTCAAAGTGAGCAGTCCAGGCGCCTTCGCGGTGGCGGTGGGCGCCGGGGGCGGCTGGGCTGATCTTGCCGTGCCGAACTTCGCCCAGCTCTGGCGGCTCGGGCGCCGGGTGCGGCTATGATCCGCCGGGCCGGCTACGGCGCACTCTGGTCGCTGCCGGTGGTGGTCGCATTCTACGAGAGCATCCGGGGAGCATCGGGTCTCCTGCTGCTCTACGCCGCCCTCTACGCACTGCTCGGCTTAGCGCGCGCCCCGCTTGGGCGCCGGCTCGCACGCCTGGCGCTCTGGCTTGCGGGGATGGTGCTGGCGACCGGACTCTGGCCGTACGGCCTCAAGCTGCCCGCGGCGCACCACCTGGCGGCGAGCCTCTACCACTTGTCCCCGAAGGCCCTGGGCACGGCCGACGCGACCCTGTTGCTCGTGGGGCTCCTGCCGCTGCTGATCGGCGCGTTCGACCTCTCCGGACCGCTCGCCTGGCGGCTGGGTCAGCTCCTGCTGGGCATCGGTCTCGTGAGCTACGTCGGGAGCCTGCAGGTGGACGTCGCCCCGAGTGCGATCGCGCTCGCGGCAGGCTTCATCCTCGTGCGCTACTTCGATCTGGCGCAGGAGCCCGCGCACGGCCGCCGGTCGCTGCAGGTCTACGGCCTCCTCAGCATCGCTGTGGCGCTCCTCATGGGGCAGACGCTGCCCGCCTTCAGGGCTGCGCCCGGCGGAGGACCGGGAGTGCAGATGGGCTACCCGCTCGACATCGCGCAGCTCGACGTGACCCTGACGCCGGCGGTCCAGGCGGCCTTCATCGCGAAGTCACCGGAGCCGCTCTACTGGCAGGTGTTCACCGCCTACGACTACACGGGCCAGGGCTGGCACCACGCGGGCTCCTGGCGCGTCCTCGCGCCGGGCCAGGAGGGCCTGCGACCGCTGCGGGGCACAAGGCTCGTCGTGGAGCGCATGGAGGTGCAAGGGAACTTGCCCACCGACCCCGTCGCGGGCGACGTCGTGGCCGTGCTGTCGCCGCTGGCCCCTTGGCGCTACGACGCGCAGAGCGGCGCCTATATCGCCCCCGGGCGGACCATCGAGATCGTAGCGGCCCTGCCCTCAGTGACGCTGGCCGACGCGGAGCATGTGGCGGTCGGCACGCGGGGAGCGCCGAAGGGAGCTCTCCAGGTGCCGCGGGAGATGCCGACCGCGGTGCGGGCGCTCGCGCACCGCATCGTCCGCGGTGTGCGACCGACGGTGGGCGCCGAGGCGGCAGCGATCATCCGTTACCTGCACAGCCACGAGCATTACGTCCTCAACGTGCCCCCGGACGACGGGAGCGACTTCGTCTGGGACTTCCTCTTTGTCCATCACGCCGGCGACTGCAACAGCTTCTCGTCGGCTTTCGTGATGCTGGCCCGCCTGGACGGCATCCCGGCGCGCTGGGTGGCCGGCTACCTGCCTGGCAGCCCCGAACAGGGCGGTCGGCTCGTCACGGCCGCCGACGCGCACAGCTGGGCGGAGGTCTGGGTACCGGGCAATGGATGGCTGCCGCTCGATCCGACGCCGGGCTTCAGCCTGCCGCAACTGCAGCGCCAGGGCCACGGTCGACAGAGCGCGAGCGCCACGGGACAGCTGCCGCAGGTGCGGGTCGGCCGACAGGGCCGGCTCGAGGCCTTGAATGCCCTTACCAGGGCTGCGCAGGGACTCGGACCGGCAGGCGGCGGTCGCTCGTCCGGGAACAGGCGCCTCTGGTGGCTCGTGCCGTTGGCGCTGATCGTCCTGGCGGCGGCAGGTCTCGCGGCGCTCGGCGGCAAGCAGCGTGCGATCCTCGCACTGCGGGCAGCCTCCTACCTGCTCGGCCGCCCGTGGCGCCGGCAGGACACCGTGCGGCAGTGGCTCGGAGATGAGGCGCCGAATCTTTGCCTCTACATGGAATGGCGGATCTACGAGCCGGGCGGCAGGTGTCCCGTCAGCGGACGCGAGGCCCTGCGGGAGTTCCTGGCCTGCGCGCCCATCTGGCTGAGCCGCCCTGCGCGGGCCAGGGCGGCGCCGCGGCCCTGACGCGGGCGCGGGAGACGATCAGGCCAGGATCCGCTCCGAGAATGGGGTGGATCATGTACCAACTGCCAATGCGCGGTGGTCCGCGGCGGCCGTGGGAGTGTCCAACGCGCAGAATGCCGTCGCCCATGAGAACCGTGTGGAACCGAGGATCCAACAAAACTACTTTGACGGCCGGAGCGCCACGTGATACAGTACGGCACAATACCAGATGGCGATGCAGGGGAGCAGTCCGCGCGATCACCCAAGAGAGCCGGCGGCAGGTGCGAGCCGGTGGTAGAGCGCAGGCGACCCACCCCGAAGCTGCGGGCGACGAGTCCGCCGCAGGCCGCACGTGACGCGGCGATGAGTGCCGTCCCTTCGTGGGGCGGAACGAAGGTGGTACCACGGTCCCCCGTCCTTCAGCGGACGGGGGCTTTGCGTTATCTGCGGGGGAGGTGCGGCGGATGGATGGCGAGGCAGCCCGGGGCATCGGCTTGATCGGTGCGGGCGCGATGGCGCAGGCACTCTTGCACGGTTTGCTGGCGGGTGGCGCCGTGCCGCCGCAACGCCTCGCCGTGACGAACCGGGGCGATCCCGGGCGGCTCGGGCAGGCGGCGCGCCTGGGGGTGTACACCACCGGCGACAAGGCGGACATCTGTAGGCGGTCTGACGTCATCCTTCTGGCCGTCAAGCCGAAGGACGCCTTCGAGGCCTGCCGGCAGCTGCGGCCACATCTCGAGGAGCGCCACCTCGTCGTTTCGGTCGCGGCAGCGCTGCGCCGCAGCCAGTTGCAGGCAGAGCTCGGCGGCCACCCGCGCGTCGTGCGCGCGATGCCGAACACAGGCTCGGTGATCGGCGCATCCGCCACGGCGATTGCGCGAGGCGGCGATCCCGACGATGCCAGGGCAGCCATGGGTCTACTGTCTGCCCTGGGCCCAGTGGAGATGGTGGAAGAGGAACAGTTCGATGCCGTGACGGCGCTTTCTGGCAGCGGACCCGCCTACATCTATCTCCTGATCGAGGCCATGATCGCGGCTGGAGTCGCAGAGGGACTGCCCGAGGATGTGGCGCGTGCCCTCACTCTGCAGACGGCGCTCGGCGCGGCGCGCATGGCGGCTGAATCCGGCAGGCAGCCCGAGGAGCTCAGGCGGCAGATCACGTCGCCCGGCGGCACGACCCTTGCGGCCTTGCAGGTGCTCGAGGGACACAAGATGCGCCAGACGGTCGGGCTCGCGGTGCGGCGCGCGAAGGAGCGCGCCGCGGAGATCGGCAGGACGCTCGACGCCGCGCAAGGCTAGAACGGCAGAAAGCGGAAAAAAGTTGCCGCGCGCACAACATAGCCCGCCATCCCCGTCGCCATACTAAGCGCTGGACGGAGGGATGGCGGTGGATTACGCGGCGGGGATCTTCACCTTCGTGCAGTTCTTCTTCGCGGTGGTGATCGGTCTCTACTTCTGGAACCTGCTCAGGAGCCAGCAGGGCAGCAGGGTGGCGATCGATCGCGAGTCGCGCAAGGAGGTGGAGAAGCTCCGGCTGCTGCGCGAGATCTCCCTCGCGGAGCCTTTGTCGGAGCGCACGCGCCCGACGAAGATGGACGAGGTGATCGGACAGGAGGAGGGCATCCGGGCCCTCAGGGCGGCGCTTTGCGGGCCGAATCCGCAGCACGTGCTGATCTATGGGCCGCCCGGCGTCGGCAAGACGGCGGCGGCGCGCCTCGTGCTCGAGGAAGCCAAACGGGCACCGCACTCGCCGTTCAAGCCGGATGCCAAGTTCATCGAACTCGACGCCACTACGGCCCGCTTCGACGAGCGCGGCATCGCGGATCCCCTGATCGGCTCCGTGCATGACCCGATCTACCAAGGGGCCGGCGCCATGGGCATGGCCGGCATCCCGCAGCCGAAGCCCGGCGCCGTCACCAAGGCGCACGGCGGCATGCTGTTCATCGACGAGATCGGCGAGCTGCATCCGCTGCAGATGAACAAGCTTCTGAAGGTGCTCGAGGACCGCAAGGTGTTCCTCGAAAGCGCCTACTACGCAAGCGAGGACCCCAACATCCCGCGCCACATCCAGGACATCTTCGAGAACGGCCTGCCGGCGGACTTCCGTCTGGTCGGGGCCACCACCCGCCAGCCGGAGGACCTGCCGCCGGCCCTGCGCTCGCGCTGCATTGAGATCTTCTTCCGCCCGCTGCACCGCAAGGAAGTGCTGCAGATCGCGGAAGGCGCGACGAGCCGGGTGCAGATCGCGATGGTGGACGGGGCGCTCGACATCGTCGCCGAGTATGCCCAGAACGGGCGCGACGCCGTGAACATCGTGCAGATCGCCGCGAGCCTCGCCCTGACGGAGTCGAGGCAGCAGATCGAGCGCAGCGACGTCGAGTGGGTCGTGGCGGCCCAGCAGTACACGCCGCGCATCGAGCGCCGCATGCCGGAGGAGCCGGCCGTCGGGGTTGCCACCGGGCTCGCCGTGGTGGGGCCAAACGTAGGCACGATTCTCGAGGTGGAGGCGACGGCCAGACGGGTGCCGCGCGGCCGCGGCCACCTGATGATCACCGGCATGGTCGAGGAGGAGGATATCGGCGCCCGCGGTCACACCCTGCGGCGCAAGTCGATGGCGCGGTCGTCGGTCGAGAGCGTGCTGACCCTGCTCGGCTCCGTGCTGCGCGAGGACGTCAGGGACTACGACCTGCACATCAACCTGCCCGGCGGCATGCCGGTCGACGGGCCGTCCGCAGGGGTCACCATCGCCGTGGCGGCCTACTCCGCGATCACGCAGCGCAAGGTGGACAACCTGCTCGCGATGACGGGCGAGATCTCGATCCACGGCGAGGTGCGGCCGGTCGGCGGCGTGCCGGCCAAGGTGCGGGCGGCGGTCGAGGCCGGGGCGAGGCGGGTCCTGGTGCCGCAGGAGAACGACCAGGAGATCCTGCACCAGATGGGCGTCGAGGTGGTGGCGGTGCGCCGGCTACAGGAGGCGCTCGGCTATGCCCTGCTGCCTGCGCAGGCGGGGGCCGGCGGCGCGGTCGCCGTGCCGTCGCAGCGGCAGGTGGCCGCCGCTCCGCTGGCGGCGCCGAATCAGGACGTCGGTGCCTGACGTCCCAGATAGGAGCGAGGGCCCGGGGCGCAGAACCTCCTTCCCATGCAAGCCGCGAAGAGCGAGCGGACCTTCGCCTGGGCCTGGCTGGTGCTGGCCGTTGTCGCAGCGTCGACGGCGGCCAGCCTGTTCCGTCTTGCGGCCCTGCCCGCGCTTGAGGCGGCTGGGCTGCGCCTGCTGCTCTCGGGTCTCGTGCTGCTGCCGTTCGGCGCTTCCGGACTGCGCAGGCTTGGCCCGCGGGAGATCGGACCGGTCCTCGTCGCCAGCCTGGCCTTGGCGGTGCACTTCGGTTCCTGGGTGGAGTCGCTCTATCTGACGTCCGTGGCCTCGAGCGTCGTGCTGGTGTCCGCAAGCCCGCTTTTCGTGTTGCTCTGGGAACTCCTCGCGCGCGAGCGCGTCACGCGCGGGCAGTGGCTCGGAGCGGGCATCGGGCTGCTCGGCGTCGCGGTGATCGCGTTCGCCGATGCCCATGCCCGGGCCGGCGCGCTCACGGGCGATCTCTTGGCCCTTCTCGGGGCGCTTGCGTTTTCCGTCTACCTGAGGGCGGGGCGCAGGGCGCGGCAGAATCTTCCGGTGCTGAGCTACGTGGCGCCGGTCTATGGCCTCGCGGGGCTCGGCCTGATGCTGCTGCAGCCACTCGTCGGTCCCGTGCTCTGGCCGCTCGACAGCTCGGCCTGGCTGATGACGGCGCTTCTCGTGCTCGGTCCGACGCTGATCGGCCACACGGGCTTCAATTTCGCCCTCAGAGCCCTGCCCGCGAGTTCTGTGGCGATGGCCTCCCTGCTCGAACCGCTGGCTGCTGTGCTCATCGCGTGGCCGCTCCTGCATAGCCTGCCAGGGGCCAGCGATGTGGCCGGCGGCGCCATGACGGTCCTTGGGCTGATGATCTTCGTGATCGCCGGCGCCGGTGCAACGGACCGCGCGTAGGGAAGACTGGGTCTTGTACGCGGCGGCGCCGCGGGCTCTGGTATAATGTGCGGGAGTTCCGCTTAGGGGTGTTCTATTGCAATATCCGCTCCTGCCGCTGCGCGGCGTGCTGGTCTTCCCCGGACTCGTCGTCCCGCTCGAGATAGGCCGCGACCGCTCCGTGCGGGCGCTTGAACGCGGCTGGGATGGCGATCATCACATCGTGTTCGCCAGCCAGCGTGATCCGCACGAGGATGAACCGACGTCCGAGGACATCTTCGGGGTCGGAGTGCTCTGCGAACTGAAGCAGGTCGTCAAGCTGCCGGACGGCACGTTCAAGGCGGTCGTCTTTGGCGAAGAGCGCGTGCGCATCACTTCCTATGCAGACGAGGAGGAGCTCTTCGTCTGCGAGATCGAGCCCTTGCAGGAAGAGCCGGCGCCCGACGACGAGGAGATGGCCGCGTCGGTCCTTTCCATCGTCCATCTCTACGAGCAGTACCTGAAGCTTGGCCGGCGCCTGCCCGGCGACGCCAGCCTGAGCATCTCGACCGACGAGCCAGGGCGGCTGTGCGACGCCGTGGCGGCCAATCTCGAGATTCCGATCGGCGAGCGCCAGGAGGTGCTCGAGACGCTAGACGTCCGCCAGCGGCTCGAGCTCGTCCACCGCATCCTCGCCAAGCAGATCGACCTCCTCGAGCTTGAGCGCAAGATCCACCAGCGCGTGCGCGGCCAGATGGAGAAGAGCCAGAAGGAGTACTACCTGCGCGAGCAGATCAAGGCCATCCAGCAGGAACTGGGCGAGAAGGACGACCCCCAGAGCGAGGCCGAGGACTGGCGCACGAAGGTCGAGGCCGCCCACCTGCCGCAGGAGGCCGAGGAGAAGGCACTGCGCGAGGTGGATCGCCTCGAGCACATGCCGCAGATGTCGGCCGAGGCTGTCGTCGTCCGCACCTACCTCGAGTGGCTGACGAGCCTGCCGTGGGACGTGGAGACGGAGGACGTGCTCGATCTCGGGGCGGCGCAGAGCATCCTCGACGAGGACCATTACGGCCTGCGAAAGGTCAAGGAGCGCATCCTCGAGTACCTGGCGGTCAGGGCCCTGCAACCCGCCTTGAAGGGTCCCATCCTCTGCCTCGTCGGCCCGCCGGGCGTCGGCAAGACGTCGCTCGGCCGCTCGGTGGCGCGGGCCCTGCACCGCAACTTCGTGCGCATCAGCCTCGGCGGCGTGCGCGATGAGGCCGAGGTGCGCGGGCACCGGCGCACCTATGTCGGAGCGCTGCCCGGGCGGATCGTCCAGGGCATGCGCCAGGCCGGCAGCCGCAACCCCGTCTTCCTGCTCGACGAGGTCGACAAGATGGCCCAGGACTTCCGCGGCGACCCGGCCGCTGCCCTGCTCGAGGTGCTGGACCCGGCGCAGAACGACAAATTCTCCGACCACTATGTCGAGCTGCCCTTCGACCTCTCGCACGTCCTCTTCATCACCACGGCGAACATGGCGCAGCAGATCCCGCAGCCCCTCCTGGACCGCATGGAGACGATCTCCCTGCCAGGCTACACCGAGGAGGAGAAGGTGCAGATCGCGCGGCGCCACCTCCTGCCGCGCCAGCTCGAGGAACACGGCCTCTCGCCGCAGGACCTCGTGCTCGGGCGCGGAACGCTCGAGGCGGTCGTCGAGGGGTATACCCGCGAGGCGGGCGTGCGCAGCCTCGAACGCCAGATCGCCGCGCTCTGCCGCAAGGCGGCCCGGCGCAAGATCGCCGGCAAGGGCTCCCTGCACGTCGCGCCCGGCACGCTCGAGCGCCAGCTGGGACCGCGCCGCTTCCTCGGCCACGACCTGCGCAAGACCGACGAGGTAGGCGTCGCGACAGCCCTCTACTGGAGCGAGGTGGGCGGTGACGCGATGCCGATCGAGGTGAGCGTCGTGCCCGGCAAGGGCAATCTCGTCCTGACGGGCAAGCTCGGCGAGGTGATGCGCGAGTCCGCGCAGGCCGGTTACACGTTCGTGCGCTCGCGGCGCGAGGAGCTGGGCATCGGCGACGACTTTCCCGACAAGGTCGACGTCCACATCCACGTGCCGGAGGGGGCGACGCCCAAGGAGGGCCCCTCGGCCGGCATCACCATGGCCACCGCTCTCGCCTCGGCCCTCAGCCGGCGGCCGGTGCGCGCCGACGTGGCGATGACGGGCGAGATCACCCTGCGCGGCAAGGTGCTGCCGATCGGCGGCCTCAAGGAGAAGGCGCTCGCCGCGCACCGGCTGGGCGTGCGCACCCTGATCGTGCCCAAGGCGAACCAGCCGGACCTCGAGGAACTGCCGCCGAAGGTGCGGCACGCGATCAGTTTCGTGCTGGTCGAGGGCATGGACGAGGTGCTCGCCGCCGCCCTCAGGCCCAGGCCCGCGCACTGATGCGGCTACGTTTCCTGCAATCGGCCATGGCCTTCGAGAGCTGGCCTGTGACGGGCATGCCCGAAGTGGCCCTGTTCGGCCGTTCCAACGCCGGCAAGTCCAGCCTGATCAACGGTCTGGCGGGGGCCAAGGTGGCGCGCATATCGCGCGATCCTGGACGCACCCGCACGCTGAACTTCTACGCGGGCGACGGCATCGTGCTCGTCGACCTGCCCGGCTATGGCTACGCGCGGATGTCGAAAGAGCAGCAGCGCCGCCAGACGGCCCTGCTCGAGCGCTATGCGCGGCGCCGCGAGGGCCTCTGCGCCGCGGTGCAGCTCGTGGACATCCGCCATCGGCCAAGCGAGCTCGACATCGCGTGGCACGAACTGCTGGCCGCGCGCGGCGACCCCCTGCTCCTGCTGCTCGGCAAGGCGGACCAGATCGGCCGCGGCAGCTGGCGCAGCCGCGAGAAGGAGATCATCCAGACGCTCGGCACCGACGCGCCGGTGGTGTTCTGGTCGGCGCGCACCCTCGACGGCAGGCAGGCGATCGAAGCGTTTCTGGCCGGCATCCGGGACAAGGTCTAGCTGGTCTAATTTACATAAAGGGACTCGTCTCCTGTTCGGCGAAGTCGCAGGTCATCACAAAAGACTTGAGGTGCCTTGCCCTGATGGAGCTCAGCGACCAGGATCTCTTTTTGCTGCCCCGGCGCCCGCATGACCCGATGGTCCTCGACTGGAGCGGTGACGCGGACGCCGAGAACTTCGGCAGGACGCTTGTCGATGGTCCGTGGAGCGAGATGTGGGACAGGCGTCGTCGCCAGGCCTTTTGGATCATGCTGGCAGACCGCGTCATCGGCGAGGTGGAGGTCTTCGACATGCGCCGGGGCGAGCGCACGGCGGAAGTGCGCATCGGCATCGCGCAGGCGGGCGACCTCGGACAAGGCTACGGCCGGAGGGTCCTGCGCCTCCTGATCGCCTATGCTCGCGAGCACCTGCGCCTCAAGGAGGTCTACCTGCGGGTGGAGGAGCGCAACGGGCGCGCCGTCGCGTGCTATCGTTCGGTCGGCTTCAGGGCGGTGGGGCGCCTTGCGGGGCGCCACTTCCCGCGGCCTGTGCTGCTCATGACCTGTGACCTAGCGAACGAACGGCCGCTCCACGGCCTCGCGTGCGGGACCGAGGTCGAGAGCGCCCGTGGGCCAATCGCCGGGGGCGATCTCCTCATGCAGCACGCGGAGGTCATCGGCGCCGAGTAGTACGGTATCGCGGAAGATTCCCTCCTCGCTCGCGGCGGCCATCGCGCGAAGGATGGCCGTCGCAGGGAGGGTCGGCGCGAGCGCCCGCAGGTCGGGCAGCTCGCGCTTTTTGCTTTCGGCTGCGATCTGCAGCAGGCCGAGGTCCAGGCGGCGCAGGAGGGCCACGACGAGCAGCGGGTCGTTCCTGAGCACCGAGGCGCGCGCGAAGACGAGGCAGGTGGGATACGGGCCGAGCTCGTCGGCGAGCGGCTGCGCGATCTCGGCCCTGCCCTTGGACACCAGAGCGCTCGCGAGCGGCTCCGGCGCCAACAGGAACCCCGTGGGGTCGTCGAGGAAGGTCTTGACCCCTCCGGCGACCGCCTGGACCTTGGGCAGCTTCTCGAGCACGCCCTTGTAGCGGGCGAGGGCGACCGCCAGGGTGCCGAGGTCGGAGCCTGGCGCGGCGTAGAGTGGGCCCTGGGCGAGGTCCGCCCAGGAAAAGACCGTCTGACCATGCCAGAGAAGCGTCTGCGGCGAAGTGCGGCAGAGTCCGCCCACGGCCGTGAAGCCCTGGCTGGCCAGGTGCGGCAGTTCGGTCGAGGGCGCGACCAGGAAGGGCGCCGCGAGGCCGCTGGCCCCGTTGCCCGCCAGCACGGTGGCAGGGTCGCCTGAGCCAAGCAGCAAGGGGGCGAGCGCGATCGGTGCCGCGAGATTTCCGACGGGTACCGCCGGGCCGCGCGGCGCAGGAGCCTCCGAGCCGCAGGCGGCGAGCAGCAGCGCGAGCCCCAGGAGGGCGATGACGCCTAGGCGGCTCATAGCGTGTTGAAACTGCGCCGGCCGCCGCCGAGCAAGAGCAGCAGCACGGCGTAGAGCAGAGCGCCGAAGCCGATCGCGGCGAGGGTCGAGATCCAGAGCGTGGCACCTAGGCGCATGGCGAGATCCTCCAGGAGACGCAGGCTGAGGAACAGGGCGATACCCGACGCGAGCGGCGGCAGCAGCAGGCGGCGCAGGTTCGCCGCGAAGCCCGTAACGCGGCAGAGCGCGCGGTAGTTCAGCCAGAACGAGATGAACAGGTCGACCGAGATGGCCAGGATGACGGCCCTGATGCCGAAGCCGGGAAGCACCGTCAGGGTGTAGACCATGACGAGGCGGATGGCGGACCCGACGAGCCCGTTCGTCATGGCGAGCGCGGCGCGGCCCAGGCCGCGCAGGACGGCCGACACGCTAGATTCGAGATAGACGAAGGGAGCGGCGAAGGCGAGCGGGATCAGGAGGTCGCCGACCTGCCGCTGGCCGTAGAACAGGATGCCGAGCACATGCCCGAGGACGATGAAGACGGCGCTCGTCGGCAGGGCGACGATCAGCGCCACATAGAGGGACTGGGCGATGCGGCGGCGCACCAGCAGCACGTCACCGCGTGCCCAGGCGTCGGAGACGGCCGGCACCAGGGCCTGGCTGAGCGCGAAGGTGACCACCGTGGGGAAGAAGAGGAGCGGCATCGCCATGCCGCCGAGGTTGCCGAAAAAGGCGGTGGCGGCGTCGCGGGTCATGCCAGCGGCCTCCAGGCGCCGGGGGATGATCGCCGCGTCGAGGAACTCCGTCACGCTGCCGATGATGCGCGTGACGCTGATCGGCAGGGCCTGCCCCAGCAGTTCGCGCAGCGTCGAGTCGCGGACGGCGACCGGTAGCGGCGTCGGGGCGGGACCCTTGCGCAGCAGGTAGGAGACCCAGAGCACGAGGAGGCCGCAGAGCTCGCCGGCGACCATGCCGGCCGCGGCGGCCGCGGCCATGGCGGCGATGCCCTGGTGCTGGAAGCGGTCGATCAGCCAGAGCGCGCTGCCGATGCGCACGATCTGCTCGATGACCTGGCCGAGCGCCGACGGCGTCATGCGCTGCAGGCCCTGGAAATAGCCGCGCAACACCGACGAGATCGCGACGATGGTCAGCAAGGGCAGCAGGGCCGTCAGCGGCACGATGGCCCGGGGATCCGCGAGGACCTTCGTCTCGATGAACCGCAGGCTGAGCAGCAGGATCACGGTGGCGACGAGGCTCAGCACCAGCACGAAGCGCAGCGACGTACGCAGCACCTCGCGCACGCGCCCCGGGTTGAGCGCGGCCCGCTCGGCGACGATCTTCGACACCGCCACCGGCAGGCCGGCCGTCGCGGCCGTGATGGCGACGTGCAGCACCGGGAAGGCGTAGCCCAGGAGGCCCATGCCCTGGCTGCCCAGCCGCTGCGCGAGCAGGATGCGGTAGAAGAAGCCGAGCACGCGGTTGATGAGACCCGCGCCAAACAGCGTGAGGGTGCCTTGCGCCAGAGCGCCCATCCTTGATCGAGCCTCCCGCACAGGCCTATGGCCGCAGCGGGACGAACATGCCGCCTGTCTGCCCGGGCAGAGTCCGCAGGGTTGCGCACGCCGGCCGCGAACTGGGGACGCGGAGCGAATCTCGCGTGGGGCGATGGGATATGGATCTTCCCTGGCCGTGGCTCGCCTGCCTCGAGGAAGCCTGGGCGGCCTACAGGGCCGGCTCGCTGCCGATCGGCGCGGTGTACGCCGATCGGGACGGCACGGTCCTCCTGCGCGGGCGCAACCGGATCGAGGAACCCTTCGGCGGCCCCGCTCTGAGCGGCAGCCGCACCGCGCACGCGGAGATGAACGTGCTCCGGCAGGCGCCGACGGATTCGTTCTCGGAGATGAAGGCGGGCGTGCTCTACACCTCCCTGGAACCTTGCCCGATGTGCTTCGGCGCCGCGCTGATGTGCGGCGTGCGCGAGATCCGCTACGGCGCCCGGGACGGCTGGGCCGGAGCCGCCAACCTGACCGCGGCCAGCCCCTATGTGGCGTCCAGAGGGATGCGCGTCGTCGGGCCCGAACCGCTGGTCGAGGCGGTGTCGCTCGTGCTGCTCACGGAGAGTACCCTGCGCCGGGCCTCGCCACGCAGCGCGGACGTCGTGGCGGCGTTCGCCCAGGCGAATGCCGAGGCGGTGTCGCTCGGCCGGGCGTGGCTGCGAACGGGCCGCCTGCTGGAGGAGGCCCGCAGGGGGACGCCCATCGCCGACATCTGCAGGGACGTCAGGCGGGAACTCGGGCCCGGCGACTGAAACTCTTTGCATGTAGAACAGGCGTTCTGGTATGCTCGGGGCGAGGTCCGGAGGAGGGGGAGTATCCGTGCGGGTGCGGGGAGTGGATTTCGTCGGCATCGCGGTGTCCGACATGGCGGCGGCCAGGGAGTTCTACGGGGACGCGCTCGGCCTGCATCCCGTCGGGGAGTTCGGCGAGAACTGGGCTGAGTACGACGCGGGCAACGTGACCTTGTCGCTGATCCTGGCGGACGAGCAGGCGATCCGGCGCCGGCTCGAGGCGGGTCCGGATGCGGCCATCGGCGTCGCCGTCGCCGTGCCCGACGTGGCGGCGGCCGTGGCGGAGCTGCGGGAGAAGGGCGTGCCGGTGGCGGTGGACCCAACGGAGTTCCCGCCCTGCTTCATGGCCACCGTGCAGGACCCCTCGGGCAACTGGGTCTGGTTGCACCAGCGCAAGGACGGCACGGCGGGCTGAGCGTCATGCGGCGAGCGGCCGCCCGCCCGATCGGCAGGGCAGCCGCTTCGCTTGACAGAGGAGCCGACCTGCCCGATACTCTTTAGTCAAGCAAAGGCGAAGAAGGGGAGCGTCCCTGTCGGGCCCAAGAGAGGGGATCCCAGGCTGCAAGATCCCTGGCCCAGGCAGATGACCGGTCGCCCCGGAGTCGCCGCGCCGAACGCCCTTCGGGCCTGAGGTGCGGCCGGATCGGGCACGTGACGCCCTGCGAGCGTCCTCCGCCCTGGCGGAGGAAAGCAAGGTGGTACCGCGGTGAAGACCGTCCTTGAGGGACGGTCGATTTTCTTTTCTGGGAGGCAGTCCTGATGCTCGACCCACGCTACGATCCGGGCCGCGAGAAGGAGATCTACCGCCTCTGGGAGGAGGCGGGCGCGTTTGTTCCCTCGGGCGAGGGCGAGCCGCGTTCGATCGCAATGCCGCCGCCGAACGTGACGGGAGTCCTGCACATCGGGCACGCGCTCGACAACAGCATGCAGGATGCCCTGATGCGCTACTGGCGGCTGGCGGGCTACGACGCGCTCTGGTTGCCCGGCACCGACCACGCCGGCATCGCCACGCAGGTGAAGGTCGAGGAGGAGCTGGCGAAGGAAGGGCTCGAGCGGCGGACGATCGGCCGCGAGGCATTCCTGGAGCGGGTTTACGCCTACAAGGAGCGTTCCCAGAGCACCATCCTCTCGCAACTGCGGGCGCTCGGCGCCCTGCCGGACTGGCGCCACGAGCGCTTCACGCTCGATGAGGGGCTCTCGCGGGCGGTGCGCACCGCCTTCGTGCGACTTTACGAGGAAGGCCTCATCTACCGCGGCGACTATCTCGTCAACTGGTGCCCGAGCTGCCGCACGGCGATCTCCGACATCGAGGTGGAGTACGAGGAGCGCGAAGGGGCGCTCTACCACCTGCGCTACCCGCTGCTCGACGGCGACGGCGGGCTCGAGGTGGCGACGACGCGGCCAGAGACGGTGCTGGGCGACACGGCCGTCGCCGTGCATCCGGACGATGCCCGTTACCAGGGCCTCGTCGGCAAGCTCCTGCGCCACCCCCTGACGGGCCGCGAGATTCCCGTCGTGGCGGACGCGGCGGCCGATCCCGAGTTCGGCACCGGTGCCGTCAAGGTGACGCCGGCGCACGACCCCACCGACTTCGAGGTGGGCAGGCGCCATGGGCTTGCGTCGATCAAGGTGATCGGCGAGGACGGGCGGATGACCGATCTGGCGGGCGCCTTTGCCGGCCTGACCCGCGAGGAGGCCCGCAAGAGGGTCACCGCGGCGCTCGAGCAGGAGGGCGTGCTCCAGAAGATCGAGCCGATCCGGCACAACGTGGGCAGCTGTGAGCGCTGCGGCACGCTGATCGAGCCGCTCGTCTCGCGCCAGTGGTTCGTCCGCATGCGCCCGCTCGCGGAGCCCGCCGCCCAAGCGGCACGGGACGGCCGCCTGCAGATCTGGCCGGAGCGCCTCAGGAAGGTCTACACCGACTGGCTCGACAACATCCGCGACTGGTGCGTCAGCCGCCAGCTCTGGTGGGGCCACCGGATCCCGGCCTGGCACTGCGCGAGCTGCGGCGAGACGGTCGTGGCGATGGAGGCGCCGGACGCCTGCCCGCACTGCGGCGGGGCGCTGCACCAGGACGACGACGTGCTCGACACCTGGTTCTCGTCGGCGCTCTGGCCGTTCTCGACGCTCGGCTGGCCCGACCGGACGCCGGACCTCGACCGCTACTATCCGACGACCGCGCTCGTCACCGGCTACGACATCCTGTTCTTCTGGGTGGCGCGCATGGTGATGACCGGCATGCACTTCACGGGCGAGGTGCCGTTCCGCCACGTCGTGCTGCACGGGCTCGTGCGCGACGCCCGCGGGCGCAAGATGTCGAAGTCGCTCGGCAACGGCGTCGACCCGATGGAGATCATCCGCGAGCACGGCGCGGACGCCCTGCGCTTCGGTCTCCTGACGGGCACGACGCCGGGCCAGGACATCCGGATGAACCCCGAGCGCGTGCTCGAGGGCAGGAACTTCGCGAACAAGCTGTGGAACGCGGCCAGGTTCGTCCTCGCGCAGCAGCCGGACCCCGAGGCGGCGCCGGCCGACGACGACATCGACCGCTGGCTCTTGGGGCGCCGTGACGAGGCGGCCAGGGCCATGCAGGAGGCCTTCGAGCATTTCGAGCTCGGCGAGGCGGGCCGCATCGCCTACGACTTCGTCTGGGGCACCTATTGCGACTGGTACCTCGAACTCGCCAAGCCGCGCCTGGCCGATCCCCTGCAGGCGCCAGGCGTCGGGCGGGTTCTCATCGACGTGCTGCGGGACGCCCTGCGCATGGTGCACCCGTTCCAGCCGTTCGTCACGGAGGCGATCTGGCAGGAACTGCCCGGAACGTCGTCCCTGCTTACCACCGACCGCTGGGTGCGGGTGGACGGGGAGCTGGACCTCGGCGCCCTGGCCCGCGTAGACCGCTTCACCGAGGCGGTGCGGCTGGCCCGCAACCTGCGGGCCGAGCTCGGCATCCGCCAGGGGCAGCGCGCCCCGATCGTCGTGCGCGCGGAGGATCAGGGCGAGGGCGTGTGGCTCGACAGGCGCAAGGACCTCTTCGAGCGCCTCGCGCAGGCCGAACTGCGCATCGCGGACCCCGGGGAGGCGGCGCCGCGAGGCGCCCTCTCGGGGCGCCTCGCGGGCCTTGAGGTCTACCTGCCGGCGGCCGGTCTCGTCGATCCGGCGGCGGAGATCGCCAGGGTGCAGGAGGAACTCAGGCAACTCGCGATCGAGATCGGACGCCAGGAGGAGCGGCTGGCCCGGCCGCACTTCAAGGAACGCGCCCCGGAAAACGTCGTGCGGCAGGAGGAGGAGCGCCTCAGCGACCTCGCGGACCGCAAGGCGCGCGCCGAGCGGCGAGCCCAGGCGCTCGGCGAGCTATGACGGAGGGGGAGGCCTTAGCCTACCTCTCGTCGGCGGGACGCTTCGGCGAACTCGGCCTTGCGCGCACGGAAGCTCTCATCGCCAATCTCGGCCATCCCGAGCGGGCCATGCGCTTCTATCACGTGGCGGGCACGAACGGCAAGGGCTCGGTGACGGCGGCGCTCGCTGCGATGCTCGAGGCCTGCGGGCGCAAGGCGGGCCGCTTCATCTCGCCGCACCTCGAGCGACCGCACGAGCGCATCGCCGTGCAGGGGCGGGTGATCGACGCCGCGGGGCTCGTGCGGGCGACCGAGCGCGTGCGCGAAGCTGCGTCCTCCCTGGCCGATCCGCCGACCGAGTTCGAGCTCTGGACCGGCGTCGCCCTCGTGCACTTCCTCGCGGAGGGAGTCACGGACGTCGCGTGGGAAACCGGCCTCGGCGGGCGCTACGACTCCACGAACGTCGTGCGGCCCGAGGTGTCGATCGTGAGCTCGATCGGCATGGATCACATGGACCGCCTGGGCGACACGCTCGCAAAGATCGCCTGGGAGAAGGCGGGCATCCTCAAGCCGCGCGCGCCTGCGGTGGTGGGCGATCTGCCGCCCGAGGCCATGGACGTGATCGCCAGGACCGCAGGCGAGCTCGCCGTGCCCCTCTGGCGGCTCGGCCAGGAGATTGCCATCGAGAGGGTGGCGGTGGACGCCTCAGGCACCACGTTCGACTACCGGGATCCCTTCGGCTCTCGTGCCCGCCTGCGCTTCGGCCTGATCGGCCGCCATCAGGCGGCGAACGCGGCGCTCGCCTTGGCCGCGCTGCGCAGCGCGCTCGGCGAGGGCTGCACCGCCCAGGCCGCCCTTGCCCTGCGGGAGGTGCGCTGGCCGGGACGCTTCGAGGTGGTCCGGGGCGAGCCGCCGCTGGTGCTCGACGGCGCGCACAACCCCCAGGGGACGCAGGCGCTTGCGGAGACCTGGAAGGCCGTCTACGGGAGGCGTCGCCCGATCGCCGTCTTCGGCTGCCTCGCCGATCGCGATCCTGCCGAGGTGACCGAGCCGATGCGCGACGTGGTGGCCGCCTGGCACACGGCCGCGCCCGCGAGCCCGCGCCGCCTGTCGGCGGAGGCCGCCGCGGAGGTGGTCGGGGGGACGCCGCACCAGAGCCCCGCGGCGGCTCTGGAGGCGGCCTTGCGGCAGGCCGAGGCGCAGGGCAGCCCCGTGCTGTGCTTCGGCTCTCTCTATCTGATCGGCGAGCTGCGCGGCATCTTGCAGCGCCGTGGTCTGATCGGCTCCTGAGAGGTCACGAGGGACCCGCCACGGTGATGGCGAGCGCGCCCGTCATCAGATGGACTCCGGCGACATGCAGCGTCAGGCCCGGGATCCTCGGCAGGTCCTGCATGCGCAGCACCGGCACGGCCGCCAGGTGCAGGACGGAGTCGTTGAGATCGCGGGCTTTGAACGCGACCACTCGCCCCCCCTGCAGCAGCACGAGATCGCCGTCGATGCGGTAGCGCACCGGCAGGTCGAGGAAAGTGACGCTGCCGCTCAGAGTGATGGCCTTCGGCGTCACCGCGATCGTGGGGGGGGTGCCGGAGGCCCCTGCGGGCAGGGCCTGGCGCATGGCCTCAGCCACCGCCTGGCGCAAGGCCTGCTGCTTCATCGCGAGACGCAGCTGGAACCTGCCGCTTTTCAGCACCTTGACCTGTCCGGCGAGGAGCGCCTGGAGGTCGATGCGGCCGTCCTGCCAGTTCAGGTGTGCCGACTGCAGGCGGTAGCCCTGGAAGCTGCTCGCCCCGATCTGCATCTGAAGATTTCGGAAACTGCCTTCGGCCAGCTGCCAGAAGTAGCCTTGGACCTCGACAGTAGCCTGAGCCCCGAGGTTCTGCCTGACGGCCGACTGGATGGCGCCGGCCGCGATACGGGGTACGTAGATCTGCAGGCCGACGGCGCAGGCCACGACAAGCGTGAGCAGGATGAGCGGCGCCCGAAGGCGCCTGCGGCGCCTCCTGCGTGGTGTGCCGGTCAGCCGAGACGCCCCCTCTGCCTGGATCCGGATCGCTGGGCCCAAGTCTTCGGCATGGCAGCCGGACTTCGGCCCAGCCCCTGTCGGATCCTTCTCGCGGCGCAAGGCGGCTCGCGGGGCTCAACGGAGGATTTCGCCGTCTGCGGCCGAAAGAAGTCGAACAGCCGGGAGGAGGACTCTCATGCGCAACCGACGCCATGGCAGCTGGCTGACGGCCGCACTTGCGACCGTCCTGCTGCTGGTCATCGGCACCGTGCTCGGCCGGGACCTCCAGCTGGGGCCGCTCAGCCAGACGATCGGATTTACGCCGATGCGGCTGGACCTCTACATCGTCAGTGTCGCCATCGGCGTCGCGACGAATGTTCTTGGTCTGATCGGAGCACTGCTGGGCCTTATCCTGTTCCGGGTCGTCTGATGCCGCTCAAGGACCTGCCCGCAGTCGACCGGCCGCGCGAGCGGCTGCTGCGCGAAGGGCCCGCGGCGCTCGCGGACTACGAACTGCTGGCGATCGTGCTGGGCGCGGGCAGGCGCGGCGAAAGCGCCCTTGCGCTGGCGATGCGTCTCTTGGACAAGGACGGGCTCGATGGCCTCAGGAGACTCGGGGCCTCGGGGCTCAGGCGCGTTCCCGGCCTCGGACCGGCCCGGGCGGCCCAGGTGATGGCGGCGCTCGAGCTCGGACGGCGCACGGGAGCGCAGCCGGCGCGACTGAGGCTTGACGAGCCGGAGCAGGTGTACGATTATCTGCGTCGGCGCCTCGATCCGCATGTCGAAGAGCTGCTGGCCCTGCTGCTGGACGGCAGGCTGCGGCTGCTCGGCGAGGTGCGGGTTGCGCGGGGCGGCAGGGGCGGCATCGGCATCCTGCCCGCCGACGTTCTCAGGCCGGCCGTGCAGGCCGGTGCCGCGGGCGTGCTGCTGGCGCACAACCATCCAAGTGGCGACCCAAGGCCTTCCAAAGCCGACGTCGCAACGACGAGGCAAATTCAGGAGGCCGCGCAATTGCTCGGTGTTGAACTGGTTGACCATCTGGTTATCGGCGATAATAGCTTCGTGAGCCTGCGCTTGCAGGGACTATTGTCGTAGCAGGGGAAAGGAGCCAGCGCGTTGCCGCTTACGGACGTCTTCTATCGCAGTTTCTCGCGGGACCTCGGCATCGACCTCGGTACCGCGAACACCCTCGTCTTCGTCAGGGGCAGGGGCATCGTCATCCAGGAGCCGTCCGTGGTGGCCATCGATCGGGACACCAAGGCCATCCTCGCCGTCGGCGCGGAGGCCAAGCAGATGATCGGCCGCACGCCTGGCAACATCATCGCCGTGCGGCCGATGAAGGACGGCGTCATCGCGGACTTCGAGGTGACGCAGTCCATGCTCAAGTACTTCATCAGCAGGGCGCAGCCGCGCGCCAGCTGGTTCCACCCGCAGGTGGTCGTCGCCGTGCCGTCGGGCATCACCGGCGTCGAGCGCCGCGCGGTCAAGGAAGCGGCGCAGCAGGCCGGCGCGCGCGATCCGGTGACGATCGAGGAGCCGTATGCCGCGGCAATCGGCGCGGGGCTGCCCGTGGAGGAGCCGACCGGCAACATGGTCGTCGACATCGGCGGCGGCACGACCGAGGTGGCGATCATCAGCCTCGGCGGCATCGTGACGTCGCGCTCGGTGCGCGTGGCCGGCGACGAGATGGACGAGTCGGTCGTCAACTACGTCAAGCGCAATTACAATATGATGATCGGCGAGCGTACGGCCGAGGACGTCAAGATCCGGGTCGGCGCAGCGATCGAACCGGAGGACACGACGATCGAGGTGCGGGGGCGCGACCTCGTGTCGGGCTTGCCGCGCACCCTGCGGCTGGGTGCCGACGAGGTGCAGCGCGCCTTGGCCGAACCGCTGCAGTCGATCGTCGACGCGATCAAGCTGACGCTCGAGCGGACGCCGCCGGAACTTGCGGCGGACATCATGGACCGCGGCATCGTCATGACGGGTGGCGGCGCGCTCCTGCGCAACTTCGACCGCCTTCTGATGCGCGAGACCGGCATGCCGGTCCACATCGGCGAGGATCCCCTGCTCTGCGTCGTGAAGGGAACCGGACGCTGCCTCGACGACCGTGCCATCCTGGAGAAGATCAAGAAACTGCAACGCGAGGGTTGAGATTTGCCGCGTCGGGGCGTCTTGCGCCTTTATCTTGCCGCTGCCCTGGTGCTGGCCCTCGTCTTTCTCGAGAGCCTCACCGTCCATCCACGCCTCTCGGTGTCCAGGGTGAGTGGCGTCGTCAACAGCATTCTGCTGCCGCTTGAACTGGGTACGCACTCCGCCGTGCAGTGGGTCTCCGGTGCGGTCTACTCCGTCGGCGGCGCCTTTACGGCGGAGCAGGAGAATGTTCAGCTGCGTATCCAGTTGACCAGGCTCGAGTCCCAGGTGGCGAGCCTGCAGGCCGTGCAGGGTCAGAATCAGCGCCTGAGGCAGCTCCTCAAGCTGCGTCAGCAGAGCCTGAAGAAGTTCCATACCCTGGCGGCGCCCGTCGTCGGCCGCTCGCCGGTGAACTGGCTCGACCAGATCGTAATCGCCGCGGGCTCCGGCCAGGGCGTCAAGTACGGCGACCCCGTGCTTTCCTATGGCGGCCTCGTCGGCCGCGTGATCGCGGTCGGCGGCCAGAGCGCGACCGTCATGCTGCTGCCGGATCCCGAAAGCGCCATCGGCGCCATGGTCGCGCGCAGCGGCGACGCGGGCGTGCTGGACGGCAACGGCGAGGCCTCGACGCTCAAGATGCAGTTCTTCGCTGCGGGTGCGAACGTGCGCCGGGGCGATCTCATCGTCACCTCAGGTCTGGACGGTACGCTGCCGCCAGGCGTGCCGATCGGCCGCGTCATGACGGTCGGCCAGGGCGACTTCGGTCTCGTGCACGAGGCGGACGTGGCGCCGCTCGCCAACCTCGACCAACTCGACACGGTGCTGGTGGTGCTGCAGTGACGTTCCAGAAGGCCATGGACGGACCATGGGGGCCCGCACTGTTCCTGCTGCTCGCCTTCCTGCTGCGGGCCACGGCCCTGCCGCCGCTCGCAATCGACGGTGTGACGCCCGACCTCGTCCTGGCGGTGGTCGTGATGGCGGCCCTGCGGCAGGGCGCGTGGCGCGGAGCGATCTTCGGCCTGTTCGGCGGCCTTTTGGAGGACGTCGCCACGGGGCGGCTGATCGGCATGCACGCGCTCGGCCTGATGCTGGGCGGCGTGGCGGCGGGTCTCCTGCGGCGGCGCCTCTACCCGGATCCCTGGTTCGTACCCCTGCTGGGCGTCTTCCTGGCGCTTTTGGTGCAGCAGATCGTCGTGGCGGCGACGTTCGCCCTGGCCCATTTCGGCGTACATGATTTCCCGGTGCTGGCGGGAATCGAATATATCTACACCGTACCCTTTGCGTATATCATTCGACCTGTCTTCTACCGGCCGGAGGCGCCCGCCTGAGGCGCTTGCATCGATAATCTTTTCAGGGTTCACGCGGGGGGCTTTTCACGATGCCACCACAATTTCGGGAGAAGCGTCTCGTTTTTCTGGCCATCCTGTCGGTGCTGCTGCTCGGGCTGCTGGTCACGCGCATGGGCTACCTCGAGTTCGTGCAGGGAAGCGCCCTGCGCAGTCTCGGCGTTGCCCTGCGGGTGCGCGTGATGCCGATCCAGGCGCCGCGCGGGCTGATCCTGTCGCGGGACGGCAAGCGGCTCGCGTCGAATATGCCGTCGTTCTCCGCCGAGTTCTTCGACCTCGGCCAACCCCTGCCGACCAAGGAGCTCCAGCACCTCGCTGCCATCCTCCACCTGACGCCGAAGGCGATCCAGACGATCGTGCAGGACTACAAGGGCCAGCCCTACATCCCCGTGACGATCAAGACCAATCTGACCCCCAAGCAGATCACGCAGATCGACGAGCAGCGGCCGGATCTGCCGGGCGTCTTCGTCCAGGCGCAGCCGCTGCGCGTCTACCCGCTCGGGGATGTGGCAGCCCACATCGTCGGCTACGTGCAGGGCATCACGGCCCAGGAGCTCAAGGACTGGAAGGACCCGCGCCTGACCCAGAACTCGATCGTCGGCCAGAGCGGGCTTGAGTACCAGTACCAGAAGTACCTCCAGGGCACGGACGGCGGCGAGGAGGTCGAGGTCGACAGCTTCAACAAGCCCGTGAAGGTGCTCGGCACGAAGGCGCCGGTCCCCGGCGACAACCTGCACACGACGGTTTCGGCATCACTCCAGAAGGAGGCCTATCGGGCGCTCGTCGACGACATCGCCTGGCAGCAGTCGGTTCTGAAGCAACCTGCCAGTTCGGGCGCCGTCGTCGTCATGGACGTCCACACCGGCGCCGTGCTTGCCATGGCCTCCTACCCGTCGTTCAACCCGAACTGGTTCGCCCAGGGCATGACCAACGCCGAGGCCAAGCAGGTCTTTGACCCGACGACCGATCCGCTCCTGAACCGCGCGATCACCGCCATGCAGCCGCCGGGCTCCAGCTTCAAGATGGCGACGGCGATCGCCGCCCTGGCGACCGGGGCGATCACGCCCTCCACCTTGATCCAGGGCCTGCCGCGCTACTGGTACCCGCCGTACCCCTGGAACTGGATCAAGGTGTACACCGGCTGGAACGACCTCGCGCAGGCGATCGGGCAGTCGAACGACATCTTCTTCTACGAGACGGGCCGGCTCACGGGCATCGACGCGATCGCCAAGTGGGCGTCGATCCTCGGCTTCGGCAAGCCGACCGGCATCGACCTGCCCGGCGAAGCGTCGGGCCTCATGCCGACCAAGGCGCTCTACGAGAAGCAGAATCAGGGCGCCTGGTACCCTGGCCTCGTCTACTCGGTGGCGATCGGGCAGGGCGAGGACCTCGCGACGCTGATCCAGCTGGTCGATTACGTCGGGGCGGTCGCGGAGGACGGCGTGCGCTACCAGCCGTACCTCGTGCAGTCGATCACGACTCCGAAGGGCAAGACCGTCTACACGCACGAGCCCAAGGTGACGTCGCGCGTCAAGCTGCCGGCCGCCGACTGGCAGGCGATCCACAGCGGCATGGACTGGGCGACGCAGCCCGGGCCGATCCCCGGCAACGGCGGCACCGCGGGTCCGTTCTTCCAGGGCTTCCCAATGCAGGTGGCCGGCAAGACCGGCACGGCGCAGGTGTCGGGTCAGCCGTCGATCACCTGGTTCGTCTCCTACGGCCCGGCCAAGAACCCTCAGATCGCCATCGCGGTGCAGGTGGCGGGAGGCGTCGAAGGAGCCTACGCGGCCCCTGTGGCGCGCGACCTCTACGACTTCTACTACCATCTCAAGGACCCCGGCAACATCCTCGCCCCGAACGGCTCGGCGACGAAGAGCGTGCCGAGCGGCGTCGTCCAGGGCAACGACTGACCTGTCAAAACGGGTCGTCCGATTTGTGCCGGCGTATGGCAGGAAATGCGGTGGGAGCCCCCGAAACGGCAGGAGACCGGGGGTGAGCCACGTAGCGCACGCGTCAGCGGATGTGGGGCAGGAAGCCTTACGGCAGGACGCTGCACTCTATGTCCGGCGCACATTGCGATCCGGCCAGAAGATCGCCCATGACGGCGATGTCATCGTGCTCGGTGACGTCCACGCTGGAGCGGAGATCAAGGCGGCCGGCGACGTTCTCGTCTTCGGGCACCTGCGCGGCATGGTGCACGCCGGCGCCGATGGGAGCGACGGGGCAATGGTCTGCGCCTGGCGCCTGGAGCCGGTGCAGCTGCGCATCGGGCATGTCATCGCGCGGCCACCGGACGTGCACGAGGACGTGCCGGATGCTCCAGAGATCGCCCGGGTCGAGCAGGGGCAGGTCATTATCGAACGTGCCGTGAGACCGGAAGATGGGAGGATGGCTCGTGGGTGAGGTTATCGTCATCACTTCCGGGAAGGGCGGCGTCGGCAAGACGACGACCACGGCCAATTTGGGCGTTGCCCTTGCCCAGCTGGGCCTCAAAACGTGCCTTGTGGACGCCGACATCGGGCTGCGCAACCTCGATGTGGTGCTTGGCCTCGAGAATCGTATCGTCTATGACCTGGTGGACGTCGTGGAAGGGTTCTGCCGCTTGCGGCAGGCGCTCATCCGCGACAAGCGCCTGGAGGGTCTGAACCTTCTCCCGGCCGCCCAGACAAAGGACAAGACCTCGGTGACACCGGAGCAGATGCGCACCGTGACGGAGGAGCTCCGTCAGGAGTTCGACTACGTCCTGGTCGACAGCCCGGCTGGCATCGAGCAGGGCTTCAAGAACGCGATCGCGGGCGCCGACCGCGCCCTGATCGTGGCGACGCCCGAGGTGGCGTCGGTGCGCGACGCCGACCGGATCATCGGCCTCCTGGAAGCCGCCGAGATACCGCCCGCGCGCCTGATCGTGAATCGGCTCCGGCCGGGCATGGTGCGCAAGGGCGACATGATGAGCGTCGACGACATCGTCGACATCCTCGCGATCGACCTGATCGGGGTCGTGCCGGAAGACGAGTTGATCGTTGTCACGACGAACCGCGGCGAGCCGGCGGCCCTGTCGCACGAGTCGCGCGCAGGCGAAGCGTACCGGCAGATCGCACGCCGCGTCCGGGGCGAAGAGGTGCCTTTCGCCGAGATGGACGAGCCGGCCGGCTTCTTCGGCCGCCTGCGTCGCATCTTCGGCCAGGCTTAAGGTGGTGCGGCCATGCTGAATCTCTTCGGGCGCAGCCAGAGCCGCGAGGTGGCCAAGAACCGTCTGCGCAACGTGCTGGCGCACGACCGTGCGGACACGTCGCCCGAGTTCATGGAGCACCTGCGCGCCGATGTCATGCGCATCGTGAGCGAATATGTCGAGGTCGGAGGGCAGGGCGTCGACCTGCAGCTCCAATCGGTCGAGGACCATGTCGCGCTCGTGGCGAACATCCCGGTGAAACAACTGCGCCGCAGGGGCAGGCCGGGGAACAATTGACACTGCGGCGCCTGCGCAAATGCAGGCGCCGCAATGCTAGAATGAGCAGGTGTTCCCGCTTTGCGAACCGGAAGTGACCGCGCAATGGCTTGCGCATTGCAGGCGTCGCCCGGCCGACGGATCTTGCGAAGGGAGGGAAGGCCTGGCCTGCGAGGCGGAGGCGGCCCGTCGGGACGCGTCCGGACCCGCGCCAGCTGACGTGGTACAGCGACTGCTGCGCATCGACTTCGGCCTTCTCCTCGTCGTTGCCCTGATTTCCGCCGGGTCGCTGGTCACGATCGCCTCGGCGACGCATTCGCTGCCGGGCGTCTCGCCCGCCTATTATCCGGAGCATCAGCTCATCTGGCTTGTGCTGGGCACGCTTGTCATGGTGGCGGTGGCCTCGGTGGATTATCGCCTCCTGCGCCCGTACGCCATCTGGGGCTATGCGCTCGGCCTCCTGCTGCTCGCCGTGGTCCTCGTGCACGGCTCGAGCGCGCTCGGTGCCGTGCGCTGGATCCGCATCCCCGGCGTGCCGTTCCAGCTGCAGCCTTCGGAGTTCGCCAAGGTCTTCCTGGTCATCGGGCTCGCAGACCTCCTGACCGCCAAGAAGAGCCTCAATCGCTGGCGGGATCTGGTGTCGCCGATCCTCTTCACGGCCGTGCCTGCGGCGCTTGTGTTCAAGCAGCCGGACCTGGGCACGGCGCTGATCTTCGTCGCCATCCTGGTGGTCATGCTGTTCATGGCGGGGGCCCGCGTCTGGCACCTTCTGCTGCTGTTCGGCGGCGGCCTCGGCCTGATGGTCCTCTGGATCTACCTCCATCTGCGCTTCCACGTGCCGCTGCCCCTGATCCACTCCTACCAGTTGAGTCGCCTGCTGATCTTCCTGAATCCGAACGCCGACCCCAACGGCTCGGGCTACAACATCATCCAGTCGCTGATCTCGCTCGGCTCCGGTGGCATGTACGGGCTGGGCCTGCACTCGAACCAGGCCATCCTGAGCTTCCTGCCGGAAAGCTCGACCGACTTCATCTTCGCTGTCGTTGGCCTGGACTTCGGCTTCGTTGGCGCGGGCGTACTCCTCCTGCTGTACCTGATGTTCGTCTGGCGCGGCCTCAACGTCGTCAGCGACGTGCGCGACCAGTTCGGTATCCTGCTTGGCGCGGGCGTGCTTGCCATCATCGCGACGCAGGTGCTGATGAACGCCGGCATGGCGATGGCGGTGCTGCCGGTGGTCGGGGTGCCGTTGCCCTTCTTCAGCTACGGCGGATCGTCCGTGCTTGCGGACTTCATCGCGCTTGGCATCCTCCTCAGCCTGCGCCTGCACCCCGGACAACTCACCTTCCGCTCCTAGCGGACATGGCAGGACAGGCTGGCGCATAGGCTCTGCCGAGGTGGAAGCCGTGGGCAAGCTCTGGCTGCAGGTGCTGGCGGCCGCCGTGCTCGCAGGCCTGCTGCTGTGGGGCGAGCGCGGCGCCGGCGCCATGGCGGGATCGGTGCGCCATCTTGCGCAGAGGTATATCAGCCAGCAGATCCAGTTGCCGATCGGTTCGGGTACGCGTACGCAGGGGGCGGCCGCAAAGCCCGCCGCCAAGGCGCAGCCCGCGTTCGGCTGGCCGCTGGTCGGCGCGGTGCAGCAGCACACGGGCGGCGGCATCGAGATCCTGGCGCCAGGCGGGACGATCGTCAGGGCGGCGGCAAGCGGCACCGTCACGGCGGTGGCCGCGTATGCTCCGGGTGTATCCGTCACGGTGCGGGGGCAGGGCGTCATAATGCGCTACATGCATCTCGGCCCCTGCGATGTGCACCGCGGCGAGGCGGTGCGCCTCGGCCAGGTACTCGGGGCGGTCAGCCATTTCGCGCCGGGTGACGCGTCGCACCTGTCGCTCGAGGCGTTCCGCGGCAAGACGCCGCTCGCCCTGCCGGGCGTGCTGGGCCGGCCATGAGATCACCCCTGCCGCGACCGCACCCGCTGCTCCTGATCCTTCTGGCGATCGGCGTGCTGCTTGGGCAGGGCACGGCGCTCGTCGTGTACATCGGCACGCTCGTGCTGCACGAATCGAGCCACGTCGCCGCCGCGCGCAGCCTTGGACTGCGCATCGGGCGGATCGAGCTGTATCCCTTCGGCGGTCAGGCCGACATTCCGGACCTCGAGCTCGCGGGACCGCTGGTCGAGATCCTGGTGGCCCTGGCGGGGCCGCTCGCGAACCTCATGGCGGTGGCCGCCGCCGCGCTCCTGCTGCGCTACGGGCTTGCGACGCCGGCACGCGGCGACCTGCTGCTGAACGTCAACCTGGCCATGCTGGCCGTGAACCTGCTGCCGGCCTATCCTCTGGACGGCGGCCGCATCTTCCACGCCGTGCGCAGCCGGGCGATCGGCTGGACGCCCGCCGGTCGGGAGGCACTGCTGCTCGGCCGGCTGATCGCATTCCTGATCGCGATCGCGGGCATCGTCGGCCAGCTGGCCGGCTATCCAGGCTGGCAGGCGGTGGTGCTTTCGGGCGTCATACTCTGGGCACAGCGCGGCATCGAGCGGCAGACGCCCCTAAGCCGCTGGGCGCTTTGGCTGAGGGCACTTGGAGCGTTGTCGCGCGGCGAGGTGCTGCCGCTGCAGGCTTTCGCCGCGGCGTCGGGCAGCGAACTGCGCCAGGTGCTGCGGCGCCTGTTCGGCGGCAGGGCGCACCGGGTCTACGTGTACGAAGGCGGGCGCGTCGTCGGGGCCCTGGACGACCAGGCACTCTACGACGCCGCGCAGGAAGGTGACCTCCATCGCACGGTGGGCGAGATTCTCAACCGGGAGGCTCGGGATAGAGGAGGACATCGCGGGTCACCATGAAGCCGAGGTGATCCGATGGCCACGGCGTGCGCGACCTGCGGCGGCACGGGCGTCTGCCCGCGCTGTATCGGTCGTGGCGTCGAGCAGTTCGCGTGGCGTGACGCCGCGCTCTGCGAGGCGTGCGGCGGCCAGGGCATCTGCAGGGACTGCGCCGGCAGCGGGGAAGCACCGCTTGTCAAGCCGGACGACCCTACCTATACTTGAGCCAAACAAGTTTGCTGCCGTAAGCCTTCGTGGCCGGCAGGGTTTTGGGAGTGAAGACAAGCGGTGCGCCGCGAAATATTGGTGAATGTCGAGCCACTCGAGACGCGGGCAGCGATCCTCGAGGATGGCGAACTCGTCGAACTCATGGTGGAGCGTCCGATCCAGCAGCGGGCGGTGGGCAACATCTACAAGGGGCGCGTCGAGAACGTGCTCCCCGGCATGGAGGCCGCCTTCGTCGCGATCGGCCTCGAGAAGAACGCGTTCCTGCACGTGGGCGACGCCGGCGCCCTCTACGACGAGGACGATGGCGTCGAGGAGCAGAAGAGCCGCAAGTACGTGAACATCGACGATGTGGTGCGCCCCAAGCAGGAGATCATGGTGCAGGTCGTCAAGGAGGCGATCGGCACCAAGGGCGCCCGGGTCACGGGCAACATCAGCCTGCCTGGGCGCTATGTCGTGCTGACCCCGACGAATGACTTCATCGGCGTCTCGCGCCGCATCGCCGACGAGAAGGAGCGAAGCCGGCTCAAGGTGTGGGCCGAGGCCGCGAAGCCGGAGGGCGCCGGGGTGATCGTGCGCACCGTGGCCGAGGGCAGGCCCGAGCCTGAGCTGCAGCAGGACATGGACTTCCTGACGCGGCTGTGGCAGCGCATCCAGCGCCGCGCGCAGGTCATGACGGCACCGGCCCTGCTGCACAAGGACCTTGGCCTCACCTTCCGCATCGTGCGCGACATGCTGACGGACGAGGTGCAGCACGTCTGGATCGACAACAAGGAGGAGTACGACCGGGTGGTTGAGCTCGCCGACACCATGTCGCCCGAGCTGAGAAAGCACATCCGGCTCTGGCCGACGGACCAGGCGAGCCTCTTCGACGCCTTCAACCTTGAGCCGGAGATCGAGAACGCGATCCGCCGGAAGGTCTGGCTCCACTGCGGCGGCTACCTCGTCATCGACCAGACCGAGGCGCTTACCGTGATCGATGTGAACACCGGCAAGTTCGTCGGCAACAGAAACCTCCAGGAGACGGTCGTGCGCACGAATCTCGAGGCGGCGGAGGAGATCGCCCGCCAGATCCGCCTGAGGGACCTCGCCGGCATCATCATCGTCGATTTCATCGACATGGACCGTCACGACGACCGGCAGAAGGTGCTCTCGACGCTCGAGGAGACGGTGCGGCGGGACCGCACGAAGGTGCACGTACTCGGCCTGACGCAGCTCGGCCTCGTCGAGATGACCCGCAAGAAGGTCGGGCATGGGCTTGAGGGCATGCTGCTCCGCACCTGCCCGGATTGCGAGGGGCGTGGCCGCGTGCTCTCCGAGGAGACTATGGCGCAGAAGGTGCGGCGCGAGGTGCGCTCGCTCCTGCGCCGGGAGAACCAGGAGGCCGTGCTGGTCGAGGTGAACCCCGCCGTCGCGGCGCTTCTGATCGGCACGGGTGGCGCCCATCTCCGGGAGTTCGAGAAGGAGATCGGCCGCACGGTGCACGTGCGCGGCGCAGAGGACCTGCGCATCGAGACCCTGCGGGTGAAGGCCGTCGGCTCACGCGAGGAGGTCGAGCGGCTCGCGAGGCCGGTGCAGCCGGGGCAGGAGATCGAGATCCGCATCGAGGAGCCGCACCAGAGCAATCCCGACGACGGCATCGCGCGCGTAGAGGGCTACGTGATCGACGTGCAGGGCGGCGGGCACCTGGTGGGCGAGAAGGTCAAGGTGCATGTCACGGGGGCCTTCCGCACCTTTGCCCGCGCCAAACTGGTGGGCCAGCGTCAGACCAGGCGCAGCGCAAAGGAGACCGTCGTCGAGCCGCGTTGACGCGCTAAGCGATTGCCGGTAAAATACTCATGTTTGTATACCGCTCGCAGCCGGTCAAAAGTCGCCATTGGCGCACCGGCGGCGGCGCGTCGGGAGGCAGAGCATGTACGCAGTTGTGGAGACCGGCGGCAAGCAGTACCGCATGGCGCCGGGCGAGGTCGTCCGCGTCGAGAAGATCGGTACGCCGGGCGAGGAGATCGTGTTCGAGCAGGTGCTCCTGCTGGTGCGCGACGACGGCACGGTCGCGGTGGGGAGCCCGTTCGTCAGCGGTGCCAAGGTTCGCGGCAAGGTCGCCGTCCATGGCAAGGCCCGCAAGATTCTCGTCTTCAAGTACAAGCCCAAGGTCAACTACCGCCGGCGCTATGGCCATCGTCAGCCGTTCGCCGAAGTGCGGGTCGAAGCGATCGAGGGGTGATCCGGGCCGAAGTGGTGCGCCGGGGCGGGCGCATCGTCCGCCTGCACGTGCACGGTCACGCGGGCACGGCGCCCTACGGTCAGGATCTCGTTTGCGCGGCCGTGTCGGCCATCGTGCAGACGGCCGCCCTGGGACTTGGGCGGTTCGATCCTGAGGCCGCGGACGCCAGGGTGCGGGATGGAGACGTGCTCTGGCAGGGCGAGAGCGGCGAGATCGGCCAGGCGATCCTCGAAACGTGCCTTTTGGGACTCGAGGACATTTCGGAGAGCTATCCGGGGGCAATCGCCCTCAGCGTCAAGAAGGAGGAGAACCTATGAACCTGCAGCTGTTTGCACACAAGAAGGGCGGCGGCTCGTCCCGCAACGGCCGCGACTCGCAGCCGAAGCGCCTCGGCGTGAAGGCTTTCGGCGGCCAGAGCGTGCGCGCCGGCACCATCATCGTCCGCCAGCGCGGGACTCGGGTGCGCCCGGGTGCGAACGTCGGCGTCGGCCGTGACCACACCCTTTTCGCACTCACGGACGGAGTCGTCGCCTTCGGCACGCGTGGCGACCGCTCCGAGGTGTCGGTGCAGCCGCTCTAGGCAAGACATGCGATCACTCTATCGGCGGTCGGCGCCCGCGCTCGGGGGGCGCTGACCGCCTTGGCGTATCAACAAGGAGATGACGGGCGGCTCGCCGCGCTCAGGGCAGTGCGGGCCGTGCGTCATCGCGTGGCCAATGCGCTGCAGGTGGCCTTCGGCTGGGCACAGCTAGGGGAAGGGCAGAAGGCGCAGGAGGCCCTTGAGCGCGTGGTGCGCGAGGAGGCCCTGCTTTCGGCGCTCTCCCATGCGGGCGATCCCGAGGAGCAGTACGCCTTGTGGCAGCTCCTGGCGGACGCGGAGGAGGCGGGCCAGCCGCTCGCCTGGCAAGGCGAGCCCGGCAGTGTCCGCCCGGATGCGCTGAGGCACCTGCTGCCTCAGATGAGGCAGGCACTGGACAAACGGCGCACCGGCGTGCTGCTGGTGATATGCGCCGCGGATGGAGTCACGGTGTCTTGGCCGGAGGAGGACCTGGATGTTCGTCGATGAGGTGCGCGTCTATCTGAAGGCGGGGGACGGCGGCAACGGCGCCCTCTCGTTCCGGCGCGAGAAGTACGTGCCGCACGGTGGCCCCGACGGCGGGGATGGAGGCCGCGGCGGCGATGTCATCCTGCGCGTGACCGAGGGAGAGACGACCCTCAGCGCCTATCGCGGGCGCCATCATTACAAAGCGGAGGCGGGTGGCGGCGGTGCCGGGACGAACCGCCACGGCAGGGACGGCGAGGACATCGTCCTTGAGGTGCCGCCCGGCACGGTGGTGCGACGCGATGACGGCTCGGTGCTGCGCGACCTGCGTGTGGCCGGCGAGACGGTGATCGCTGCGCGCGGCGGACGCGGCGGGCGCGGCAACGCGCGCTTCGCCACCGCCCGCGACCGTGCGCCACGGCTGGCGGAGCGCGGCGAGCCGGGCGAGGAAGGCTGGTTCATCCTTGAACTGCGGCTGGTCGCGGACATCGGCCTGTTGGGCCTGCCGAACGCCGGCAAGTCCACCCTGCTCGGGCGCCTTACCAACGCGCGGCCGAAGGTGGGCGACTACCCCTTCACCACGATCCAGCCGGAACTCGGCATCCTTGAGCGCGACGGCAAGGGCCTCGTGCTTGCGGACCTGCCCGGCCTGATCGAGGGGGCGCACGAGGGACGCGGGCTCGGAGATCTCTTCCTGCGGCACGCGAGCCGCTGCAGGGCGTTCCTGCACATGCTCGACGCGAGCGACGAGGCGGCCTATGCCGGCTTTTTGGCGGTGCGCGAAGAGGTGCGGCTCTACGACCCGGAGATTGCCCAGCGCCCCTACGTCGTGGCGCTCAACAAGCTTGACCTGCCTGTGGCGCGCGAGGCCGCGGACGGGCTGCGCGCGCGCCTCGAGGCCCTGGGAGCCTCGGTTGTCGCGATTTCGGCCGCGAGCGGGCTTGGCCTGGCCGAACTTTCCGATGCCGTCTGGCGACTCGCAGCTTTGGCCCCTCAGCAGGAGCCATTGCCTGCGGAGACGAAGGAGCGCCAGGATCCGACGGCGTTCCACGTCGTCCCTGAGGGCGACGGCTTCAGGGTCGAGGGGGTCACGGTGGAGCGGCGCGTCGCGATGACCGACCTCGACAGCGAGCGGGCCGTGAAGAGCCTGCAGCGCTACCTCAAGCGCAAGGGCGTTGAGGCCGCCCTCAAGCGCGCAGGGGCGCAGACCGGTCAGAGCGTGCATATCCGCGATCATGAATTTGAGTTCATCGAGGGTGATGACGCGTAAATCGAGACAAGACACCTGCGTCATTCAGGGCGCAAGGACGCAGGGCCATCGGCATCATGGGCGGCACCTTCGACCCGATCCACTTCGGCCACCTTGTGACGGCCGAGGCGTCGCGTGCCGCGTTCGGGCTCGAGCAGGTCGTCTTCATCCCCTCGGGCAATCCGCCGCACAAGCAGGACCGCTCGGTCACGCAAGCGGAACACCGCTATCTCATGACCGTGCTCGCCACCTCCACGAACCCCTACTTCCGCGTCTCGCGCACCGAGATCGACCGGGTGGGTCCTTCCTACACCGTCGACACGATCGAGGAACTGCGCGGCCTCGTGGGGCCTGACACTCTCATCTACTTCATCACGGGGGCCGATGCCGTGATGGAGCTGATGACCTGGAACCGCCCGCAGGACATCCTGGCGCAGTGCGAGCTGATCGCCGCCACGCGCCCCGGCTATCCGCCGGCCGACTTCCAGCGCCTCAGGCAGGCGATCCCGCAGGTGTCGGCGGCGCGCGTGCACACGATCGAGGTGCCCGCGCTGGCCATCTCGTCGAGCGACATCCGCCGGCGCGTCGAGTGCGGTGAGCCGATCAAGTACCTGGTGCCCGAGACGGTGGAACAGTACATCCTGAAGAGCAGTCTCTACGTCCGTTCGCGTACCGCGGGCGGCCACGGTCACGGCCGCCTGGCGGAGATGTGGCTGTAGACAGGCCCCAAGGGGGAGAGCAGGGATTGGCGGACATCGACTGGCTCGAGAAGATGCAGAACACGTTGACGCCCGCGCGTGTCGCCCATAGCCTCGGTGTCGCCGACGCGGCCGCCGAGCTCGCCGCCTACTATGATGAGGAGCCCGAACGGGCCCGCCTGGCCGGGATCGTCCACGATCTGGCACGCGAGATGCGCCCCGCCGACATGCTTGCGGAGGCTCTGATGCGCAAACTTCCGATGGAGAGGATCGAGCGGCAGGCGCCGGTGCTGCTGCACGGCCCGATCGAGGCGTCGCGCCTCGCGGAGGACGGCTTGCACGACCCCGAAATCCTGCAGGCCGTACGTCTGCACACCACGGGTGCCCCTGGCATGGGGCGCCTGGCGCAGATCATATTCCTTGCCGATGCGATCGAGCCGGCGCGCGACTATCCCGGCGTCGAAGAGCTGCGCAGCATCGCGAAGGACGGTCTCCGGGTCGCCGTCGCGACCTGCCTCAAGATGCAGCTCGCGCACCTCGCCTCGCAGGGTCACCTCATCCACCCGCGCGCCGTGGCGACCTACAACAGCTTCATCTGATTCCGGGGAGGGACGGTGCCATCGAGAGAGACAACAGCGCCGCACGCGCCCGCCTGGCCGCAGACGCCTGTCGTGAACGCAAGTGCCCCTACGTGGTGGTCTTGGACGTCCGCGGGCACACGCCATTCGTGGACTATTTCGTCATCTGCACGACCCAGAACAGGGTCCAGTCCGAGGCGGTCGTGGACGCCCTGCAAGAGAAGCTCGGCAAGTTCCACCACCGCGAGGGGCGCGAGGGCGCCGACTGGATCCTCGCCGACTTCCGCGACATCGCGGTGCACGTCATGCTGCCGGACGCCCACCGCTTCTACGACCTCGAGCGCCTGTGGGGGGACGCCCCGCGCCTGGCGGAGGTATAGGCGTGCAGTGGCCAAGGAAGCCCGCTCCCAGTCATGGGGGCGGGTTTCCTGCGTCAGCTCTCCTCAGACGGTCGTCGCGAGCGTGATCATGGCCCGGAAGGCCCGGAAGACCTCGCGGAACTCTGGGTTTCGGAAGCGCACGGCGACCGGCGAGACGCGCTCGGAGCCGGGACAGAGCGCGGCGACCTGCGCCTGTCCGGCGTGCATGAACGTGACCACGAGATCCGGCATCGCGGGGGCCACGAGCCGGGGCACGTCCTGCGCGCGGCAGGCCGCCTCCACCGCCGCGCGGATCGTCGCGCGGGCACGCTCCGCCCCGAGGGAGAGCGAGCCGAAGCGCCCGCGAGCGGCCTTCACGCGGGCGAAGTGCACCTGCGGCGCGATCTCCAGCACCTCGCGCTCGAGCTCGTCGTCGCCGGTCACCGCACCGATGGGCACGCCATACGTGCCTGCGTAGTAGCCATTGAGCTGGTACTCGCCGACCGGTTTGCCAGAGAGCGTGACCTCGTGCACGACGGCGCTGTTGTAGGTGTGGGCGAGGGTGCCGGCGGCGCCCGCTCTGGCGTGGTAGCCCGTGCAGACCATGAGATCGTAGGAGTCGTCCAGGCCCTCGACCATGCTCCACGGCTTCGGCGCGCCGTGCAGGAGGTCCGCGCGCGGATCGAGCATCTCGAGGATCAGATTCAGCATCTGGCCGTGGGAGTCGTTCACGACCACCTCCGTCGCGCCGCCCGCGAACGCGCCTTCGACCGCCGCGTTGACCTCCTGCGTCATCAGGCGGCAGGCGGCCTGATAGCCCTCCGCGCCGGCCGCGGTCTGGGACCGCCCGCTGACGCCCGCTGTACCCTCGATATCGGCGGAAATGTAGACCCGCACTGTGCCATCTCCTTGTGAGCTGCGGTAAGGCCGTCTTCGCCCCCGGGGCCGCCCGATCCTTGCAGGGCCACGGCGTTGCGCGAGGCAGGAGCGAGGGTCACGATGAGACGGGGTCGTGAACTTCTGGTCTTGAAGGAAGTGTTCCCTTGCGCGCTTGGATGCTGGAAAGCCCCTCACAGGTGGCACTGGAGGGTACAGCGGCGGGTCCCTTGACCCTGCGGGAGATCGCGCGGCCCGAACCCGGACCTGGCGAGGTGCGGCTGCGGGTGGACGCCTGCGGCGTCTGCCATACGGACCTCCACACGGCCGAGGGAGATCTCGCGCTGCCGCGCCTGCCGATCGTTCCGGGACACCAGGTGATCGGCACGGTGGACGCCGTGGGGCCGGGCGTTGCGGACGTGCCCATCGGGACGCGCCGCGGCGCCTACTGGCTGCGCAGGGCGTGCGGCACGTGTGCGGCCTGCCTGCGCGGCGAGGAGAATCTCTGCGAGCGGGCGGAGTTCAACGGCTTGCACGGCCACGGCGGCTACGCGGAGTGGATGACGGTGCCGGCCGCCTACACGGTGCCGATCCCCGAGCGCATGGAGAGCCACGCGGCGGCACCACTGCTGTGCGCCGGCGTGATCGGCTACCGCTCCCTGCGCCTGGCGGATTTCCACCCGGGCGGGACCGTCGCGCTGTTCGGCTTCGGCGCCTCGGCGCATCTCGTGCTGCAGCTGGCCGCGCGCCAGGACGCCAAGGTGTTCGTCTTTACGCGCGGCGAGTCGCACCGTCGCCTGGCACGCGAGCTGGGCGCGAGCTGGGCAGGCATGCCCGGCGACGAGGCGCCGGAGCTTGCCGACTCCGCCGTGACGTTCGCTCCGGCGGGGAGCGTGGTGCCGCAGGCGCTTCAGGCCGTGCGCCCCGGTGGGACGGTGGCGATCAACGCGGTGCACATGAGCGACATTCCGAGCATGCCGTACAGCCTGCTCTACGGCGAGCGCACCCTGCGCAGCGTCGCCAACCTGACAGCGCAGGACGCGCGCGACTTCATTGCGCTCGCCGACCGCCTCGACATCCGGGCGCAGTTCACCACCTATCCCTTCACCGCCGCGAACGAGGCTCTGCAGGACATGAAGGCCAGCCGCGTGGACGGCGCGGCGGTGCTGGACGTGGGCGGCGCCTGACCTCGGGGGCGCCAGGCGCAAGGGGTCGACGCCGGACGGGTTCGTCGCCCCTGACGCGAACCGCAGCTCGACGAACGGCAGCTGCCCTGCGGGTTCGATGCTGCCCGTGCAGTACTGGGCCGTGGCCGGGTCGAGTGTCAGGAGGACGACGGCGTCCGATCCCGTCTGGCGCCGCGATCGCCTTGACGAAAACACTTCCGCCGCCGGCACCCGAAAGGCCAGGAGCCGGCGACGTGTCGCTGAAGGTCAGGGTGAGGACGTAGGCCCTGCGGACGCGGGGCGACCTTGAGCGTCCACCCCAAGGAAACACCAGCTTCTGGGGATGGATGCGCCCTCCCCGCGGCTCCCGGCAGCCTCGCCGTCGGCTGCGCAGGGAAAGGTGATCGCATCGCCTGCGGCAAATCCTTGGCCTCAGCACCAGGATAGCTACCTGCTGAACGCAAGAGCTGGCGCCGCGTCGTCGTCCGGAAGGCGAAGGGAGCCACCAGGTTCCGTTGCGGGCCATCCGCCCGCAAGATTGGCCCGTGCGCAGCCCAAAAGAGCCTGCGCGCAGCATCGCGGTCCCTGAGCGACAAACTGTACGGTGGAACCGCCCTAAGGGGGGAAGGCGGCTCTGGCCGCGTGCGCATGGACATTTGGCACCTCATGGTCGGCCGACCGCTCAAAAGCCGCGAGGCGCAGGCGGAGGAGATCGGCACCTCCGAGGGGCTCGCCGCCCTCTCCCTCGACGCGCTTTCGTCCGTGGCCTACGGGCCCGAGGCGATTGCGCTGGTTCTGGTCACGGTGGGCGCGGCGGCCTTGCCCTACCTGGTGCCCATCTCGCTTGCGATCGTCGGTCTGCTCGTACTCCTCGTGCTTTCCTACAGCCAGGTGATCGAGGCGTATCCCCAGGGTGGCGGCGCGTATGCCGTCTCGAAAGACAACCTCGGCGCCAGAAGCAGCCACCTGGCGGCCGCCGCCCTGATCGTCGACTACATCCTGACGGTAGCCATCTCGATCGCGGCCGGCGTGAGTGCCCTGACGTCGGCCTTCCCTGCGTTGCTGCCTTGGACGCTGCCGCTCTGCATGCTGCTCCTGGCGGTGGTCTCCTTCCTGAATCTGCGCGGCGTCGGCGAGAGCGCGCGCGCCTTCCTCCTGCCCACCATGCTCTTCATCGTCGGTCTGCTCGCGGTGCTGGTGTTCGGGCTCTTCCGTCACGGCTCGTCCCAGGCGCACCTGAGCGTCGCCCAGGCAGCGGCGCCGGTCGGCACTCTCCTCCTGGTGCGGGCCTTTGCGGCCGGCTGCACCGCCCTCACGGGCGTCGAGGCGATCGCGAACGGCGTGCCGCTCTTCCGGCAGCCGCGCCAGCTGCGCGCCAAGCGCACGGAGTGGCTCCTCGGGGCCATCCTGGCCGCGATGCTGCTTGGCATCGCCCTGCTCGCCGTACGCTTCGGCGTCCGCCCGGGCGGCCACGAGACGCTGCTCAGCCGGGTGATGGCGGCGTCGGTGGGCCGCGACTGGGCCTATTACGTGGTCTCGCTGGCCACAGCGGCGGTGCTCGGCCTGGCCGCCAACACGTCGTTCGGCGGGCTGCCCCTGCTGGCCAGCATGCTGGCGCACGACCACTACTTGCCGCATGTGTTCGCAATCCGGGGCGACCGCCTGGTGTTCGAGTCCGGCATCTGGGTGCTGGCCATTGCCGCCGCGGTGCTGCTCCTCGCGGTGCGCGGCGATCCTCAGGCTCTCGTGCCGATGTTCGCGATCGGCGTGTTCACGGGCTTCACCCTGTCCCAGACCGGCATGGTGGTGCATTGGTGGCGGACAAGACCTCCCGGCTGGGCTCTGCGCGCGGGACTGAACGCCGTGGGGGCCGTGGGCACCTGTGCGGCCACGATCCTCTTCGTCCTGACGAAGTTCCTCGAAGGCGCATGGGTCGTCGTGCTCGCCATCCCGCTGCTGATGCTGCTCTTCCGCCAGGTGCGGCGGTACTACGCACGCGTCGACGAGGCGCTCCATCCGGGCGTCCAGCCCGCGCCGGTGGTGGCAAAGCCGCGCCCCACGATTGTCGTTCCGATCTCGCCGCAGCTGTCGACCCTGACGCGCCGAGCCCTGGAGCACGCCCTCGCGTTCGGCGACGATGTGATCGCGCTCGCGGTCTTCTTTGAGGAGGACGAGCAGGACCTCCAGGTGCTCGAGGCGGCCTGGGAGAAGTGGGCGCCGCCGGTGCGGCTCGTAACGCTCCAGTCCCAGTACCATTCGGTGGTCCGCCCGGTCGTCCGCTTCATCAACTCGCTGGAACGCCAGAAGGGCGAACGCCTGGTGGTGCTCATCCCCGAGATGGTGCCGACGGGAAGACTGACGGGGCTCTTGCACAACCGGCTGGGCAGCCTGCTGGCAGCGGCTCTGCGGCGGCGGACGGATATCGTGATCGGCATGGTGCCGATGCACCTTGCCGACGACGAGCCGAACGATGACGACTGAGGCTGGGCCGCACCGGCAACTGGCGGGCAGGCAAACCGGACCTTCCACCGCTTGTGGCCTGCTTGCCTGGCAATGGGCCGCACACGGCGGGAATAGGCGCCTGCAGGGAGGCCCGCAGGTCGGTGTCTGATTGCTTGACCGCCCGACCTGCGTTCGAGTATAGTTTCAGACGTGCCCGATGCGCCGTGCGTGCGCGTGGACGCGCTTTTCGGGGCCGTAGCTCAGTTGGGAGAGCGCTTGAATGGCATTCAAGAGGTCAGGGGTTCGACTCCCCTCGGCTCCACCAAATTGAAGACCTGAAACCCGCTATGGCAGTGGGTTTCAGGCTTTGCTAGAGCGGATATCCCTACTGAGGTATGCCGCGTTTTAGTCCGGCGTCACCACGAGGCGTCACCACGAGAGCAACTGGGTTTTCATGGGCCTACGAGCGCGCTGGTGCGATGGCGATCCTACCCCGGACGGTTGGCGACCCATCAAGACCGGAGACTCCTCAGGAGCCTGGCGCTACCGGCTTGAGCAGCTACTTGCCTGAAAATCCTCGTGTCGGAGTTCGACTCCTCCTGCGGCAGTGTCAAACCCGCTCCCCGCAAGGGATTGCGGGTTTTCTCTTTGCCTTAAGCTGGTTCTAGCAAGTACCGCGTCACTACGAGCCGTCACCACGAGAGCAACTGGGTATGGACGGACCTGCTTGCCGTCACGTCGACGTAAGCCCATCGCCCAGATCACACGACCAGCATCCTTTTCGCGTGCTGCGGACTTATCCGGCCAATCCGCAGTTTTGCTTCAGATTTCGCCAGTCTGCTATGTATCGGCTGGTCGAGGTTTTCCGGTATACGTAATCAGGCCATTCGAGCTGTTTCGCCAACATAAACGTAGAATCCCTGCTGCAGGTAGCCGCCTGCGTCCCTCGATTCAGTCGAGTGCGCTATACGTGATGAGGCAGAGCATTCTGCTAACCTGGTCGCCTTCGTTGCGGTGACTATGGGAGACGTCGGAGCAGCATCTACCCTTCCTGATTCCCAAGGCGCGTGCGCGCAGCGGCAGGAACCGGCTCGACCATCATGCGGGGCGGAGAAGGGTGAAAGAACCCGCGATCTACGCTGACCCGAGCGCACAACAGTAGCCGGCGTCGATGTGGCGGATGCCGGAGCTGCTCGCCACGCCAACCTCTGTAGCTTTGGCGATGGCGGCAACGAGGAAGAGGACTGGAATCCCAACCAGCGGCCCTAACGTGGCCACAACGATCCCAGCAACCGGTACGATGGAGTTAGAGAGAAGACGTGACGCCGTAAGAACCTGCGTACGCTCTCCGTCCGGTATGCGCTGGAGCCTCAGGCCGGTGCTCATCACCACCCAGGCTGTGTCGCACACCGACACGATCGCTTCCCCTACCGCAGGCGCCCAAGGCTGATGGATCTGCAGAAGTAATAGCCCCATCAGTCCTCCCGTTAGAAACAGGGGGTAGAGTGTGCCGCGGCGCCAGCGACGGAGGAGCGGCAGGACAGTGAACGTACCGAGGAAGCTGCCAAGGGCGATCACCGCGAACGTCAGGGATACGCCGGTAGCGGACAGGTGGAGGGACGCACGCAGATAGAAGAGGAGCGTGCTCATGACGAGCGTATTGCCGAAGTTGCCGACCATCGCCTGCACTGCCAACGACCGGATCGGGCCGAGCTGCCACAGCAGGCGGAATCCCGATATTGGACGAACGGCCCTCACCGGCCGAGCAGTCTCCGGACGCGATGTTGGCAAAGTGGGGGCGTAGGCGCCAACCACTGCCGCAAGCACGAGTAGAAGAAGCAGGATACCGCGGACGCCGAAAGCCCCGAGAGCGACCCCTGCTATGGGGATTGCCGTCAGCCGAACGATGGCTCCGACGCGTTCGAAGCCGCTCGCGTATGCCGTCGACGCGATCCCGCTCGCGGGTATGGCGGCACGCACGGACGCCTCGGCCATCACGCTGCCTGTGCCGATCACGCCTGCAGTCGCGAAGAGCCAGGCCCAGAGGCCGTCGCGCCAGCCAATGGAGTACAGAGCGAGCACGCCGGCCAGCATGACGGCACGACTCCACTGGCTCGCCCACAGGGCCCGCATCGGTCCGACCCGTGCGAGCCACGGTGTGATCCCGATGCCGACTGCGAGCGGCATCAGTGACTCAACCACGTAGAGAACAGCCATCAGCGGCAAAGACCTGCTGAGGTCGTATGCGATCCAGGGCAGCGCGAGTGGCATCACCGCATCACTGAAGGTCACGGCACCTTGGAGTCCGAGAAGGCCCCAATAGGTTTTGCGTGCACGATCCTCCACTATCCGCCAGCTCCTCTGTGGTCTCCGAGTCACTGAAGCTCTAACGGTGCGACGATGGTGTCCTGCTCTGCCGCCCTGAGCGCCCCTTGCAGCAGGTGCAGAGCCTCCAACACGGCGTCACGACGCTCCTTTGGAATCGCGTGCAAGATCGCCTCAGCGTGGGCTTCCAGCGCCTGCTGAAGTTCTCGTGCGCGAAGTTCTCCAGCTGGCGTCAACTTCACCAGGGCAACTCTGCGATCGGACGGGTCCGCAAGACGTTGGACATCTCCAGAGCGATGGAGCTGTTCGACGGTGCGGCTCGCCCAAGCGACGTCGGTGCCAAGGCGCGCCGCGAGTTCGGATACCGGCAGTGCTTCGCCGGGACCAAGAGCGGTCAGCGCGAGGCACTGCGTCTCCGACGCCGGCCCGCAGCAGCTAAACGCCCGTCGCTGTACGCGGGCGAACGTTCGAGTGACATCCCTGAGGAGATGCATCGTGGATTGTCCCGATTCCATTTGACACACACCATCCTCACGATTCACTTGCCAACTACAGTAGTTGTATCACACAATCATCGTGGCCGTGAAGACTTCGGCGACTCAGGGGACGTCCTCGAGATTGGAGCGGGGATCTGGCATTGCGGCAGGCTGGGCTGCCGGGTCTCACGCGTTCCACACATCGCTGATGGTGGACCACAAGTTGAGGGGTAAGGCGGTCGGAGTCAGAAGGGGTGATGATGCCATGGGCGCAAGATGCTTCGCCGTGGACTTGAGGCCATGCGACTGGCAGCGGAAGGAGAGAACTCAATCGTGAGCATCGGTGGGCGTGACCTCGCTGACGTTTCCCTTCGGCGAGCCGCCACGAACGACTGGCCCGTGATCGCTGGCCTGCTGTCTGCGGTCCAACTCCCACTCGACGGCGCCATGGATCACCTATCCCGATTCTGGGTCGTCGAACGAGAAGGCAATGTGCTTGGCTGTGCAGCGACCGAGGTGCATGACGATGCAGTCCTCTTGCGCTCGGTGGCCGTGCATCCCACCGCTCGTGGGCAGGGCTTTGCCGAGCGCCTTTCCGTCACTGTGCTCGAAGAAGTTGCGTCGGAAGGGTTCAGACGGGCGTATCTGCTTACGACCACAGCCGACGGATTCTTCCCTCGGTTCGGCTTTGCCCGTGTCGCCAGGGCCGACGCTCCACTTTCAATGCGGTTCTCACCGGAGTTCCAGGAGGCGTGTCCGGACACGGCCGTGGTGATGGGTGTCTCCCTGAGGCGACCGTTGCCTTGGGTCCGGCGTGCCGGCGTCGAGGACGTCGTCGCGATCACACGCATCTACAATCAAGGCATCGAGGACCGCATCGCCACCCTCGACGAGTCCCCGCACACAGAGGATGAGCGGGTGGCATGGCTCACTGGTCGCCAAACCCGCCATCCCGTCATCGTCGCAGTGACGTCAGGACAGGTGGAAGGATGGGCGTCGCTCAATCCGTTCAATGTTCGCGAAGCGTACCGACACGTCGCCGACTTGTCCGTCTACGTGGCGCGGGACCTGCGCGGGAAGGGCGTTGGCACCCTGCTGCTCGCGGAACTCGTCCGTCGAGCGAAGACACTGGGGTACCACAAGCTCGTGCTAACCGCCTTCCCGTTCAATGCATCGGGTATGGCCCTCTACGCCCGTATGGGCTTTCAGGTGGTCGGCGTTCTACATGAACAAGGACAGCTCGACGGGCGATGGGTCGACACGGTGATGATGGAACAGCTCCTATGATCTGGTGGCTGGCCGCAGCCAACCTGATGGTCTACTCGGCTGTGTACGCATGTCAGGCCGTCGTGCCACTTCTTACCCGCGGCATGGGCGGAGACACCGCAGTGGTCGGTTGGGTCGGGACCGCCTTCGTTGTGGCTACAATGCTTGCGCGGGTGCCTGCCGGCTGGATCGCCGACCGCCTCGGACAGCGTAGGCCCCTGACGGTGGGTGCAGTCATCGTCGCGGCCGGGGCCGTGCTCCTGGCGTCCGCCGCCACTCCGGTCGCGGTCGGGGTGTCTCGGGCGCTGCAGGGGGTTGGGTTGGCCCTCTTCACCACCGCCCTGATGCCGGCTTGGTTTCCATTGCCCGGCCCGGCAACCTAACTTCGACCCTGAGCCAGTTTGGCATCTCCACCAACGCTGCCGCCGCTTTTAGCCCTCTGATCGGTATCGGGCTCTTCCAGGGCGGGCGCGTAGCGATCGTATTCTGGCTCGCCGCCCTGGCTTGCGTAGCGGGCGCCCTGCTGGCGTTACGGGCACCGGAAAGTCGCCTACCAGTCGAACAACCAGCGGCTGACGGCGCCAGAGTGCCGTGGTGGCCGGCTGCCTTGGCTATCGGCACCTTCGGCATCACCTATGCCGTCCACGTGGACTTCGTACCCGTACGCGGCGCTGCCCGTGCCATCCCTGCCTTCGGCTTGTATTACACCGTCTATGCCCTGGCAGTTACCGGCACGCGCGCCATTTCTGGCAGGATCGGCGACCGCCACGGTCGGGCGTGGCTTGTGATTCCTGGAGCCGTGGCCGCCGCCGTCGCCATGGCCCTCCTCGGCTGGGCAATAACCATGGGCCAGTTGGTTGCTGCAGCCATGCTATACGGCGTCGCCGGCGGCAGCATCCATCCGGCGGTCTTGGCCCCTCTTCTCGAGCGTGCACCATCTGCTCGGCGTGGCTCCGCGTCTGCGATCTTCTATCTCGCCTACGACGGAGGCATCGCCCTGGGTGGGCCGGCCGTCGGCGCGTTGCTCACATCCTTGCCCGCTTCCTCGGCGCTCCCGTTGGTTGGCCTTGTCGGTGTCGCAGGGGCAGGCATCTTGGCCGCAACGACGCGCCGAAGTTGATCTCTCACTAGTTCGTGACTGGAGAGGTGCTCCATGTCGACGGAGGCTGTGTCCTCAGACGCTAGATGACCTCACCAGGTTTTCCCGCTAGAGGCCGCCGGCGGGTGCAGCGCTTGGTCACGGCCCACATTCAGGCTGATCGCATGCACGACGATGGATTGTCCGAACGTATCGAGGTTCAGGGTGGTAACACAGGACATTCTCTCCCTGGCGTAACGCCCTCGACAGACACGCTCCCCGAGTCCGAGCGGACGGCGGCACACAACTCACGCGCCTCCGCTTCCTCCTTTGATCGCCGTATGCTGCAGCGCTATCGTGCCGCCTGGGTTCGACGCTTCGTTGGCGTTACCGGCGGGTCAGGCCGGCTGTCGAGCAGCCCCTGTAGGTGATTGGCGACCTCTTGGTGCCGTCTGACTTCCGTCTCCCAGCCGCGCATCGTAGCATCGCGGATCAGCAGCTTGACGTCTTCCAGTTGGCGGCGGATCGTTTCTTTCTCCTCCGGCAATGGCAGGAACGCCGGACACCGCTCGCAGACGTTCGCGACCGGGCAGGCCTGCTGGGCGAGTTCGCGCAGGCAGTAGCCGTGGGCGAGCCGCGTCTTGAGCTTGCCGCTCTCATCCAGTTAGCGTCCGGCTCTCCCTCCGCTGTCGCCACTGCAACCTCAAGCATCGCCGTCGAGTACTGGCTTTTCGCCTCGCTAAGGGCCGCCTCGTACTGCTGCCTGACTGTCGCGTCGAAGAGGTGGCCGTAGCGCAGGCTCATGGTCGCGCTGACGTGGCCGAGCAGGCGCATCAGGGCAGGCAGGCTGATGCCGGCGTTGATCAATGCGGTCGCGTAGGTGTGACGGAACTGATGCGGGGTGATGTGCCGCGGCCGGCCTTTGGCGTCCACGAGCCCCGCAATCCCCACCGCGCGCCTAAGGGTGTTGCGGATGAGGGCGATGCTGACGCGCGTGCCGTGGCGCATGAGCAGGAACTCGATGGGGCGTCCGGTCTCGGGGTACGGCAGCGGTCGCACGGCTCCTCGCGCCTGCGCCAGGTGGCGGAGCTCGCGGAGAGCGAGCTCCATCTGGATGAGGGTTCGACGGGACACCTCAGCCGTGCGACCTTCTACCGCATGCTCGCGGCAGTGCGCGAAGGCGGGGCCAAGGCGCTCATGCGCCAGGAACGCAGCGACAAGGGCACGATCAGGGCGATCGCGCCCAAGACCCTGGAGCGGCTCATTGCCCTGCGCACAGAGCATCCGCAGGCAACGACGCCCGTCCTCATCCGCACCTGGAACTCGCAGGCGAGGTGGCCGAGGGGGAACTGCGCCCCTCCACCGTGCGCCGCATCCTGCGCGAGAGGGCGCCGCGCGCCGAGCAGGGAACGCGGCGCGCCTACCGCCGCTGGGAGGTGGAGGGGCCAATGGCGCTCTGGCGGAGTGACGCCTCGCCGGGGCCCTGGATGCACGGCCACCGTCTGCGGCTCCACCTCTGGCTCGACGTCTACTCGCGCACGATCGTCGCCGCTAGGTACTACCTCAACCAGCGGTTGCCGGCCTTCGACGATTGCCTGTGGCGGGCGATCGCCCGCTATGGCGTACCGGCCGGGGCGCACGTTGATAACGGGAGCCCCTACGTCTCGCGCCACTTCCTGCGGGTGCTTGCGGACCTACGTGTGCGGCCGATCCACGCTGCCCCGCGGCAGCCAACTGGGAAGGGACGCGTGGAGCGGGTGTTCCGCACCATCCAGGACCAGGTGGAACCGGCCCTGCGGGATCTCCTGGAGCGTGGCGAGATCACCAGCCTCGATGCCGTCAACGATCTCCTCGCCCGCTGGATCGAGGACTACAACCGCCGCCGCCACGGCACGACGAAGCCCCTCGGCGGCAACTGCTACGCGGTGCCCGACGACCTCGTTGGCCTGCCCGTCACAGTGGCCTTCCACCTCTTCGATCTGTCCGTGGTGTACATCGAACTTCAGGACCAGACGATCGCCGCCAAGCCCGCGCTGCCCGTCGCGCACCTGGCGCTGCCGAAGCTCACCGAGCCCGCGCGGCGGCGCCGCACGGCGCCGGGTGCCTACCTCCAGGCCCTGCCCGATCGGCCGGGCCCCTCGCCGCAGGCGCCGCCCGCCTTCGCCCTCTCCGACGCATCCCTCGCCGCCCTGCTGCAGGAGGCCCTCGGGAGCGAGATGCACGTCGAGGAGATGGACCTCCTGCGCCTCACGCTCTCCCGACCCGGCCTGCCCCTACCCGCAGAGGCCGAGCAGCGCCTCCTTGGCTTCGTCCGTCGCGCTGGCCGCGACCTGCACCTCAGCCGCTATCTCACTGCGATCACGAAGGACGGTGAAATCTGATGGTGACCGAGCTGTCCCAGGAACTCCTGCTCTCCCAGGGCCGTCAGGACCTCGAAAGCCGACTCTCCTATTTCCTCTCCGTCGGCGGCATCGCCGTCGTCAGCGGCGAGCCCGGCGTCGGCAAGACGCTCGCCGTCCAGGCCTTCGTCCGCTCTCTCGGAGGAGCCTCCAGTGAAGGCTCCTCCCGCAGCATCGTCACCGTGCCGCTCTCGGCACCGCTCGGGAGCCTGCGCGCCTTCCTGCGCGCCCTCGCCCTTGGCCTCGGCGAGCGCCTCGCCTGGACCACCCCGGAACTCCTCTCGGAGATCCAGGCCGTCGTCGCCCCCTGGCGCGAGGCCCAAAAGCTCCTCCTCGTCACCCTGGACGAGGCCCAGGACCTGCCCCAGGACGTCCTCTCCGGCCTCAGGAACCTGCTCGCCACACCGCTCGGGGAGCCCCTGCCCGTGCGCATCCTGCTCATCGGCACCGGCGCCCTGCCGGCGCACCTGCGCTCGCAGGCCATGGAGCCGATCGCCCAGCGCATATCCGTGCGAGTGCGCCTCTACGGCTTTACCCGCGTCGAGACTGCGGCGTTCCTCCAAGATCTCGGCGACTTCGCACCGCAGGCCCAGGAGCTCCTCTTCCAGCGCTCCCGGGCCATCCCCCGCATCCTCGCGGCGCTCGCCCGCATCGCCCTGCGAGATGCGCAGCAGCATAGCGGTGCCGTCACTGCCCAGGACGTCCAGGCGGCCGTCGAGGAGTTTGACCTCAGGTGAGCGGCGAGCCAACTGGCGAAGAGACCCTTTCGACCATCGCGCAGGCCCTCGGCCTTGCGCCGCGCGCCTGCGAAAGGATCCTTCGCGAGGAGATGGCCGGCCTCACCGAGGCCCAGGAGGCCCTGCGCCGCATCCTGCGCCACAGAGCCTACCGCGCCGGCGCCATCCGCTCCCCGGGTGCCTTCTTCCGCGGCGTGCTCCGCCGCGTGCAGGATGACCGTGCACCGGCCGAACACCCGCGACCGGCGCCAGCACAACCCTCCCCAGCAAAACAGAGCGCGCAGCCCGCGTCACCGCTCGGCCGCGCCTACCTTCGCGCCTACCACCTGCTCGCTTCGGGCGCCAGCCCCTCCGATGCTTCCGCCGCCCTCCGTCAGGACTTCCCTGATGCCCCCGCGGACCTCCTTGACCAGGCCCTCACCTGGGCCAACGACCTCCGCAGCCCCGAACGCTCGCACTTACCGTGAGCAATGCTATCTTAGATAGCCTGGGCGATTACACTTAGCCTGTTAACTCATGACAGCTGAGATGTGGGTAAAGGGTAGGGTACAGGAGGGTGCACAGTTTCTCCCTACGCAGGTGTGCTTGGCAGCAGAGGATTTGCGAAGGTGCAGCTCCAACCGCGAAGGCTGGATTTCTTGAAGGGTCTGACGCAGCCCAAACAGTACCAGATTGCCGAACAATTACGGCGTCGAGCTATGTGTGGTGTGAGGCTGCCTAGTGCAGCGTTCCGGAAGTTCGTTCCTCAGAACTCGGCCAGGAGCCAGGGGAGGTCCTTCAGGGCAGAGTCGCAGAGCTGGGGCAACTCGCCTTCGTAGGGTGTAGGCTCCCATCGGCCAGGGTGGGTGGTGACGTCGAGCCGGAACTGGTAGTGGTCGAGGGCGCAGAAGCGGATGCGGGAAACCTTCTCGCCGTCGGGCTCTTCGGAGTAGACGACGACATGACGGCCACGGGCAACGGCCTTCAGGTGG
>JAJYSZ010000085.1 GCA_021793315.1 Bacillota bacterium | reverse complement strand
CGACCCGAAGGCCTCACGCCAGGGCGAGGTGTAATGGCCAACAAACTTTAAGAGGCCCCTCTATGTCGCTCGCAGAGCAGATCCTGCACCAGAGGCTGTCAAACTCCAGTTAGGGCCAGAGCCATGAAGCAACAATAGTCGTTCTCGACTGTTCTTATAATCCGGAAAGGGGGCGCCGTCGAAGTTGGTCGACGAGCGCGAGGCGAAGATCCATCTGTCGAGCCTCCCGGATAGAGTTGCAGGTGGCAATGAGATTATCATTTCTAGGGCTGGTAAGCCGGTAGTCCGGTAGTGCCTGGAGACCGTAGTGCGCAAGCGTTTGCAGGCTTGCTGCGCGGGAAGATCCGCATCAGTGAGGATTTTTGACGCACCGCTGCTGGCCAGCTTTGAGTGGCCTGAAAGGGATATGCCCAGGGTAGCCAAGCCTACATTCCTATTTCGCCGTCCGACGATCCTTGGCTGATCGGCCTTTGCACAGCCCAAAGCGATGCGCTGGCTCTCGCATTGGACGCCCAAGGCGCGTCCTTAACGTCGTGCACAGCGACGTGATTGACCTCTTCCCCTTCCGAAGCGTGCCGGGAGGACTGGTGTGTGGGCGTGGCCCACCTGGTGCATCTGTGAGCAGGCCACCTGCTGAATGCTAGGGTTTGGGGGGAGGTTAGGCAGAACTGCTAGAGAAATTCTGCAGCAAGGATGCGGGGCGAGGATGTCCTCAGCACGCAGCTTTCTGGGAGTGAGAGCATGAAGCCTACAACCGTCGAGTGGCTGGAAATTGCGCAGGAAGACCTTGATGCTGCTGAGGCTATGTTTCGCGGCGGCAGGTATCTCTACGCCGGCTTTGAGTCCCAGCAGTCGGCTGAGAAAGCGCTAAAAGCGGTGATTCAGGAGACCACGCGGGTGCCGCCCAAGATCCACAACCTTGTCACCCTTGCGAGTGAAGCGGGCCTCGAACGACAGGACCTAATAGAACGTCTGGCGACCTTGTCCGCGTATTACATCGCTACTCGCTATCCAGAGGTACGGAAGGAACTCGGCCAAAGGACGACATTGGATGTTGCTGAAGGGCTCCTGACTACGGCTCAGGAGGTGATCGCGTGGGCGAAACAGCAGTTGACGTCGAGCGCATCGTAGCGTCTTTCGTAGAAACGCTTAGCACGAAGATCCATGTGGAGAGGGTCATTCTGTTTGGCTCCAGGGCCAGGGGCGACGCGGGAGAATCGAGTGACGTTGACCTCCTGGTGGTGTCATCAGATTTCGGAGACGACATCCTAGCGGACTTTGCGTTACTCTACCGCTGCCTACCGTCGGTCGATGTCGACGTCGACGTAATACCCTACACGCCATCCAAGATCGCGTCTGCAGAACCCGATTCCTTTCTGGCCACGGCCCTTGAGGACGGTGTGACGGTTTACCCACGTGCAAGTTGAGTCCACTGCGGGCTAAGTTCACCCGCATCGCGTCGGTGGCACTGTTGCGATACCGAATGCCAAACGACCTCCTGCCTCACATTCAAGAGGTTTGGCTGGGGCGATACTAGCCGTGCCCACCACTTGAAACCCGCTTCCCGTAAGGGAGGCGGGGCCACTTGTTATTCACACGGAGGGGCCGCTTTCGGTGTTGCCACCCAAATTGCCACTCTATCGCTGCGAAAGGCTGCGGCGGCCCGTTCGAGCTCGCGTCGACGCACCTCCTCCGAGGTGTGCATGTAGGTCTCGTCGGACGTCCGCGTCGTGGTGTGGGCGAGGATGTCTGCCTTCAGCTTGCTCCGGGCGCCGTTCCGTCCAGAAGGCTTGCGCTGACGTGCCGCAGGTCGTGAAAGCGTATGTCGCTCAAGCCGAACGTGCGGATCGGGCCTTGAAGTGGTGGTAGACGGTGTCGGGGCGCACGTACTCACCATCGTTCGTCGCGAAGAGCCAGGTGTCCAACCTGCCAGTAGAAGAACTGGGTCAAATGCGACTGTCGCTCACGGTATTCCTGCAGCACCTCGACCACATAGGGCGGCGGCGGGATCGCCGCATTGACTTTCCGCGTCTTCCCGCTCCACAACTGTGCTCCCAGTGAATCTCCCTACTGCACCTCTTCCAGAGGCGGGTCGTGCGGAAACTGCGCAGAGAGCCTCTTCGCTGCCGTTGAGATGCCCTCTTCGAACGAGGTGGGAGCCAGTCATCCGGTCGAGCGCGCGCCTCGTCTGCCGAAGGTCGTTGGCAAGCCTCTCGACGATGTTGAGGGCGTGGGCTTGGTGACTAGGCTCGAGGACCGCCACCGACAAACTGCTGAGCGTCGGCCACAGCAGGACGGCCTCCGAATTGTGGTCGTCCACGACGTACGCGTCACGCTCACTTGCCGCCTCCGCAAGCGCCGCACTGGTTTGGAACAGGTCTCCCGGGTCTTGCGTGCGCTGGTACGTCCGCGCGTGGATCCCTGCCTGCACGAGCAGCATTGGACTCATGCGCCCAAACGTGTTGGGCCGCGACCAGCGAAGGTACGTGGGGAGTGCGTTGCCTGTCGGCGATAGGACCAGCGTTGCGGTCAGCACAAAGACTAATGCGCGCGTTCTCACGCAGGGGTCTCCCTCCCGTCTACTCCAGAAAACGCCAAGGCTCAACGTCGCAGCTCTGGTCCTTGCATATTAACCAGATGGACCCATCCCCCTTGGGCGAGCTCTTGATATTCATGAGGTCTCAGGTGCGGGTCGTCCCCCATCATGTGCAACATGCCCAGAGGTGAAGTCTATGAATTGATGCGGGTTCTCCGTCTGTCCACCGGCCCGACCAGTCACCGACTGGAATGAAGGAGGTTCACGCGGAGAGAGCGAACCTGGGAGCGTTCGCCATACGCCGCGTGCCAGTACGGAGCATCAATATCGAACCCTTGGCAAGACTAAGTTATATTCCCACGTAATAGGGGCAATGCGTTGGTGACTACGGGAGAGATCCTTCAGTCGATGGTTGGCGCCTTCGTTAGAGGAGACTCAGAGGCCTTCTATAAAACTGTCCGATCTTTGATAGTCGAGGAGAGGAAGAAGGATCATCAACGTTTGGCCAGCGAGTTGGAGCGAATCCTTAGCAGCCAAGAAGCGAGGTCGCTTAGCGTGCTGACTCCTGTGGAAGCGCCACAAGCTGAGTTACCCAGAGATAAGGAGTTAGGTACTTTCTTAGTGGAATGGTGGATTCCCGCGAGAAACCCGGCAACGCTAGTCCTCGACGCAATGGTAGAGGAAGCGCTGGAACGTGCAGTAGACGAAAATCGCCGAAGCGAACTGTTACGCGCCCACGGACTCAAGCCGGTAAGCCGACTCCTGTTCTACGGTCCGCCGGGTTGCGGCAAAACGGTTGCCGCTGAAGTCTTGGCAACCCAGATGTATCTTCCCATAGCATTAGTGAGATTTGATGCCGTCATATCGTCCTATCTCGGCCAGACTGCAAGTAACTTAAAGAAAGTGTTTGACTTTGCCAGATTGCGCCCGATGGTGTTGTTCTTTGATGAGTTCGATGCAATCGGAAAGAGCCGAGAAGATGAGAATGAACACGGTGAACTCAAAAGGGTTATCAACTCATTTTTGCAGATGCTTGACAGATATAAAGGCGAAGCTATCATCATTGCGGCGACAAACCACGAGAACATGCTTGATACTGCGCTGTGGAGAAGATTCGATGACGTAGTGTATTTCCCAAAGCCCACGAAATCCCAGATCACTGAACTGCTAGGTAAGTTGCTGCTCCACGTGGGAGTCGATGGACTTGCCATTCCCAAGATGGTATCTGCAATGGAAGGAATGGCCTATTCAGACGTGGAACAAATAGCGCGGAACGCCATCAAGCGATGCCTCCTGAGAGGCGCAAGCAGAGTGGAGCCTGCTGATCTGCACGATGCCGTGATGAGACAGCGGAACAAAGTGTTCAGGGATGTGAGGGATCCTTAATTGCCGCATGACGGAGAAAACAGGTACCCGCATCTTCAGTTGGTACGGGAAGACATCAGCTTGCCACGCAGGATACCTTCTTATCGTACGCCGCCTCCCCATAGAGGGACGCGGCACCAGTTCGGACGGGAAATTTCCGAGAACATGCAACGATTGGCGGAGCAGCAGCGCGTTGCCGCTCCCCCGGAGGGTATAGCCCCTCATCTTGTGTTTCGGATCCCTTTAGCAGTCGGGGCGTATCAAGATGAGTTACTCCAGCGGTTGGAGCAGGCGGGAATGATTGTGGTTTCGGTGGAGTCCGATAGAGCCGTCGTAGCCTGTCGCGATACAGTCGATCTGGAATCTTTTATGGTTGCCGTCGAACAGTATAAACGCGGCCCGACGCAAGGTCGCAATAGTACTAAATGGGACGTTTTCGAGTACATTGAAGTCGACCAAATGAGGACGTGGACGCCAGAGGATCGGATGGGGCCGCGTCTAAGGGCCCAGATTGGACTCCGTGGAGACAGAGTCGACCCGAACGCGCAATACGTTGTGGAAATTGAGCTTTGGTACCCTGGCAGTCGAGAGTTGGCGAGCACATATGTGGACGAAATTCGTTCCTTTACTGTGCGCGATGAGCGATCACGCGTCTTGGACCAGTTCATTGGTGTTGGCACGTGTTTGGTGAAGGTGCGGATCTCGGGGCACCAATTGCGTCAGGTACTTGCCCTGCCCGCGGTGGCTGAGGTGGAACTCCCCCCAGTACCTATGCTTGATCCAAACCAGGCATACCGGGCAACTCTTGAAGATCTAGCCCCCCTGCCGCCACCCGAAGAAAATGGGCCAAAGGTGTGCGTCATCGACAGTGGGGTCGCTTCGGGGAATCCACTGTTGAGACCGTATGTGCTGCATGAGGAAGCAGTGCTTACAAACATCACCGATCCATCGGACCGCCATGGTCACGGAACTATGGTTGCGGGGATCGCTGTCTTTGGTGACCTGCGCGCATGCTATGAGACTGGGCAGTTTTCGCGACCAGTGCAGATATACAGTGCACGCGTCCTCAACGACCAAAACCACTTTGATGATGAGCTCCTGATTGTTACTCAAATGAGGCAGGCCGTTTCGCGGTTCGCGTCGGCTCCTTTCTTTTGTAAGGTTTTCAACCTGTCTATCGGAACGTACGCGCCCGCGCTTCAAGAGACCGCTCGCCAAACGCTGTGGGCTGAAGAGTTGGACAAATTAGCCCGCGAATTCGGGGTCATTTTCGTTGTAGCGTCAGGAAACAACCCAACTGTAATGTCGACCAATCCTAGACGCGCGGAGGAAATTCTCCGACAGTATCCGAGAACGCTCTTAGAGCCCGAGGCGCAACTGAGTGATCCGGCTACGGCTGCCCTGGCACTTACCGTCGGAGGTACTGTGCGAGATGTTACGCCCGGAGTTGTTCACGGGGCTGGCCGGCAGGACATAGTTCGCGCCGTGGTGGAAACGCCTCAGTTGCCCTCACCCTTCACCAGGAGCGGTCCAGGAGTCCAGGGATCTATCAAGCCTGAGGTGATGGGTTACGGTGGCAACGTCGCCTTTGTCGGTTTCGGGGGAACTAGGCGGACGACTAAAGAGGGTGGTACCGCCATCATGTCCGCGTCCCACCAGCCTACCACGAGTCTCTTTGCGTTTGACGTGGGGACCAGTTATGCAGCGCCTCAAGTGGCGCGCTTAGCCGCAATCACATGGAGCGATCTGGAGCGGAGTTTGGAAAGACGGGTTAGCGCTAACCTCGTCAGAGCCATGATTGCTCAAGCTTCAGACGTGCCCACTGTGGCCAGAGACGCGCTCGGAATCCTTGGACCGCACGCTTCCCTACAGATTTACGGATACGGAGTACCCGATGAGGATTTCGTCCTTTATTCGGGCGACAAAAGGGTGACGCTGGTCGCTGAAAGCGAGATTACTGCCAACCACTTTCACATTTACAGGATCCCCGTACCAAGTGAGATGCGTGATGCCCCTGGTCGGAAGTCAATGACCGTGTCATTGGCGTTCGACCCACCTGTGCGCCGCCGACGGAGCGAATATCTGGGAGTCGAAATGCAATTCCTAGTGGTAAGGGGCAAGTCACTTGATGAAGTGACGGACGCATATCGGCGTTTGCGACCAGAAGAGGACGGCGAAAGTGCCTTCCGTTCACCTTACAAAATTTCGTTTGAGCCTTCGCCTATGCCTCACGGATCTAATATGCGGATAAAAAAAGGCAACCTGCAGAAGGGGACGTGGACCTTTAGCCGAAGCCTCGCAAGCTACGGATCCGACTACTGGCTAATAGTAAGGGCCCACCGAAAGTGGGCGCCAACCACATGGATTCAGAGCTACGCAGTTGCCGTGACATTAGCTGCAGATGACGATCGTCTTTACAGCGTTGTCCGTGAGCGGGTTGGCCTGCCTATTCGCGTGCGAGTGTAGGGTCGCCTCAAAGTGCTTACCCAGGCATACCCATCCCGCACGACCCCTTGATAACCAATCAAGGGTACTAAGACCGTTATGTGACGCTCATACCGGGCCGGATGATCAAGGGGTGTCAACCCGAAAGCCACTCTGCGGCGGCGTTTGAGCCATGCAAGAGAGAGGACGCGGGGCACACGCGCGGAATGACATGGCAGTGTGCGGCTTGCGTCAACACGGCGCGTCAACAGGAGAACAAAGTGTCTGGCTCGCAAGGCGGGGAAGCACGACGAGCAGGCGTGCGGAACAGTCAGGCAATGGGTTCGAGAGGTGGCTTCCGTCGAAGCGGAGCTGAGGTTGGGGTAACCGCCGATGGGAAGGGAGATGCGAGGATGGTTGTGCCCACCGACGAACTTGACGCCTGTCCCTTCTGCCGGCTGGACCCACAGGCACCCCTGGTCTACGAGGATGAGCTGGCCATCGCGATGGTGCCCCCTGATCCCATCAATAAGTATCAGGTTCTGGTGATCCCCCGTCGGCACTACGTCGACTTCGTCGACATCCCGGATGACCTAGCGTCACATCTCTTCCTTCTTACGAAGAGGCTGTCACAGGCGGTGCGGGATGCGTGCCACCCGGACGGGATGACGCACATCTCCGACGATGACATCACGAGGTGCGGCCTCAACATGTTGTCGCACTACAAGATACACATCATTCCACGCTTCAGAGACGAGCACATCACGATCGACTGGGCTAGGGAAGGCAGTCCTGGCCAAATCGTCCGCAAGCAGCGATCGGACGAGATTCGAGCTGCGTATCTTGCGATCGTGCAAGCGGGACGACTCTGATCCAATTCTCTCGGGCACGATTCGGCCAGGGTTGAGGCGACTGTGGACGCGGTGCGGCACGACGAGAGCCAAACGTGATCTGCGCCCTCGCCTCGCAGGCGGTAGACCTGACTTATGCTGGTGAAAACCGACTACGGGAGCCTGCTATACTACCGTTGGAGGCGGTGGCGAATGACGATCCCGGAGCAGGTCGTAGAACGGCTGACGGCCTCCCTTCCAATCGAGAAGGTCATTCTCTTTGGTTCGCGGGCGCGCGGTACATTCCGCCCCGATAGCGACTGGGATTTCCTTGTCGTCATGCGGACTGAACTTCCTCGAGCCGAGCGGTCTCTAGTAGTGCGTCGCACCGCCAGGCTTAAGGGAGTCGCCATGGACTTTCTGGTCCGGACGCCTGACGAGATGCGTGACGGATTCCCACTGTCGAAGGAGATCCTGCGCGAAGGTCGGGTTGTGTATGACGCCCAGGGTTGAAGAGTGGCTCGCCAAAGCCAAAGAAGATATGACGGTAGCGCGTCTGTCCGCGAACAATGGTCTGTGGAATCCGTGCTGCTTCCACGCTCAGCAGTGCGGAGAGAAGAGTCTAAAGGCCTTGTTCGAACACCGTCAGATGTTCGTGCCGAGAACACACGATCTCGAACAGTTATTGGATGAACTAGAGTCTGCTCTTGACGTGAATTCAGTCCGCAATGCTGCGGCTGTTCTAAGTGCATATGGCGTCGAAGCACGCTATCCGGGTTTCGATGCCGACGAGGCCGAAGCTACGACCGCCTTAGCGGACGCCTCACAAATCCTGGAATGGGTCTTGACGACAGTGCAGTGACGGGCGGCCTTAGGCGTCTTGCCGATCGGCCGTGGTTCCATGAGCGTGACCCCTTGATAGCCATTCAAGAGGTCTGGGGGCCGTTTCCCATGACTGGTGATCAAGAGGTTCGGAACCGTGGCGGAAGGGGCTCAGTCACCGCTGGATCCTACACCTTCTGGCCATGGGTCAGATCTTCCGACAGAGGACCGCACATGGGAGCCGCAGCGAGCTGTGGAGCACAGTGACATCCCAGAACGAGAACTGTAGTGCCATGGCAAAGAGCGTTATGATTCACGTTCGTGTCCCAGCTGAAGTCGTGAAGGAGATTGACGGTCTTCGAGGTGATGAAACGCGAGAGGCTATTGTCACTGAGGCACTAAGAGCGTACATGTACCGACCGCCGCAATTGCAGGCCGTCCGGACAGGCAAGGGAATGCTTGCGAACGATCTTCCGCGGCAGTAGCGAAGCGATGAAGAAGCCGACGCATGGGTTCGGTCGGTGTGAGCTGGTTGAGATAGGGGCGAGTAATGCGCTGAATGTCAGGGTCGCAGCGACCCTGCGGCGACCAAGGGTAATGTGACGACCCCGAGGGCCCATCTTCCAGGGACCACCACTGCGGAATCTGTCCGACAGCGATCTAGTGCCGCGATTGACAAGGCGTCCGCCTCATCGGCAACGCACCAACTCATGGTCACTGATGCGTCTACCACGAAGGCCACTAGCGCCGCCCCGCTTCGATTGCAGCTCTAAGATCCATCCGCAGCGTGTACCGCTTTCCGAACTCTCGAAGGTCGGCGATGGTTTGTTCTACGGTGCTCGATCTGGACCGCGGAGGAGGGGACAGCAGCGCCGCGGGCCGTCCGTTGCGGGTGATCAAAATCGACTCGCCTCGTTCGACCTTGTCGAGCAACTCCGCCAAGTGCGCCTTCGCCTCGTACGACCCGACCTGCTCCATGGCGCTCACCTACCTGGTCGTAGACTAGTCTATTCCGCGCGGCGAAGACAGCACGGGAGTGCTAGGCCGGTGCTGGACGCCGGGTTGTCTGCTGCGACGAACCGGACTTGGGGCTCAGCGGCCCACCCAGAGCAGGAACACGCTCAGGGATACGAGCATGACGACGTAGGCGACATCCAGCAGCCGGACACGCAGGCGCCGATAGTAGCTGCGTGCCTGAGCACGCTCCATGGCGTCTCCCGTGAAGCCCCGCGCCTGCATGGCGATCGCGACCCGTTCACCGGTGCGGATCGCCTGTCCGAGCAGCGGCAGCGCGTAGGTCACGACACGGGTCATGCGGAAGCGGCCGTCCCTCTGGCGCAAGGCCCGCGCTCGTCTCAACCGATTCCACTCATCCTCGAAGAGGGGGAAGAAGCGCAGTCCGGCCAGCGTGCCGTACGCGAACTTCGGTGGGACCCGGAAGTTCTGCGCAAGACTGGATAGAAGGTCCGTGACGTCGGCTGTCGAGACGAAGAGGACGGCGAAGGTCACGGTGGCAAGCATCCGCATGCCGAGCGCGAGTCCCGCGTAGAGGCCTGGGAGGCTCAGTCGGAAGAACAGGAAGTGCACGCCCGGCGCGCCGGGCGGCACCTGGGCGTATGCCGTGAGCGTCCAGGTGTACATGGCGAAAAAGACAAGGAACGGCAACATCCGCGCGGCCACCTGGCGCAGGGTGAGTCTTGCGCCCAGGACGAGCAGCACGAGCGGCAGCAGCGTCAGGTAGGCGCCCTGGCGCACGTTCACCGTGAAGGCCAGCACAACCATCGCGAGCAGGGTCGCCAGGAGCTGCATCGCCGGATGGAGTCGACCGATCGGAGAAAGCGCCTGGGCAGGTGCGATGCGCACGAATCTTGCGGCGACGCCGCCGGGCGACGCAGCCCGCGCGTCCTCCGCGGCGGCGGACTCCTCCGGATCCGCGACGAGGTTGGCCGCGCGCAGGATATCCCGACGCTCGAAGAGTTCCTCAGGCGACCCGGAAAAGAGCAGGTGGCCCTCCGAGAGCGCCACCACCTGCGTCGCGTAGCGCCGCACCAGGTCCATGTCGTGCGTCGTCACCACTACCGTCCGTCCGGAGGCCTGCAGAGCCAGGAGGCGCTGCATGATCGCCTCCTGCGTGCGCGCGTCCTGGCCGAACGTCGGCTCGTCGAGCAGGTAGGCCTCGTGCTGTTGCACCAGCATCGCCGCCACTGAGAGACGTCGCTTCTGCCCCTGGCTGAGCGCGAAGGGGCTCTGCCGCTCGTGGCCGGCGAGGCCGAATTCGCGGAGCAGCTCTAGCACGTCGTCTGGTATCTGCCCGTCGCCGAGGTAGCGGCTGGCGAGTTCCTCCGCCGCCGACTCGTAGACGAACTGGTGCTCAGGGTTTTGGAAGGCGAAGGCGATCTCGCCCCGGCCAGCCGGCCGCTCCAACGTCCCCTCGCTGGGCCTTTCGAACCCCGCGAGGATGCGCAGCAGCGTCGACTTGCCGGAGCCGTTCGGACCGACGATCGCGGTCAGGCTCCCGCGTGGGATCGCGAAGCTCAGGTCGCGAAAGGCGAACCGCGGCTCCTGACCACGTCGGCGGAGTCTCCGGCGCAGGGCCGCCGCCACGTAGGTATAGCCCAGTCCCTCAGCGCGAAACGCCGCGCTCGCAGCCGAGTCGGCGACCGGTCTGGCCGGAGGTGGCGTCTGCGCTCCGGGCGAGCTCGCCCAGTCCGGCACGACGCCGAGTTCCCGCATCTGCCCGAAGCGCTCCTCGACGGTAGCGGGGAGGGGCCCCCTGAATACCTCCCTGCCTCCCGGGCCCAGCGCCACCACGTGGTCGAGGCTGCCCATCAGTCCGGCGAACTTGTGCTCGATGACAAGCAGCGTGTGGCCCATCTTGCGCAGCCGAGCGATCAGGCGGAAGATCTCCGCGGTCGCCCGCGGGTCGAGGTTCGCCGTCGGCTCGTCGAGCACCAGAAGTTCCGGGCGCTGCGCGAGCGCGCTGGCGATGGCGAGCTTCTGCTGCATGCCGCCCGAGAGCACCCCGTCGAACTCCTCCGGATCGACCGCGAGGCCGACGTCCCGCAGCGCCTGCGCAATGCGATCAGGCATCGCCTCTGTCGGCACCTGCAGGTTCTCGACGCCGAACGCGACCTCTCGCCCGACGGTGAGCTGGCAGAGCTGCGCCGCCGGGTCCTGGAACACATAGCCCACCGCCCCAGGGCGATTCAGGCTCGGCGAACGCCAGACCTCGCCGCGCACGTCCGCCTCCACGACGCCCGGTATGAGGCCCACGGCGATCTGGGCCAGCGTCGACTTGCCACAGCCGCTCGGGCCCACGAGGAGCACCGCGTCGCCCCGCCGCAGCTCGAAGTCGGCCCCCGCGATCACGGGCGGGCGATCGCCGTAGGACACCGCCACGTCCCGCAGGCGCAGCAGTAGCTCCCCCGTGTGCTCGGCGGGTACGCCGGCCGCCGCTTCAGGAGGCGTGAGCCTGGTCCTTCGCGATCGCGAAGTTGCGCAGCACGCCGGTGCGACGCAAGGCGTCGCCGACCAGCTTCGAGAGCACTCCAGAGAGGATCGCGCCCGAGACCAGCGAGGCGATCAGGTAGCCGGCCTGCAAAGCCGCCGAGTACTCGTTCACGCCGTAATAGAAGTAGGAGTAGATGTAGTTCCCGACCCCGCCGAGGGCGGTCGCGAGCAGCATGAAGCCCCAGCCGTAGCGCTTCCAGCCGCCCAGCGCGAACCCCGCCTCGACCCCCAGGCCCTGCGCGATGCCGATGGTGAACGCCTGGATGCCGTAGGGACTGCCGAGCAGAAACTCGACGAGGCCGCCGACCGCCTCCGCCAGCAGGGCGGCGCCGGGACGACGCACGATGTAGGGGACGATGCCTGCGGCGATCCACCAAAGTCCGTTGAACAGCGCAAGCAGGACCGGGTTGACGGACGACGGCACGAACTTGAAGATGATGTCCCAGCCGAGGTAGATGGCGCCCGCCACCACCGCCAGCACCGACGCGACCACGATGTCCCTGAGCTTCCACTGCAATTCCGGTCCCTCCTCGCGCGATGGCCTGGGGCGCGCGGCGGCGACGACAGAAAAACGCGTCCGACTCCCTAGGAGTCGGACGCGTGGCGTTCTCACACCTGCGTTCCGCTCTGCCTTCCCTCCGCTGGCATTACCCAGTTCAGGTTGGTAGGGTCTGCGCCGTGCGGCGCACTCTCAGCTCCCGCTCCCCTAGGCAATGTGAGTCTAGACGCACAGTTCGCGTGTGTCAATCGATCGTGGCGGCCCCGAGAGTGTCAAGCAGGTGTGGGTCGAAGGCTAGGGTGCGGACGCTAGGGTGTGACGGATCCTGGTTTGCTGACGCGACGCATGAGGTGGGACAAGCCGACGGATCTGCCGAGGTCCACGTCGTGCGGGACATGGCCGGCCACGATGCCGGGCGGCAGCATCTCCGGTAAGGTCTTCTGCCCTTGCGCCGTTGGCCCTCAAAATCCTTGGCGAGCGTAACGAACATGGCCCGCCAACCAGTCGCCCTTCGGATCTGCCTAAAGTTGGCCTCTATGAACTCAGCTGCATACTGGTGCGCCAGTCGCAAGCCGAGTTGGCTCTGCTTCTGGCACAGAGTGGCTCTGACCGTGCGTTTGAGACCGGTGTAGCGGCGAAGCCTGACTGCCAGGTGTTGGTCGTACGCATAAATAAACGGCGGTGGCTGCGGCTGTCGATAGGAAAAGGCGCGGGGTCGCGGAACTCGTTTCAACCATCCGGCTAGTCGTCTGACGTCTGACATTGGCGGGGAGGGTGACCGGCTTGGGGCGCACACCGCTGTATCTGAGCATTGCCGACGCGTTGCGCAGAAGGATCGAGGCGGAAGAGTGGCAGATCGGCGACCGCTTGCCCGCGGAGAGCGTGCTAGCCAGTGAACTGTTCGTCAGCCGCGTCACCCTGCGCGAGGCTCTCCAACTTCTCGAACGCGAGGGCCTGGTCGTCCGGCGGCATGGTGTGGGTTCGTTCGTTGCCCGGCGCCCTGCCGCGGTGACAGCCGAGATCAACAAGCTGGAGCCATTCGCGCTGAGCATGCAGCGTGCCGGCTTCCCGACGACCGAGGACATCGTGGCCATCCACGACGTGACCCTGCCCGCCGACGTTGCACGGTCCCTGTCGGTCGCCGCGGGAAGCCCCGGCCGCCTTCTGGAGATGGTGCGCACGATCGATGCCACGCCCATCATCTACAGCCGCGACTACGTTCTGCCGGACGTGATCGACACAGACGAGTTCGTGAAGGTGCACCGCAACATCCTGAGCTACCTGAGCGATACCAACCGGCCTACGGTCGAGTACGCGCTCTTAGGCGTGCAGGCGGTCCTGCCCGAGCGGCGGGTCATGGAGGTGTTGCGCTGCGACCCGCTCGAGCCGCTCGTTCTGCTGGACGGCGTGGCGTATTCGGCGGAGCGCAGACCGCTGTACGCCACGAGCTTCTACATCCGTAGCAGGCATTACAAGCTGACGCTCCTTCGTCGGTGAGTGATCCGCAACCTTGGGAGGGGCTTTGATGTCCATGGAGTTCGTGCGGGCGACCAGCGTGGCGGAGGCCAGGACAGTTCTGGCGACGGAAGGAGCCAGGGCTCTCG
>JAJYSZ010000084.1 GCA_021793315.1 Bacillota bacterium | reverse complement strand
CACGTCATCCTGCCGCGCCGAGGCCCGGAGCCGACGAAGTCCGAGGATCCACCGCCGCCCGCGGTTCCCCCTGGCGCTGACGTGACCGCCATCGGCGACTCCGTGATGATCGACGCCGCCCCCTATCTACAGCGTCTGCTGCCCGGCATCACCATCGACGCGGTCGTGGGCAGGCAGCTCTACCAGACGCCGGCCGTCATCGCCGAACTCAAGGAGCACGGCCAGCTCGGCTCCCGTGTGATCCTCGAACTCGGCAACAACGGTCCCTACTCGCGGGCACAGCTCATCTCCCTGCTCCGCTCGCTGAACGGCGCGAAGGAGATTCTGCTCGTCAACACGCGAGTGCCTCGCCCGTGGCAGGATCAGGTCAACCGTCTGCTCGCCTCCGTCGTCAAGACCTACCCCAACGCCGTGCTGGTCAACTGGTACGACGCGAGCCAAGGCCACGCGAACTTCTTCTACCCGGACGGGGTGCACCTGGACCCCCAGGGCGCGAGCTTCTACGCAAGTCTCCTGGCCGACACGCTCGTGGCGCATGGACCCGCGCCGCGTCCCGCCGCGTCGATCAGTCGCTGAGAGGCGCAGCGCCGCGACCGCCCTCGAGGGACGCAAGTTGGCCCAGGCCATGCGCATGGTCTGGGCCACGTCGTCGTCGGCACTGGCGAGAAGGATGAGCCTGCCGCCCCGCCGTCCCAAGACAGCAGCAGCCGGGCGGAAGGCCTCTGGGCGCGCCTGGAGGAGCATGTCTGCAGATCAGGCGTCAGCTTGACCCTTGCCCAGCCTGGATCCGGCGAACCGAGGGTGGCCACCGGATCTGCCCATGAAGGCGGAAAGCCGGGTCCCCATGTGGGACTGCTCGTCCGCCCTGGGGCATGGCGAGAACCCGCCGCCGCGGGCTCTGCGGATCTGCCCTCCCCCACCTCGCCGGGACAGCCCCGGCTCCCCGTCTCCCTTGGGGCGTATGCTCAGCCGAGCACCTTGCGGTCGCCATTGATCTCGCTGATAACTACGAGTTTGGCCGTCTTGTTCAGCATGTGCGTCACGCCGCAGTACCGCTCCTGCGAGAGCTGAATGGCGCGATCCACAGGCTCGCGCTCGACCCCTTGGCCCTCGGTGCGGTAGATCAGGCGGATTTCCGTGAACACCTGCGGATGCTCGCTCGAGGTGTCGGCCTCGAGATCGATGCTGAAGCGGGTGAACGGTACCCGCTTCTTCTGCATGATCGAGATGACATCCATGCCGGTGCAGCCGCCGAGGCTCAGCAGCGTGAGCTCCTTCGGCCGCGCGCCGCGGTCCTCGCCCCCGTGGTCGGCGGCCGCGTCGAACATGATCTCGTGCCCGCTGCCGCTCTTCGCCACCATCGCCATGTGGTCAAGCCATGTCACACTACCCGTCAACATGCTGAAGCCCCCTCCGTACGTGTTGTCAGATCGCCGGGCCTACCTAGACTCGGCCGGCGCCCCCCTGCGGAAGAGCCGGAGCACGAAGTCGGCAGGGCGGCGCAGGGACCCGGAGAACGCGAGCACAACCGAGCTCGCGACGAACCCGACGACCACGCCGCCGAGCACGTCCGTAGGCCAGTGCACGCCGACGAACACCCGCGCGAGCACGATCAGCCCGGTAAGCAGCCAGAAGACGAACTGCAAGGAGCGGTTCTGCCCGCGCAACGCGAAGGCTACCGCCGCGGCGACGGCCGCGTGATCCGAGGGGAACGAGGCGTCGGCCGCATGCTGCACCAGCTGGTGCACGAGGTGCGGATAGACGACGAAAGGACGCGGGCGATCCCAGATGGTCGCGATGGCGTAGTTGATGACGATGGCCACCACGGCCGACAATCCCGCGTAAAGGAGCTGGCGGCGCAGGGCGACGGTCCTGCGCGGCAACGCAAACCACAGCACGACCATCAGGGCCGCCACGACGAAGATGGCGTACTGGGCCGAGAAGACGGCAAGCGCGTCCACGAAGGCGTTTCGACCGGCCAGCCCGTTCCACCAGAGGAAGACGGTGCGGTCAAAGGCGTTTACCCTTAGCACCTCCCATCTCGCGCCCAAGGATAGGACTTGGCGCGCGCGATGGCAAGCCTCGTCAGGTCAGGGCAAACGGCACCGGGCCGCCGAGTGTGCGCAGCAGGTCCTCGCTGCAGCGCGGACAGTAGCCCTGCTCGGCCAGCTTCTGCCGCACCTCCTCAATCCGCGCACGGATGCCCTCCCCGGGCGAGGCGTCCTGCAGCGCGCCCTGCAGAAGCGTCTGGACGCGGCTGTAGAGGTGGCGCTCGAGGGCGGCTCGCAGCGCCGGATGCTGGGGCAGGTCGGTAATCTGGTCCCGTGAGCGCACGCTAGCCGCCCAGACGCCGATCTCCTCCCGAAAGGCGCGCTTCTGCGCCTCCGCGACGCCGATCTCCTCCTCGACGCTGCGCAGCCGCTGCTCGATCTCGTCCGCCGTCGGCCGCCCAAGGCGCAGGGCCAGCAGGTAGGCGTCGAGTCCTTCGAGGTACTGGTGCCAGAGGGTGCCCAGGTTGTCCTCGAAGGCGGCCACGAAGTGCGGATACACCTCGCCCTCCAACCGGCGGCCGAGATCCTCGGCCACCTCGTGCAACAGGTTCTTGTAGGCCTCCTGGTCGCCGGCATCGATCGACGGGTGACTGCCGAGACCTTCATACAGGGTGCGCAGCGTGGCGCCGACCGTCAGGCAGCCGTCGCACTGCACCAGAGCGCGGGCCAGCTGGTTGACGACGTAGCGCGGCGAGACGCCGTGCATGCCCTCGCGCACGCTCTCGCGCTGCAGGTCCGTGCGGTCCCGGGCCCCAAGCCCCTGCGGCTCCTCCTCGTCGTAGAGCCTGAGCTTCTGCATCTGTCCGATCTCCCTGCGGCGGCTCGGCTCGAGCCGCGTCAGCACCGCGAACGTGGAAGCTGCTTCGATCGCATGCGGGGCGATGTGCACGCCCTGCGGCCTGCGATCCGCGATCAGCCTCTCGTAGATCCGCTTCTCGTCCCTGAGCCGCAGGGCATAGGGCATGCGCACCACCACCATGCGATCCTTCAAGGCCTCATTGCGCGGATCATGGATGAATGCCTGATACTCGGCCTCGTTCGTGTGCGCGACGACGACCTCGTCGGCATACATGAGGGCGTAGCGTCCGGTCTTGAACCGGCCCTCCTGGGCGAGGGTCAGGAGGGTGTAGAGAAAGCGCTCGTCGCACTTGAGCAACTCGACGAACTCCATCAGGCCGCGGTTCGCCACGTTGAGTTCGCCGTCGAACCGGAACGCGCGCGGGTCGGACTCGACACCGTAGTCCGAGATCGCAGCGAGGTCGAGAGAGCCTGTGAGCTCCGCGATGTCCTGAGACTTGGGGTCGGAAGGGGCAAAGGTACCGATGCCTCGCCTCCGCTCCTCGCTGATGGTCACGCGTTCGACGGGTACCGAAAGCACCTCGTCACCCGCGAGGCCGCCATAGCGCATGCGGCAGACCGGGCAGAGGTCGCCCTCGATCGTAACCCCGAGCTCGCGCTCAGCCGCCGCCCGCATCTCCCCTGTCAGGAGGTGCAGCGGCTCCTCGCGCATCGGGCAGCCCACAAGGGCGTAAAGGCTGCCTTCCTCGCGCTGGGAGAAGCGCTCGAGCCCCCGCTTGAGAATCTCGACGAAGCTCGACTTGCCACCGCCCACCGGGCCGAGCAGCAGCAGGATCCGGCGCCGCACCTCAAGGCCCTGCGCCGCCGCAGCGAAAAACGCGTCGATTTCCGAGAAGGCGGCATCGAGCCCGAACAGCTGCCCTTCACAGAGCCCCTTCACCCCGCCCGCCGCCACGAGCATCCGGTGCAAGCGGCGATGGGCAAGGTCTGCCACGTAAGGTCGCCGCCGGCAGATCTCCAGGTATTGCGCGAAGTCACCGTGCCACGGTCGCTGGCCATCCGGCTGCTCACCGCGTCTGATCCGCTCCGCGATGTCCAAGGATACCCCTCCCGCCGATGAATCCGCGTGGGTGCGGATCCGGCTGGCATCGCGCTGTCCCGCTTGAGCGAGACAGCGCGCTGCATATCATCAGCCTATGCGGCGGTAGGGCCTCTGCGTCAGCCCAGGAATTCGAGGACGCGGCGCATCGCGTCCCTTGCGGCTTCGGGCCGGTAGGTCGCCTGGCGCGTGTCGTTGAAAAAGGCGTGCGGCGCGCCGGGATAGACGTGGTAGGTGAATGGCTTGCCGGCGCTCGCCATGGCCCCGGCGAACGCTGGGACCGTCTCCGTGATGCGGGCGTCGTCAGCGCCGTAGAGGCCGAGCAGCCTCGCGCGGATAGCGCCGACCTTGTCGAGCGGCGGATTCTCACCGTAGAAGATTACGGCGTTCGCGAGCGCAGGTTCCAGGGTCGCGAGCTGGGCCGTGATGCCACCACCCATACAGAAGCCAAGGCAGGCAATCCGGGTGGCATCGACGTCCGGCTGCTCCTCGAGAAAGCGGACCGCACCGCGGAGGTCGCGGGCGAACGTCTGGCGCTGCTGGGGCGTCATCACCCGCATCAGGGTGCGAAGCGCCGCCGCCTCGTCGGCGGGCCGCTCGTCGACGAGAGCCCCCATGCTGCTCGGATCCCGCTGGATCTCGGGCGGCGCCTGGCGGAGGAACTGCATGCCGGCCATGATGCGGTCGGGACGCATGGCCTCGCGCCACGGGCCAGTATAGAGATCCGGCGCCAGCGCGACGAAGCCAGCCTCTGCGAAGCGGCGGGTCACGTCGCGGATGTGATCGTCCAGACCCCAGATCTCGTGCACCACGATGACCGCCGGGCGCCTGCCCTCGGCGGCCGGCGTGGCCAGGTACGCTTCGATCGGGCGGTCCTCGCCTTGCAGCTTCACCTCTTGGGTCTTCATTTCGCCGCTCCCCCTGTCTATTGGCGTCAGCGCTGGCTCAGGGCCTCGCGCAGCTTCAGCTTGACCACCTTGCCCGTCCCGGTCTTGGGCAGCTCCGGCAGGATCTCGAGGCCGCGCGGGATCTTGAAGCCTGCGATGCGCCCGCGCAGATGGCCGAGGATCTGCTCCGGACTGGCCTGCGCGCCTGGCCGCAGCGCGACGAAGGCATAGGGCACCTCGCCCCATTGCTGGTCGGGCTTCGCCACCACCGCCGCCTCGAGCACCGCGGGGTGGCTGTAGAGGGCGTCCTCCACCTCGACCGAGCTGATGTTTTCCCCGCCGGAGATGATGATGTCCTTCTTGCGGTCGACGATGCGGACGTAACCTGTCGGCTCGACAACCGCCATGTCTCCGGTGCGGAACCAGCCGTCGGTGAACGCCTGGGCAGTCTCCTCGGGACGACGCCAGTAGCCCCCGAAGACCATGTCGCCCTGCACCCAGATCTCGCCCACCGCCTCGCCGTCGCGCGGGACCTCCCGGCCGTCGACCTGCACGACCCGCATGTCGCAGCCGATGATCGGCAGGCCCGTGAGGGAGCGCAGGCGGTACTGTTCCTCGACCGGAGCGTCCTTGAGACTGTCCTTGATCGTGGCCAGCGTCAGGACGGGGCAGGTCTCGGAGAGTCCGTAGCCCACCGAGCAGTCGACCGCGAGCTCCTCGCGCGCCTCGCGGATCAGGGACGGAGGCGGCGGCGCACCACCGATGATCACGCGCCGCAGCGAGGACGTGTCGAAGCGCTTGCGCTCCGGGTAGTTCAGCACCGCGGCCAGCATGGTGGGCACGAGCATGGCCAGGGTGACGCCCTCCGCCGCCGCCAAGCGGTAGAACTCGGCCGCGTCGAAGCGCGACGTGACCACCTGCGTCGCCGCCTGGGCCACGATGAACTGGGGGGCCCCCCAACCGTTGACGTGAAAGAGGGGCACGGTGCCCACAAGCTGGACCTCGTCCGGATAGATCGGCGCCGACACGGCGACGCCCATCGCGTGCAGATAGAGGTTGCGGTGGGTGAGCTGAACGCCCTTCGGTCGGCCGGTGGTGCCGCTCGTGTAGAAGATCTCCGCGACGTCGTTCTCGTCCACCTCCCCCGCCATCAGGTCGATGGGCTCGGCCTGTGCGAGGAGGTCCTCGTAGAACAGCACGCCCTCGGTGTCCGCGGGCCCGGAGAGCAGCACGAGCGGCACGCCCACCTGTTGCCCGAGGGCCTTCGCCATGGGCAGCAGGGTCTGGTCGGTGACGATCAGCTTTGGATCGAGGTCCTGCAGGATGAAGAGCAGTTCCGGCGCCGTCAGCCGCACGTTCAGGGGACTCAGGATGGCACCCCGGGCCGGCACGGCGTAGTAGAGCTCGAGCAGCCGGTGGCAGTTCAATCCCAGGTACGCCACGCGGTCGCCGCGCTCCACCCCGAGGGCAGCCAACGCGCCGCTCAAGTGACGCACGCGCTCCGCGTAGGCGTGGTAGCTGAGGCGCGTCTCCCCACAGACAATCGCGGTCTTTTCAGGTTCACGTCGCTCGCTCTGCGCCAGGAACCTAAGAGGCGTCAACTGGACGGACATTTCGGCACCTCCCGCACCATCTGCCCGTGGCTTCGCGTGCCGCCGCCCGATTCCTGCCAGCCGGCCGGGGCCCTACGGCTCGTCCACACAGCAGGCAGGGGCGCGGGCCGGGCCGTCCTTCATCCCTCCCGTCGCACCTCTTGGCCGTCGTGGCGCAGGCAGACCCTCTGGCCGCCGACCATCGTCTCGAGCAGCACAGGCGCGCCCCACAGCTTCTGTACCTCGCTCAGGACCGACTCGGCGTCGGGCAGGTCAAGGTCGCGCCCTTCGTGGAGATGGCGCAGTCGGAGCGTGCAGCCGGAGACCGCCTGCTCAACCTCCACCGCGGGTCTCCCCGCGCCGCCGACCTGGCGCAGGATGTCGCGCCGCACATCCTCGGCGTCGGTGCTGGTCGCATCGCCCGGCCGCGGCACAAAGAGGCCGAGGCGGTCGACCGTGCGCTGGCGAAGATAGTCCCGCACCAAGGCGCGGTCATCGACCAGCGCAGCCACATCGAGCAGCGCCTGGAGGGCCTTGCCGACCGGCGCCTCACCGGGCTTGGCTCCGGCCTCCAGGGCGAGGTTCTCCAGGATTTCAAGACCAAGCGCGTAAGGGTTCAGCCATCCAGGCGTCATGGCGACGAGGCGGCTGTGGAGCAGCGCGACCTCCAGCCGGTCGGGCGAGGAAAGGTCCAGGCCGCGCAGGATCCGCAGGTGCCAGAAGCACGCCCACCCCTCGTTGACGATCTTGGTGCGCTCCTGTGCCTGGAAGTAGAGCGCCTCCTCGCGCACCATGAAAAGACAGTCCCGCTGCCAGGGCTGAAGGGGGGCCAGCCCCGCGATCGTCCCAAGCAGGTCCTGGGGACCGTACGCGGCAACGTGCTCTTCGATGAGCAGCGCCGTGTCGAGCAGGGACTCGACTGACGTCTGGCCGTAGGAGGCGATGTAGTCCCCGATCCTCTGGCGATGCAGGAGCACCTTGCGGCCAACGTCGGCGTCTTGGCCCTTCAGCCAGACGTTGCGGTGGAAGAAGTCGGCGTGACCCAGCACGTGCGCCGCGACCAGCAGGTCCTCGATCGGCCTGTTGCCAGAGAGTATATAGGCCTGGGGGGGCTCCGTGTGCACGATGAGTTCGTAGATCCGCTGCAGGCCGAGCTCCCCCTGCAGGCGCAACCGCTGGTAGGCCTTCCCCCGCGACCAGTGCCGGTAGCGTCCGAAGAGGCCGTAGGTCGCGAGACTCCAGAGCGCCTGGGGCGGAAGATGATAGAGATGTACGTCCCCAGGCACGAGGCCGAGCAGTTCGGCGCGGCGGCGAAGTGCCGCGAAGTCGAGGTCAGGCGCCATCGGCGCCAAACAGCAGGTCCAGTGCACCGCGGACGCTCTGGCGGTCCGTGACGCGCAGGCTGCGAAAGTGCGGGTGGCTGATCGCCAAGAGCGCGCTGCCAAGCCCTGACGGCCGTCCATGCGGCCGCACCTCGACATGGGCGGACAGGCCGACGACCTGCAGCATGCCCTGGGCGAGGTCCCGCGCCATGCGATTGTCCGCGTCGCCCCAGTTGTCGCCGCCCGTGCGGTACCCATCGGGGTGATACCTGATCGGCATGTTCAGTTCTTCTTTCCAGCTACTTGACGCGACCCGGGCAGGCTCACCGGCGCGCAACGCGAACCACGCGCTCCCCAAGGACACCTCTATGCCGCAACGCCGGCGGCTGTGCACAGCGGCCTCTCCTCTGGCGTTCACGCGCAGGCACACCGGATCCTGGCCTGCCCGGACGTCGACCGGATAGTCACGGCACGGCGGCGGGCCTTCAGGACGTCAGGGACGACGTGCCATGACGAAGGCCCCGCCATGTTCAAAGCTGTGCGTCTCGGTAGAGATCACCTCGAGCCCCTCGCCTCTAAGCAATCGCACGACTGCGTCGACCTCCCCCGACAGGGGAGTGCCATGAGCCTCTCGCAGGGTCAGGAGCACACTGCCACTGCTCTTGAGCACCCGCCGCACCTCGCGCATGCCCTGCACCTGGTCGTCCCAGTGGTGAAGGGAGTTCACTTCGAACACCACGGTGAAGCTGGCGTCTGGATATGGCAGTCGTGACGCCGAACCCTCCCGCAGGTCGACCCGACCGTCGCGCACCGCTGCGCGGTTCCGCTGCAAGGCTTGCTGAACCATTTCCTTGGAGATGTCCACCCCGGACACGTGGGCCGCCTGCTGCGCTGCCAGCTGGATGGCGGTTCCGGGTCCGAAGCCGATCTCCAGCACGCGATCGTCGGGCTCAAGCTGCAACCGCCTGACGACCTCGCGGTGAAGCGTCCTGTGTTCGAGAGCCATCGCATGCCCGATCAGACGACCGACCAGACCCCGCGGGTGCGCGAACTGCCGATCAAGATGCGTGGCACCCCGCGTCCGGGAAGTTTCACTCATCCTGCGTTCCTCCTGGCTGGTGCAGTTTTCCGACGAGTTGGCGAAGTCGGCTTCCCGTCAGGACTGTTCGAACTGTCCGCAGCGTTGCCACGGTGGAGGCGATCTCCTCATCGCTCACCGGGATCGCCGCCAATGCCAGGAGGCGATCCTCGCGATCACGGATCAACGCAACCGTGCGCTCACCCTTCTCCGTGATGCGCACCAGCTTGGAGCGCCGATGGTCTGGATTCTCCTCCAAGAGCACCAGCCCAAGTTCCTGGAGGCGATTGACGAGTACCTGGATATGCTGCCTGGACGTCGGCCGCTGGCGCGCCATCTGCGGAACCGTCTGCGCGCCGCCCTGGGCCAGGCCGACGAGCACGCCGCGCAGACCGGCCGTCAGATTCTCCTGCCCGTGCACCGTAGCCGCCGTCGTCTGAAGACAGTGAAAGAGCGCAATGGTCTCCCGAAAGAGTGTCTGCAACTCCTGAGCCGCCCGCTCCCGTGCCGCGGGTGCATGAATATCGATTCTGCTCTCCTCCATGGCATGTCCCCCAATTGACAAGTATCTTGTCATGTTGCCAAGCCACTTGTCAATTGGTCCGGCATGCCGCGTTCGTGAGAGAAGGACTGCTAGCCCTTTCCGCTGCCAGCACGCGCGCCCCCTGCCCGCACTTCTACAGACGCACCGCGTAGTGCCGCGACACTTCGCCGGGAGGCGTCTCACGGTTGCATGCGATCAGGCTCCTTCCGCGCCGAAGAGCTGGTCGAGCGCCCCAAGAACGCTCTGGCGATCCGTGACGCGCAGGCTGCGAAAGTGTGGGTGGCTGATCTCGGAGAGCGTGCTGCCAAGCCCTGACGCCCGTCCATGCGGCCGCACCTCGACATAGGCGAACAGGCCGACGACCGGCAGCATGCCCTGGACGAGGTCCCGCGCCAGGCGATTGTCCGCGTCGCCCCAATTGTCGCCGTCGGTAAACTGCACGTTGGGGTGACGTGGTTCCAACCCGCGTTGACCCTCGAAAGAGTTCGGCCGAGGCGTATAGGCGTTTGGGGTCTAAGCGACAAACAAACGCCGGAGCACTCGGAGTAAATGAGTCCGCCAAGAAGAGGCGGGCGCGTGATGATGTGCGGGCAGGAGGCAGGGGCGGTAGCGCTACCAAGAAGGGCCCACTGCACTTCATGGGCAGCGGCAGCGCGTGCGCATCGGGCGACTGCCCTGCAAGGCGTGCGGCAGGACGCACACCGTGCTGCCCCGGAGCTCGGGCCGCGCTAGCGCTCCGCCTGGGAGGTGCTAGATGCGGTCTGCGGCGCGGCGGGAAAGGCGAAGGCGCGGATCGTGGCCGCGGCGGGCGAGGTAAGCCTCGTCGAAAGCCTTCTTGTCGTGGTATTGCTGCCGACCACCCATATCCTCGCCGACCACGACAAAGAGTGCTGCTCAGGTGCCTACGGTGCCGAACAGCTGGCCGAGCGCCCCAAGCACGCCATGGCGGTCTGTGACGCGCAAGCTGCGGAAGCGCGTGCCGTGATCTCCGAGAGCGTGCTGCCCAGGCCCGAGAGCCGCCCGTGTGGCCGCACTCGACGTAGACGCAGAGGCCGATCACGGGCGGCATCCCCCACGCGAGGTCTCGCGCCGTGCGGTTGTTCGCGTCCCCCAAATTGTCGCCGTCAGGGAACTAGACGTCGGAACACTGTCGCCGAACCTCGGCATGGTCCCAACGCCTGAGGGCGGGGTGGAGCATTTCTCCACCCCGCCCAAGTTATCTTTGGATGAGTCTCGTGCGCCTATTGCACCAGACGGGCGATCACCGTCACCCCTTCCGCTCGGGTTGCGTCCTGGAGCGGCCGGAACGTCCCGTCCGAATAGCCGCTCATGATGCCGTCCTTGACCGCGGTGACAACATCCTCCCTGGCCCAGGCGCCAATCGTCGCTGCGTCCTTGAAGGACGGCGTGCCTGCGACCGGCGCCAGCTTGGCCGCCCGGACGATGATGGCCGCCATCTGCTCCCGGGTGATCGGGGCGTTCGGCCCGAAGTGGTCGGCGTCGTACCCGCTGACAATGCCGTAGGCCGCGGCCGTCGAGACGTAGGTTTGCGCCCAGGTACCTTGCGTATCGGCGAAGACCGGCCCCGCCTTGGGTGTGAGCTTCAGAGCCTTGACCAGCACAGCGACGAATTCGGCTCGGGTGACGTTGTTGTTCGGCCGGAACGTGCCGTCCGGATAGCCTGCGATGGCCCCCAGTGAAACCAGCTTCTCGATGTCCGCCTGTGCCCAGTTCCCTTGAATGTCTGTGAGGTTCAAGCTGGCGGGGACTGGGATGAGGAGCGCGTAGTCGGTGAAGTGGTCGGTCACGACGGTGACGGTATCGCCGGAAACCGTGCCCCCCAGGCTCACCCACTGGTGGGACGCATCGTCATAGTAGTAGACGGAGGGAGAGGTACCGCTCGGCACTTGAGAGGGGTCGAAGGTGAAGGTCAGGGTGACCGGTTGATTGAAGGTGTAGTGATCCTGGCCGTTGACAGTGAACGCGTAGACTTGGCCCAGGAACAGGAAGCCCGAGGGGGCTGCCGACGGCGAATTGTCGGTCGCAATGGCCACCGTACTGGTACTTTGGAGGGCCCCAGGCGGCAGGTTCACGGTTACGGCGCTTCCCAGGCCAACCGAACCCCCGGCCACCGGATTGACGGTTCCCGAGCCATTGTCGCTATGGACCGGTGCCGGCGCGGAGCCGCCGCCCGATGGGGTGCCGCCTCCGGAACTGCCACTGGCGGTGGTGACGCTCAGCGGTGCGCCGTAGCTCGTGCCGGCGGAGTTCGTTGCGTAGCTCTCGAAGTAGTAGGTGGTGTCGGATGACAGTCCGCTTACAGTGGCGCTGTAGGAGCCGGTGTAGTTGTTGGAGCCCGCGGTGACCTTGGTGCCGCTGCTGGAAAGGTTGCTGGAGTCAGTGCCGTAGTTGAAGCCGTAGGAGGTGATGCTAGCCCCGCCGTTGCCGGTGATATCGCCGTTCAGGACAGCGGAACTGCTGGTGGCCGACGAGGCGGCATCCGTCACCACGGCCGGAGCCGAGACCCCTGAGCTCACCGTCACGGTGGCGGCGTTTGAGGTCGTGGTCAGATTTGGCCCGGCCACGGAGTCGGTGACCACGCACGCGTACGCGGCGCCGCTGTCGGCGGTGGTCAGGGTGCCCGTGGTGTAAGAAGCGCTCGTCGCCCCGTTGATCGCAGTGAAGCTGTTGCCGCCGCTGGGCTCCGATTCCCACTGGTAGCTCAGGGTGCCGCCATCGCTCGACGAGGCCGCGACCGTGAAGGTCGCCGTCTGCGAGAGGGTCACGGTCTCGCTCTGCGGCTGGGTGGTGACGGTCGGCGCCGCCGGCAGCGCGGCGCTGTAGATACCGTCGCTGTCCGTCCCCGCATAGAGCGTGCCGCCCACGGCCAGCAGGGAAGAAACGTATTCGGGCGATTCGTTCATCGGCGTCCACGAGGACCCGTCCCAAGAGTACACGTCCGCAAACCCTTCGCTCGTCCCCGCATAGAGCGTGCCGCCCATGTCCAGCAGGGAAGAAACGTATTCGGGCGATTCGTTCATCAGCGTCCACGAGGACCCGTCCCACGAGTACAAGTCCTCCGACACGTCGCCCGTCCCCGCATAGAGCGTGTCGCCCATGTACAACAGGGAAGAAACGTTGCGGGGCGAGCCGCTCATCTTGGTCCACGACCCGCTCGCGTAGGAGTACACCCCATCCGCCGTCCCCGCATAGATCGTGCCGCTCGCGTCCAAGAGGGAGTTCACGATGCCGGGCGAGCCGCTCATCTCTGTCCACGAAGACCCGTTGTACATCCACACGTCATTACTGCCAAGATCCGTCCCCGCATAGAGCGTGCCGCCCACGTCCAAAAGGGAGCTCACCGTGGGCGAGCCGCTCATCGGCGTCTGCGTCCACAACCCGCTCGTGTAGGAATACACCCCATCCGCCGTCCCCGCATAGATCGTGCCGCTCGCGTCCAAGAGAGAGTACACGTCTCCGGGCGAGCCGCTCATCGCTGTCCACGAAGACCCGTCCCAGGAGTACACGTCATCACTGCCAAGATCCGTCCCCGCATAGAGCGTGCCGCCCACGTCCAAGAGGGAATATACCTGCGCACCGCTACTCGGCCAGCCGCTCATCTTGGTCCACGGAATGTTGACCGTCACGGTGGCGGGGTTCGAAGTCGCGGTCATCGTCGGCCCGGCGACGGAGTCCGTGACCACGCACTGGTAAAGGGTACCGTCGGCGCTGGCGGGCAAGGCGCCCGTGGTGTAGGAAGCGCCTGTCGCCCCGGGGATTGGGGTGAAGGTGTTGCCGTTGCCTGACTCCGACTCCCACTGGTAGCTCAAGGTCCCGCCGTCGGAGGAAGTAGCTTGCACCGCGAAGGTCGCCGTCTGCCCGGCGGTCACGGTCGTGTCCTGCGGCTGGACGGTGATCGTCGGGGCCGCCGGGGGACCGTTGACCGTCACGGAGGCGGGGTTCGAAGTCGTGGTCGGCGCTCCGGCCATGGAGTCCGTGACCACGCACTCGTACGCGGTACCGCTATCGGAGATGGCCAGGGCGGGCGTGGTGTAGGAAGCGCCTGTTGCCCCGGGAATCGCAGTGAAGCTCGTTGCGCCGCTCGGCTCCGACTCCCACTGGTAGCTCAGCTGCCCGCCGTCGAGGGAAGAGGCCAGCACCGTGAAGGTCGCCGACTGGCCGGCGGTCACGGTCGTGTCCTGCGGCTGGGCGGTGATCGTCGGGGCCGTGGGGACCGCGTTCACCGTAACAGTGGCGGG
>JAJYSZ010000083.1 GCA_021793315.1 Bacillota bacterium | reverse complement strand
CGAGCAGCGGCGACGTGGACTTCGGCAGCGTGACGGAGACAGGCACGCCAGGGACCTACAGCTTCACGGCGACGGACGACACCGCGGAGGGTTTGACGGTCACGGCAACGGTGCAGAGCGTTGCGATCACGGCTGCGGCGGAGACCGTGGCAGCCGGTGCGGTGGCGGCCTCGAGCGCCGTCGGGATGACGTCCCCCTCGCCGGTGGCGGCGGGCAGCGGCGACATCATGCTGACAGTGGCTCCGGTGGACCTGTACGGCAACCTGATCACCGGACTGACCTACAGCGACTTCGTGGTGACGTCGAGTGACACGAGCGCCGGGACGAACGGCGACATCAGCCCGGCGTCCGCGAGCGACGTAACCTACGCGAACGGAACGTACACCCTGACACTGACGGATACGGACGCGAACGGCGGGAGCGCGCAGACACTCACCGTCAAGGCGGACGGCGTGACGCTGACCACCACCGAGACGGTGACGGTGACGCCAGGCGCGGTGTCGACGAGCATGAGCACGTTGACGGGGCCGAGCGGGTCCGTCGCGGCAGGCAGCGCGGCGACCTACGCGCTGGTGCTGGCAGACGCATACGGCAACGCGATCACGGGTTACGCCTCGCAGATCACGCTGGCTGAGAGCGGCGCCGCGAGCAGCGGCGACGTGGACTTCGGCAGCGTGACGGAGACAGGCACGCCAGGGACCTACAGCTTCACGGCGACGGACGACACCGCGGAGGGTTTGACGGTCACGGCGACGGTGCAGAGCGTTGCGATCACGGCTGCGGCGGAGACCGTGGCAGCCGGTGCGGCGGCGGCCTCGAGCGCCGTCGGGATGACGTCCCCCTCGCCGGTGACGGCGGGCAGCGGCGACATCACGCTGACAGTGGCTCCGGTGGACCTGTACGGCAACCTGATCACCGGACTGGCGTACAGCGACTTCATGGTGACGTCGAGCGACACGAACGCGGGCAACATTGGTAACATCAGCCCGGCCTCCGCGAGCGACGTGACCTACGCGGGCGGAACGTACACCCTGACGCTGACGGATATGGACCCGAACGGCGGCAGCGCGCAGACGCTTACCGTACAGGTGGATATGATGCCGCTGAGCACCACGGAGCCGGTGACGGTGACGCCGGGTGTGGCGTCGGCGAGCAGGAGCACGCTGACGGGGCAGAGCGGTTCCGGCACGGCAGGCAGTGCGGCGACCTACACGCTGGTGCTGGCAGACGTGAACGGTAACGCGATCCCGGGCGACGCATTGCAGATCACGCCGGGTGAGAGCGGCGCCGCGAGCAGCGGCGACGTGGTCTTCGGCAGCGTGGCGGAGACCAGCACGCCAGGGACCTACACCTTCTCGGTGACGGACGACACCGCGGAGACCTTCACGGTCACGGCGACGGTGCAGAGCGTTGCGATCACGGCTGCGGCGGAGACCGTGGCACCAGGTGTGGTGGCGGCCTCGAGCGCCGTCGGGATGACGTCCAGCTCGACGGTGGTGGCGGGCAGCGACGACATCACGCTGACAGTGGCTCCGGTGGACCAGTACGGCAACAAGATCACCGGCCTGCCTTACACCGACTTCTCGGTGCAGTCGAGCGACACAAACATGGGCATGGACGGCTACATCACCCCGGCGTCCGCGGGCGCCGTGACCTACGCGAACGGAACCTACACCCTGACGCTGACGGATACGGACACGAATGGGGGCAGCGCGCAGACGCTTACCGTGATGGTTGAAGCGGTTCTGAGCACCACCGAGTCGGTGACGGTGACGCCGGGCGCGGCGTCGACGAATACGAGCTGGCTGGCCAATTTGAGCGGTAACGTCACGGAAGGCACTGCGGCAAACTACGAGGTACTACTGCAAGATGAGTACGCCAACCCGATCACGGGCTACGCCACGCAGATCACGCTGAGTGAGAGCGGCGCCGCGAGCAGCAGCGACGTAGTCTTCAGCAGCGTGACGGAGAGCACACCAGGGCACTACACCTTCACGGTGACGGACAACACCGTGGAGAGCTTCACGGTCACAGCGACGGTGGACGGCGTTGAGCTCACGAGTAATGTGGAGAACGTCACCAACTAGGGCAAGAGCTCGGATCTAGTGGTTGAGGGTCGGGCGACCACCACCGGAGATGACACCCCGGTGGTGGTCGCGACGTTGTCGGCGCACCCTTCAGTGGTCGGACTGCTGCGGACTGTAGGGCCCGGACCCACGATCCGCACCCTTGATGGAAGCGGATCCAGACAATCACAGCGTGCGTCGTGCCCAAGCGCCACAGGGCCTACACGGCCTCTCCGACGAGCAGCACAACATCCTTGAGCTACTCGGGCTCGACCCGCTGATCTTCTCGTCGGGCAAGCACGGCGTACACGCCGAGGCCGACGCTCGTGAGGTGCAGGGCGCTGAGCCAGCCGAAAGATCAGGACACCCGCCAGCCGTCCCAGCCGCCCGAGGACCTCGGCGAGGCCCTGCCCCGAGGCGCGCACCTCCGTGGCCAGCCGCTCCGGGGCGGTGATCACCGTGGTCTTGTCCGGTCCCATCGCCCCGAACGCGAGGGCTGGGGCCAGTAGGGACATGCCGAGGACGAGGCCGGGATGCATTCCGAGCAGGAAGACGGCCGTCAGGGCCAGGAGGAAGACCCCGCGACCGATGAACCCAAGAGCCTGGAGCGGACGCCGGCCCCAGCGGTCGATCACGGCTACGGTCACGAGACCCGCCGCGACCGAAATCAGCTTGATGGCCAGCGCGAGCGTGTCACTCTGGCTTGCGCCAACTCCCCAGCCGACCGCGATCAGGATTGGCAGGTAGAGCGTCAGTCCCTGACCGCTGGTCCGGTGCAGAAACCATAGAACGCCGGAGGCGGTGAGGGTCTTCGCCTCGCGGCGCGAGCGCAGACGGCGCGTGATGGCGCCGAGCGACGTAGGTGCTGGCTGTGCCACGCCCGCGTCTCCGGCAGGCTGCGCCTGGAGATCAACGTGGCGACGGCGAGCAAAGCACCAAAGGCGAGCACGAGGCGGAACCCGTCCGGGCCGCGCCCGACGAGCACACTGCCGAAAAGTATGCGTGCAGCTGACCAAGATCGCCGATCCAGAGGACAAGCGCCATGACCGCGCCGCGCGGGTGGGATCTCCTCGGCCAGATAGGGAAAGACCAGCGCGAAGTCGGCGCCGATGCCGAGCCCTATGATGAAACGCCAGCCGAGCAGGCTCCAATAGTCGGGGGCCAGGGCAGAGAACACCGCTGCGACCAGGAACGACCCGAAATCAGCGATGAGGAGCCAGCGCCGCCCGTGGCGGTCCGCAAGGAGGCCCGCGATGGGCGCGCCCAGCACCATGCCCGCAAGCGGCGCCCCAAGCAGCGAAACCTGCATCGCCGACAGCCGCCATATCGCCTGCAGGTGCACGAGCACGACCGCGATGGCGTTGAGGTCATAGACACCGGCGAGCACACCAAGCGCAGCGATCCAGATGATCGAGCGCGGAACGTCGTTGGAGGTACCCAGTTTCGCCAAGCAGCCCAATCCGCCCTCTAGGAGCGCGACCCTGCCGCTCCTATCTAATAGGGGCCGGAGTGCTCCGTCAATGGGAACACAAGGCGATGACATGAACGACCAGCGCTCCTTCGGTCATCGCACAGATGCGGCTCCTCGACTTCTATGGCACGAGGCCTTGCCAAACCAACTTTGCTTCGGTTACGCCGCTTTGCAGAACTGGCTGCAAGCCGCATCTCCATGTCGCGTGGCGGAAGGGCCACGGTCCGCTCACCCGACCCATTCCTCCTGTCTTCCTGTGGACAGCGGCCGCGAGATTGATTATTATCATTATCAGGAATGATTGCGAAAGGATGACCATACCTTGAGATCCAAGGCCGACCTGATCCTGCACCCCGTGCGGCTTAGGATTATCCAGGCGCTGCTTTTGCGGCCGATGACCACCCAGGAGGTGGCGAAGGCGATGCCGGACGTGCCGCCGGCCACCCTGTACCGCCAGCTCAAGATTCTGGTGCAGGGCGACGTCGTCTCGATCGTCGGGGAGAACCGTGTGCGCGGGGCGATCGAGCGGACGTACACCGTGACGCTGGCGCAGACCGCGATCAGTACCGAGGAGCTCAAGAGCCTGGGCCGCGACGACCACATGCGTCTCTTCATGGCGTTCATCGCGTCCGTGATCGATGGCTTTGCGCGGTACATCGACCGGGGCCACGTCGACTACGTGGCCGATGGCGCGAGCTACAGCCAGGTTACGCTCCACCTGGATGACGAGGAGCTGCAAAGGCTCAGGGCCGAGTCCGCCGCGATGGTGGAAAGGGCAATGGCCCTGGGGCCCCGGCCCGGGCGGCGCCCCATGATCCTGAGCAGCATCGTCGTCCCCGATCTGCCAGCCTCTGATGGCGACGGCGATCCGGGCAGGAAGGGTGATCCCACATGAAGGCCATGGAGCAGATCCGGGAGGAGAAGGTTACCTTCCAAGGCGCGGAGGGTCCGCTGGCGGGCACGCTCGGCATGCCGAGCGGACCCGCCCGGGGTGCGGTCTTGATCCTCGCCGGCAGTGGCCCCATCGATCGCGACGGGAACAGCAGGCGGCTGCGCATGGACCTGTACCGGGATCTGGCGCGGGAGATCGGCGCAGAGGGCTTCTACACGCTTCGCTACGACAAGCGCGGCGTGGGCGACAGCCCAGGCGACCCGCTCACCGTGGGGCTGTGGGATCGCGTCGACGACGCCGCGGCGGCGGTCGGGTACCTGCGTCAGCGCGCGGAGGCCGCGCCGGACCGCGTCATCATCCTGGGGCACAGCGAGGGCTGCATCATCGCGGGGGCCGTGAACGCCCGCGCGGGCGTCCAGGGACTCGTGCTGCTGGCGGGTGCCTGCGAATCGTTGGCGGCCACGTCGCCTCGCCAGCAGGAGCGCGCCCTGGAGGAACTCCGGAACATGCGCGGCTTCGGCGGCTTCCTGATCCGCCTGCTGCACGTGCCCCAGAGCCAGGCCCGCAAGGCCAAGACCACCATGGAGCGCATCCTGAACTCGGATCGGCCATGGCTCCGCGTCTCCGGCGTGAAGATGAATACGAAGTGGATCAGGGAGCACTTCGCCTACGACGTGTCTCAGGACCTGCCCAAGGTAACCTGCCCGACCCTGGCGATCACCGGCGAGAAAGACGTGCAGGTGCTGCCCGAGCACGCCCGCAAGATCGCCGAAACCGTGTCCGGTCCGTCCGAGTGGCATGTGATCCCGGACATGACCCACGCCCTGCGCCGCACCGGCGAGACGGTCAATATGCTGAGCCTGCTGAAGCTCTACAAGAGGCAGTGCCAGGAGCCCATCGACCCAGAGCTCCTGGACATCCTGCGCACCTGGCTGGACGCGCATTTCCCGCCTGCGGACGGCCGTGCTTCCTAGCCGTGCCACGAGGGGCGCAGACATAGGCGAGCGGCTGCCAGCCACTCCACACGGGCCGACGCGACGCCTTGCCGCCCAGCTCCGCGTCCCGATGCGCTACCGCCGCCTGGCTTGGAAGAGCACTGCTCCGTGCAGGTCGGAAAGGCGTGTGAACGCTGCGCTCAGCCCGACCCGAGCAGCGTCCTCGGCGAGGTCCGGGAAGACCGCGTAGTTCTCCTCCTCCCACTGCTCTGCGAGGCGGCGGCGCGCCGCGTCTTTGGCTGGCTCGTCGGCGAACAGGATGTCCACCAGAAGGAACGCGCCTCCTTCTCTCAGCACGCGGAAGACCTCTCGCAGGGCGTCCGGCCGTTCCGAGGTCTCGAGGTGGTGGAACGCGAACGCGGAGATGGCGGCGTCCATCGAGGCATCTGCCAGGGGAAGGGCCAGGAAGTGGCCCTCAAGCAGGGGCCAGTGCGGATGCCTGCGTCCGGCGAGCTCCAGCATGCGCGGGGAGAGGTCCACGCCGGTGATCGATGCTCCCCGCTCCGCGAACAGGGCGCCAAAGGCGCCCGTGCCGACGCCGATGTCGAGAATCTGGTGGCCCGATGCCAAAGGCAGCAGCTCAGTCGCCCGGTCAAGCGACCGATCGTGGCCCTCGAGGACGCCAAGGCCCTGGCGCACGCTCTCGTCGTAGGTGTCTGCCCAGTCGTCGAACTCGCCACGCGTCTCCGACAAGCGATCTGCCATCGTCGAAACCTCCATGGAGCATTCTCGCAAGCGGCAGTTACCCGAAAGCGCATTCGGCGGCTACTGCCTCAAGGGATTGGGTCTATCGGTTCCAGGTCGAGGGAGTACGTCCTGCCGCCGAGAATAGCGAAGCAGCGTCGCACCAGAGGCGAACACGCCGGGAAGCCGGGATCTTGGCCGAGGCGGAGCAAGAAAGAGCCCGCTGAGTCGTTCGGCTCGACACCATCCTGGGTGCGCTACCACGCTGCCGACCTCGTACAAGCGTCCCTGAAATTCGACGGTCCGGAAGACGGCGATGTGATGGGTATAGAGCGCGCCGGCGTGATCCGTGCGCACGAGGAACTCGTGCACGCCCAGCTCGCCCGTGATGCGGCACTCATAGCCCGTCTCCTCGCGCAGCTCGCGCCGCAAGGCCTGCGCCATGGACTCCCCGTCCTCGAGGCTCCCGCCCGGCAGATCGAATTGCCCGGCGTAGGGACCCCGTGTCTTGCGGATGACGAGCAGGCCGCGCGGATCCGCGCGTTACCGCGTAGACGCCCAGGTGACGATGCCATAGGGCTCCCCTCCCAGCCAAACACGACCACCCCGAAAGTGCACTTCGCGCGGGACATGGCTGAACCTGCCAAGCGGGAATCGCTCGGCGCAAAACGTGGGACGGGAACTCGCTGCAGCCTGATGCTCAGGGCAGCCACGCGCGGATTGTGGCGTCGGACGCGGGTCGCGGCACGGCCGGGGCAGGCGCAGGATGTCTCGGGCTTCAGCCGGACTTGCCGGTGGGCGTGCCAGCTCCTTTGCGATCCGTGGGACGCGCTCACGGGCTCGGCGCTGGACGTGCCCTTGCGGCCCTGGCCGGCGTGCGTTCGTGCGCACCCTGTCAGGATTGCAAACGCATTGCGTGGGAGCTGATGCCGGGCGACCGCGGCGACGGAGCATGGGGCCGGCGCCGAAGAGGCGGAAGCCCACCTCGAGATGGGGTGTCTCGTCAATGTCGCGGATCAGCCCGTCGATCGAGACGATGGCTGAACACGGCCCGGCCAGGATCATCACCGGCTGCCAGTCACGGGTTGAACCCGCGTCGCCGATGTCCCCGTGGACCTGAAGATCCTCGGCAGCCCGGAGGGTGGAGCGCAGGTACGAAAGAGAGCGCTACGCCGCAAACACGTCTGCGGACTGCAAGTTGTCCAGGAGAACCAAGAGGGCCTGCCGGTCGATCGGCAGCGCGCGCTCCGGCACCGCCGCAACAGCTGTCTCTCAATCACGCCAAGCTCAGGCAGTCGGGAGTGCTCGCGGCGCCAGCGGTGCTTGCCGCTCGACCATGGACGGTGCCGGCGGCGTTTGCGCTCCCTTCGGCTGATCAGGGCAGCCCGGGTTCGCCACCGGCCGCAGTATTGCGGGCAGTATCAAAGAGGTCTCAAGACTCTTCCGGCGCGGCAGCAGGGACCTGGGACGGGCGCTGTCGGCGCGGCGATCGCCTGTGCGCCAGTTCACGGTAGCCAAGGTAGGACACCAGGCCCGAAAGTCCCATCCCGACGGCCTTGCCGAGGAGCGGGCCATGAGGGATCCCGCTGCCTGTCCCGAGCACGGTACAGAGGGCCTGCAGGCTGACGGCGCTACCCGTAACCAAATAGAAGCCGGTCACGGACAGCCGGGTCTGGAAGGTGAAGCGGGAGTGCAGGAGGTAACCGGAGGCGCTTGCCACCCCCCAGGCGATCACTGCGTAAAGGGCGGCGAGCAACGGATTGCGCCCGGGCGGCCACAAGGCGAGGAGGCCGAGGAAGGCAAGAAGGTCCACGGCGGAGTTCATGAGCCCCACCGCGAGGAAGCGGAGGGCTCTCGAAGGCCCCGCGCCGGATGAGACCCTCAACACCGCCACCGGCGGGCAGCGTAGCGCGGGAAGGCCGGCAGGACCCGCAGCATGGCCCCCGCGCGTGCGCTGCGCGGGCGTACGGCGCGCACCTCGACTGGGACTTCCGCGAGCCGCAAGCGGCGTTTCGCTCGCGTCCACCGCGATGACCTCCGGCCGGATGTGCGAGCCCAGAAGCAGGCGGCGGACGGCCGCAATAAAGGGACGAATGTAGGCAGATTCGTTCCTTGTGGGGAAGGCGACGCTGACGCGGGGGCGGTAACTCTGCGCCGCCATCTGCGAGGCCAGGTTCTGCTCACCCTGTACCAGCCTTTCTCGGGACACCTCCTTGGTAAGGCAAATGCCATGCGGGCGCAGTGTGGGTTCAGATATCAGAGGGCGTATCGCCTGGCGTGCCAGGTAGGGCGCCACGCTTTAGGGCGTCCTTGGATCCAGCCGCCGCGTGCCACCTGCATGGGGGGAATGTGCACGCGCCCTTGCCCACTTGTCAGGAGAACCCTGACTGATGTAAGGTGATGCCTGACGGGGATGCGGAGGAGGAGTGCTCTCGTGACAACGGCACCGCACCAGCAGGATGAGGTAACGTGTTCGTTTTGTCTGAGATCGGAGAGCGAGTTAGGGAAACTCGTTCAGGGGCCCGGAGTCTACATCTGTGAGGAGTGCATCAAAGCCTGCTCCCAGCTCGTCGCTGGCAGTGACCTGGCGACGTCTGGCCGCGCTCCTTGGCAACGCGCGTTGAGCGATGAAGAACTTCTCACCCAGTTGCCACGACTTGCCGTGGTTGGCACGCAGGCTGAACGTGCCCTCACAGAACTCGTGCGCAAGGGCCGCGCCCAAGGCATCACATGGACCCGGATCGGTGCCTCTCTGGGAATGACCCGTCAGTCCGCCTGGGAGCGCTTCTCGGGAGAACAGTGACGTTCAGAGATGGAGACGGTGCCGTCCAGCTAGACGCTCGCGCTGCTCTTACCCATGTTGCTGAGCCTTGTCAGGAACTCGAAGTTTCACCACACCAGGGCTCTCGCCTCCTCCGCCGACTCTGCAGCGAGGACAGGTGCGGGCTCTCGTTGCACAGCCGTATGTCAGTCGCCTTCAGGAGCCCTCCGGGCCCCACGGCACTGGTGGCGGCTGTCGCTCTGCTGCTGCCGGGCCCTGACGAGGGCACCCGGCGCATGCGCAGCGAGCCAACCCTGTGGCAGATTCACTTCCATGCAAGCCTTCAGAAGGAGCGATCGGCCTGATGACGGACCTTTACCTCGCCGAGCACAGGCAGTGCGGTGCCTTGACGGCACTTGTGCGCGACCTCGCGCAGCGCCTGCCGCAGGCGCAGGTGCGCAAGGTTGCCAAGGGCGGCCAGATCTACCGCATGGGCGAGGCGACAGACCATTTCTACCTCCTGCTCGAAGGGAGGGTGCGCACGAGCATCGTCGGAAACGGCGGGCAGGAGTTCATCCTGAAGGATGTCGGACCCGGAGAGGCGTTCGGCGAGCTCTGCTTCTGCGAGGTGCGGGCCCGCCAGGAGCAGGCGGTGGCCATCGCGCCATCGCGCGTGGCGCGCATCGGCCTGCCGGAGCTCGCCGCCTTTGCGGATGGGGAGGGCCTCTGGCAGCTCGTCGAGATGTTCACGCACCGTCTCGCAGACCTCGAGCTGCAGCTGCAGGAGATCTCGACCTCCCCCGTCCGTGAGCGGCTGCTGCACTTCCTGCAGCGCCAAGCGACGCCCGCCGTGGACGCGGAGGGCTTCGCCAGGCTGGCTGGCGCTTACACCCATCAAGAGATCGCGTCGCGCATCTTCACGACCCGCGAGCAGGTCAGCGCGCATCTCGCCGCTCTGCGCCGGCAAGGTCTGGTGCGTTACACGCGCGGCCAACCGATTGCGGTGCGGCTGGGCGACGCGGCTGACGCCGGTCGCTAGCATCAGAAACCAGCCCTGGCGTGCGATGCCAGGGCTGGTCGCCGGAGTAGGACACGTATCGCCATGCGGCGCATGGGCTGGGAAACTCGACCGCCGCCTGTCCCGCTCGCAAGGCGCGGTGGGACGCGCAGCGACATGTACGAAATCGTACAGACGGAGGGGACGGCAGGGCCGCATACTCCTAGCCACAGGAGGTGCTCGCCATGACCGTCAACGAGGGAACCGTCGACCGCGTCGTCCGCATTGTGCTCGCCATCGTCCTTGGCATTGTGGCCATCGGCCAGCACGGCGCCGGCGCCTGGGTCCTCTGGATCCTGGCCGCGATTGCACTCCTCACCGGTGCCACCGGCTTCTGCGCACTCTACAGACTGTTCGGCATCAGAACCTGTCCCGTGCGCAAGAGCTGACCGAGCCAGGGGGAAGGCGGGCAGGCTATGGGGCCGCCCGCCTTTTTGCATCGTGCCGCCCGGCGCTCGGACACGGACTCGGAGCCGTCACCGCGTCCAAGAACGGTCGCGACCACGGCCGGCCAAGGCCGCTATCTGGGGGCGGTCGCGTCACCTGGGCTCAGGCAATCTCCGCCCGCAGGCGGCGCGCGGCCTCGACCATGTGCCGCAAGGACGGCTCGACCTCCTCGAAGCGGCGCGTCTTGAGCCCGCAGTCCGGGTTGACCCAAAGCTGTGCAGCCGGGATGCTGCGCAGGGCCTCGCGCAACTGCGCCTCCATCTCGGGTGCGTTTGGCACCCGCGGCGAGTGGATGTCGTAGACGCCGGGCCCGATCTCGTTCGGGTAGCTGAACGCCTGGAACGCCTGCAGAAGCGCCATCCCGGAGCGCGATGCCTCGATCGAGATGACATCGGCATCGAGCTGCGCAATCGCCTCGATGATGTCGTTGAACTCCGAGTAGCACATATGGCTGTGGATCTGCGTTGCGTCGCCGACACCAGACGTCGCGAGGCGGAAGCACTCGACCGCCCACAGGAGGTAGTCCTCCCGCTCGCTCTGCCGCAGCGGCAGCCCCTCGCGGAATGCCGGCTCGTCGATCTGGATCGCCTTGAGTCCTGCCGCCTCGAGGTCCTGCACCTCGTCGCGCAACGCGAGCGCGATCTGGCGGCACGTCTCGCGGCGCGGCTGGTCGTCGCGCGCGAACGACCACTGGAGGATGGTCACCGGTCCCGTCAGCATGCCCTTGACGGGCCGGTCGGTCAGGGACTGCGCGTAGGAAAGCCAGCCGACCGTCATCGCCTGGGGGCGCGCGACGTCGCCGTAGATGATCGGCGGCTTGACGCAGCGGCTGCCGTAGCTCTGCACCCAGCCCTGGTGCGTCACGGCAAAGCCGTCCAGCTGCTCGCCGAAGTACTCGACCATGTCGTTGCGCTCGGCTTCCCCGTGCACCAGGACGTCGAGGCCGATCTCTTCCTGCAGCCGGACCACCTTGGCGATCTCGGCCCGCACACCCTCCTCGTAGGCCTCGGGGCTCAGGGCGCCGCGCCGGTGCTCGGCACGCAGCCGGCGCAGCTCGTCGGTCTGGGGGAACGACCCGATCGTCGTCGTCGGCAAGAGAGGCAGCCCAAGCCGCTCGGCCTGGCGCACCTGGCGCTTGGGGTAGGGGCTTTCGCGCCGCGCGTCGGCCGCTGTGAGCGCCTGAAGGCGCGCTTGCACCTCCGGTCGGGCGCGCCGCGGCGACGACGCTCGCGCCTGACGCAGATCATCGCTGCCTCTGCGCAGCGCCTGGGCCCGATCCGGGTCGCCCACGGCCAGGCACAGCTCATGCACCTCGGCGAGCTTCTCCTCCGCGAAGGCGAGCCAGGAGCGCAGTTCGGGGTCCAGGTCGCGCTCGCCCGCGAGACTGATCGGCACGTGCAGCAGGGAGCAGGAGGGCGCGACGTACACGCGCTCGTCGCCGATCGCCTGCACGGCGGACGCGACGGTGTCGAAGGCCTTGCGAAGGTCCGTGCGCCAGACGTTGCGCCCGTCCACCACCCCGAGCGAGAGCCGGAGCGATTCGGGGACGCCGAGCCTCAGCAGGTCGCCCAGATCCTGCGGCGCCCGGACGAGGTCGAGGTGCAGAGCCTTGATGGGCAGCTTGGGGATGAGCGCGAGCTGCTCGCCGAGGCTCTCGAAGTAGCTCGCGAGCAGGATGCCGGCGCCCCCGGCCGCCTCGGCCAGGGCGGCATAGGCTGGCGGGAATTCCCCTGCCACCTCCGGCGGCAGGTCGCCCGAGAGAATGGGCTCGTCCAGCTGTACGAGATCGGCGCCTTCCTTTGCGAGCGCTGCGAGCAGCTGCTGGTAGGCGGGGAGGAGGCGCCTGAGCAGGCTGAGCGGCGCCGGGCCGCCGGACGGTGTCCGGCTGAGATGCAAAAGACTCAATGGTCCAAGCAGCACGGGCCTTGCGGGGATGCCCTCCGCGCGCGCCTCGCGGTACTCCTCGAGGAGCCTCGGCGATGCGAGCGAGAACACCGTGTCCTGCGGGATCTCTGGCACGATGTAGTGGTAGTTCGTGTCGAACCACTTGGTCATCTCGAGCGGGGCGATGCCGCTCGCCCCTCCGACGCCGCGTGCCATGGCGAAGTAGGCAGGCAGGTCGCCCGGCCCGCCGTAGCGGTGGTAGCGCTCCGGGACGGCGCCAAACATCGCCGCCGTGTCGAGGACGTGGTCATAAAGCGAGAAGTCTCCGACCGGCACCGACGCGATGCCTGCCCTGACCTGCGCCTGCCAGTGCCTGAGTCGCAGGTCCCGGCCTGTCGCGAGCAGGGCCTCGCCGCTCGCACCGCCGCGCCAGTAGGCCTCGAGCTGGCGCTTGAGTTCACGGTTGGCGCCGATGCGGGGAAACCCGAGGTTGAGTGCAGTTGCCAAGTTGTCGACACGACCTTTCCATGCTTCAGTTGGCCACGGGACCGGAGACGGCGTCCTCTTTCGGCCTTAGGCGCTCGATGAGAGCGGCGATCGGCGCCACCTTGCCGAAGGACGGTACGACATAGATGCCCTGGACGTGCTCCCGCAGGCGGAGGACGAGCTCCTGCGCCAGCTCGAGGCCCCTCTCGAGGCCACGCTCGCCCGCTTGCCGCATCGTCTCGCGCACGGCTTCGGGGATCGTGATGCCCGGCACCTCCGCGTGGAGGTAGAGGGCATGCCGGTAGCTGTAGAGAGGCATCACCCCGAGCAGCAGCGGTACCGCGGGCGGTCCGTGCAGCCTGTCGAGCAGCCTCAGCAGCGGTTCCTGGGCGTAGAGCGGCTGCGTCATGACGAACGCCGCACCGGCGTCCATCTTGGCCGTGAGGCGCTGCACCTCGCGCCCCAGGTCTGATGCGCCCGGGTCCACGGCGCAGCCGGCGAGGAAGCGCGTCGGGCTTCCGATCGATTCGCCGGCGCGATCATGCCCCCGGTTGAGGGCGTCGATGACCTCGAGCAGGCCGATGGAGTCCGCCTCGAACACACCCACGCCGCCCTCGCGCGGCCTGTCGCCGGTAACCGCCAGGACGTGGTGCACCCCGAGGGCGTTGGCCGACAGGAGATCCGCCTGCAAGGCCGCGAAGCTGCGATCGCGCGTGGTCATGTGCATGACCGCCTCGAGCCCGACCTCCCGCTGGAGGAGGTGTGCCGCCGCAAGGGCGCCCATGCGCACGCGCGCCATCGGGCTGTCGCCGATGTTGACGAAGTCTGCGCCCGCCGCACGCACGAGTTCGGCATCCGTGAGGAACTTGGTCACGGTGCTGCCCTTGGGCGGATCGAGCTCGACGCCGCAGAGGAAGTCCCGTCCCATGCGGGCTGCAAGGGCGGTCTCCGGCCTCTCCGGCCGCTGGGGCTGCTCCGCCCTGACCTGCAGCGGGACGCGCGGTGGGGCTGCGACGGGCTCCACCTCGCCCCCCACGCCCGACAGCTCGCGGCGCGCGGCGTGCAGCGAGCGGACGTAGGCTGCGTCGGTGCCGCAGCATCCGCCGACCATCCGAGCACCGAGGGCGACCAATTCCGGCAG
>JAJYSZ010000210.1 GCA_021793315.1 Bacillota bacterium | reverse complement strand
CGGTGACGGCGGCACGATCCGCGAGGTGGTCAAGCACCCCGAGGTGGAGCGCGCCGTGCTCTGCGAGATCGACCCCCGCGTGACGGCCGTCGCGCGCACCTACCTGCCGAGCGTCGCCGCGGGCCTCTCGGACCCGAGGGTCGAGGTGCTGCATGAGGACGGCATCAAGCTCGTCAAGAACCATGAGGCGGCCTTCGACGTCATCCTGATCGACTCCACCGACCCCGTCGGCCCCGCCGTCGGCCTCTACAGCCCCGAGTTCTACGCTGCCTGCAAGCAGGCTCTGCGCCCCGGGGGCATCGTCTGCGCGCAGTCCGAGTCGCCGTTCGTGAACGGCGACGTGGTGCGGCGCGTGGCGCAGAGCGTCAAGGCGAACTTCTCGACCTGCCAGCTCTACCTGGCGCCGCTGCCCACCTATCCGTCGGGATCGTGGAGCTTCACGGCCGGCGCGGACCACCCGCTGCCGCAGGACGTCGACAAGGCGAGGGCGGAGCGGCTTGAGACGCGCTACTACACCGCCGAGATGCACAAGGCCGCGTTCGCCCTGCCGCCCTTCGCCAGGGCCCTCGTCGACTGATGGAGGTCATCCGGCCAGGCCGCCCGCTCTGGGCACAGGGGGAGGCCGCGTCGCCGCGCTTTGCGCTGCTCGGCGTCCCCTTCGATGGCACCGCCTCCTTCAATCCCGGCTCGCGCGAGGGTCCGCTCGCGATCCGCAGCGCGACGCACGGCCTTGAAGACTACTCCCCGGCCCAGGGCCGAGCGGTGCCCGAGGGATATCTTGAGGACCTTGGCGATCTCGAGCTTTCGTTCGGGAATCCTCAGGCCATGCTCCGCCGCACGGAGGCGGCCGTCCAGGAGATCGCGGCGAAGGGGCGGATCCCGTTCCTGCTCGGCGGCGAGCACCTCGTGACCCTGGGAGCCTTGCGGGCCCTGCGTCGCCAGGGCGAGTTCGCGCTCGTGCAGCTCGACGCCCACGCGGACCTGCGCGACGCATATCTCGGCGAGAGCCTGAGCCATGCTTCTGTGGTCTACCACGCGCAGGAACTGCTCGGCGCGGAGCGTGTGCTGCAGTTCGGCATCCGCTCGGGCAGCGAGGAGGAGCTTCGCCGGGCCAGCTTCCTGCGCGAGCAGTGGGGCCCCGCCGCGGGGCACGATGCCCTTGCGCGCATCGGGGACCTTCCTATCTATCTCACCATCGATATCGACGTCGCCGATCCCGCCTTCGCCCCCGGCACGGGCACGCCCGAGCCTGGCGGCTGGACGTCGAGAGAGGTGCTCGAGGCCGTGCGGCTGTTCGGCGGCCGCCGTCTCGTCGGCGTCGACATCGTCGAGGTTCTGCCGAGCCGCGATCCCGCCGGCATCACGGCGCTCCTGGCCGCGAAGTGCCTGAGGGAGATCCTGATCGCACAAAGGGGGAGGGATGGCGATGTTCTCTAAGGAGCTGAGGCTCGCGGTCGAGGCAGCGTACAGGCAGGCTGCGGCCGAGGCCGGCTGGACAGCGCCCGCACCCGCCTTCGCGATCGAGCGGCCGAAGGAGCAGAAGCTGGGCGATTACGCGGCGAACATCGCCCTGGTGGCGGCAAAGCCGCTTCGCTCCGCGCCGCGCCAGGTGGCGGAGCGGATCCTTGGGCACCTTCAGCTGCCGCCGGACTTTGCGAGTGTGGAGATCGCAGGCCCGGGCTTTCTCAACTTCAGGCTCTCGCGGGCCTTCTACCCTCGGGTGATCGACGCTCTCCTGCAGGATCCGAGGGCCTTCCTCGCGACCGACTGCGATGGCGGCGAGCGCATCCTGCTCGAGTTCGTCTCGGCGAACCCGACCGGCCCCCTGAACGTCGTCTCCGCCCGCGCCGCGGCCGTCGGGGACACCCTGGGCCGCCTCCTGCGCCTGGCGGGCCATGACGTCCTGACGGAATTCTACGTGAACGACGCCGGCCGGCAGGTGGAGATGCTCGCAAGGTCCATCCTCGCACGGCGCGAGGAGATCCTGGGCAGGCCCTGCGAGATTCCCGAGGATGGCTACCATGGCGCCTATGTCGTGGACTTCGCGAAGGGCTTCCAGGCCGAGGAGCCCGGGGACTTCGAGAGCCTGCCCGAGGAGCGCCGGGTGGACATGATCAAGGCGTGGGCGCTCAAGCAGATGGAGCAGATGCGCCTGCGCACCCTCGAGCGCTACGGCGTCCACTTCGAGAACTTCTTCTCGGAGAAGTCGTTCCGCGACAGCGGCGGCACGGAAGAGGTGGTCGGGATGCTCCACGGCCACACCTACGAGGCCGAGGGGGCGCTCTGGCTCAAGACGACCGACTTCGGCGACGACAAGGACCGGGTGCTAAGGAAGTCTGACGGGGAGTTCACCTACTTCGCGCCGGACATCGGCTACCACGAGTCCAAGTACAGCCGCGGCTACGAGCGAGCCATCGACCTGCTGGGTCCGGACCACCACGGCTACGTCGCGCGCATGCGCGCCGCGATGGAGGCGCTCGGACACGACCCGAAGAGCTTCGAGGTGCTGCTCGTGCAGTGGGTGCGCTTTTTGCGCCACGGCGAGGTGCAGTCCATGTCGAAG
>JAJYSZ010000209.1 GCA_021793315.1 Bacillota bacterium | reverse complement strand
GCGAGACATATCTCGAGCCGCACGAAGCGGACTACTGATGACACGTGGCGGCAGGTGGCCGCGCGAAGGAAGGTGAACCGCTCCCATCGGTCGGGCAGGGACCCCGGCATCCGGCCCGGAGGCCGGTTGGAAGGAGCGGTGGCGAGGTTGCTCGAGATCCTGGGCCTCGAGAAGCGCTTCGGCGACACCTGGGCCCTGAGGGAGCTCAGCTTCGACGTGCGGAAGGGGGAGGTCTTCGGCTTCATCGGCAGCCGTGGCGCCGGCAAGACGACTCGTGATGGGGACGCTCGGCCAGGGCATGGGCGAGGTGCGCTGGGCGGGTGCCCCCTCAGCTTTTCCGTGCGGCATCACTTCGGCTGCATGCCGGAGGAGCGCGGCCTCTATCCGACGATGCGGCTCGCGAGTCAGCTCCGCCCAGGTCATTGAGGCAGCCCGAACGGCCTGGTTGCAAAGCGCGCAAAGACAACCCGTTCTGTTCAACCTCGCGCTGCTCATGGCAGCCGTGATAGATAACGAACGTGGAATCCTGGATTCGTGGTTGTGCCGCGGGGGGGGCGCCTGTTGCAGATCAGGACTGTGAGTGCTGACGGCCAAATCACCCTCGGTACGGGCTACGCAGGGCAGGCTGTTGCCATCGAGGAGATCGAACCGGGCGTTTGGGTGGTGAAGCTTGGCGATTTCATTCCACGAAGCGAGCGTTGGCTCCATGAGCCCAGTGTGAGGCAGAGTCTGGACCGAGCTCTTGCATGGGCGGATACGCACCCGCCGGAGGAAAGCAACCTGAAACACCTTGAGGACCGCCTGAATAATGACCAGACTCCGTCTGAACCTCAACAACCCTGAATCCCTTGGTCCGTGGTTTCGTTTGGAACGGCAAGAGCGCAACGAACTCTTTACCACCCTCACGAAGCTGCACGCCATGACATGGGAACAGGTATTCGCTGATCGCGGGTTGCGATGGGAACGTTTGCTGTCAAGACAGGGAACCAAAGGGGGAGCCCTCTACACGATTCGCGTGACAGCTAAGTTCAGGGCGGTGGCGCGGCGCGACGATGACTGGACGCGTTCTGCTCACGTTGCACCCGGACCACGATTCAGCGTACCGGTCATGCGACGCGACCGAGGACCTGAAGACGTCTGGCCAAGCGGGCCATGTCGGGGCCGAGTATTTCATTGGGCCGCGGAGATGGTCAAGCGCCAGATCGCCCAGCTTGCAGTCTATGGTTACGTTAGCTCGCCCCTAACCATTGATTCCCTCCATAACGGTGCTCCCCCCTGGGCAGGCCCAGGGGGGAGCAAAAGAGACTCCCGGAGGCCGTTCGGCCGCCCCCGGGAGTCTTTGGGCCTGCGTGGATCCATGGCCGCTAGCTACATGCGCTGCCGATTCAGACTTTGGCCATCGCCTTCTGGACGCGGCCAGGCCTAAGCGGCAGCTCCCGTACCCTGGCGCCCGTCGCGGCGCAGACCGCGTTCGCGATCGCCGCCGCGATCGGCACGGAACCCGGCTCGCCGATGCCCGTCGAGGGGGTGTCCATGTCGCCCACGAACCGCACCTCGATGTCCTGCGGCGCGTCGCGGAAGGTGGCGATGGGGTAGTCCCGCCAGCCGCGCGTCGTGATGCGGCCGTCCGAGACCTTGGTCTCTTCGAAGAGCGTCCAGCTCATCGCCTGCACGATGCCGCCCTCGATCTGGCTCCTGGCGCCATCCGGGTGCACGAGGCGCCCGGGGTCCACGGCGGCGAAGACCCTGCCGAGCCGCACCTTGCCGCTCTGGGAGACGAACACTTCCGCCACCTCGGCGCAGTAGGTGCCGTGGTAGATGGTAGCCGCAAGGCCGAGGCCGTGACCGTCGCCCTTCGGGCGATCCGGCCAGTTCGACATCTCCCCGACCGTCTCGAGCACGCGCCGAAGACGCGCGTCGGTGGCGTGCCTGAGGCGAAGCTCGAGCGGGTCCACGCCGGCCAGGATGGCGAGCTCGTCAAGGAAGGACTCGCTTGCGAAGACGTTCGGCGCCGCGGCCAGCGAGCGGAAGGCCGACGTCTGGACCTGGGCGAGCTCCACCTTCAGCGCGACGTCCATCTGGCCGAGGTCGTAAGGGGGCACCGCGTTGCGGCCGGAGGTCATGCCGGCCACCTCTGGCGGCACGCGACCGCTCGCGTAGATGTGGGGGTTCGTGCGCACCTGAGACCTGTAGCCGACGATGCGCCCGTCCGGGCCTACGGCGCCTTCGATCTTCGCGTCGAGCCAGGGACGCTGCGCGGAGCGCTGGAACTCCTCGGCCCTGGTCCACTCCACCAGCACCGGCCGCCCGGCGGCCTTGGAAAGGCGGATGGCGTCGAGCGCGGCGCCGCCCCAACCGCCGCCGCCGTACATGCCGCTCATGTGCTGCGGGTGGACGTGGACGTCCTTGGGATCCAGCGAGAGGATGGCGGCCGCCTCGTCGCGCAGCCCGAAGGGCCGCTGCGTTGCGACGAAGAGATCCGCCCCGTCCTTGCGCACGTCCGCCGCGGCGGCGCTCGGCAGGATCGAGGCGTGGGCGATGTGCGGCGTGTGGTAGGTGGCCTCGTGGCGCACCTTGCC
>JAJYSZ010000082.1 GCA_021793315.1 Bacillota bacterium | reverse complement strand
CTCGCGCAAGGCGCGCACACTCCGCATCGCCTCCTCGCCGAGGCGAAACCAGGGTGGGAACTGCAGCAGCACGGCGCCCATGCGCCCGCTGCGCGAGAAGGCGTCGAACCGCTCCTTAAACTCCCGGCACGCCGCAAGCTGTTCCACCGCGGCGATGCCGCGCACATGACCCGTCATGCGCCGCTCCGCCTTGATGTCCATCGTGAAGTCAGGCGGCGTCGCCTCGACCCAGCGCTCCAGGGTCGACGCCCGCGGCAGGCCGTAGAACGTCGAGTCCACCTCGACGAGGTCGAAGCGGCGTGCGTAGTAGGTCAGGCGCTCCCCCTGCGGCAGGGTAGGCGGGTAGAAGCCTTCATGGTCGGTGAAGGCGCAGGTGCCGACCCGGATCGCCATCAGGCCGTCGGCTGGAACGTCACCTGGGTGCCGGTGGGCACCACCTCCACCCAGGTCTGGCCCGATGCGAACGGCACGGGCTTGCCGTTCGCGAGCGCGTAGCGGAATCCGCCTTGGCCGAAGGTCCAGGTGATGTCCTGGCGCACGCCGCCCGACATGACGTAGCCCTTGCCGCCGCCCGCAAGGTTGAAGTTGACCGCCCCCGGGGTATAGGGATCGGGGTCGGAGAACTCAGGCACCGTGATGATGACCACGTTCTTGGCCGTCACGTCGTTCCCGGCCTGGGTCGCGACGTTGTTGCCGTCGATCTGACGCTGGTAGAGACCATCTTGCCAGACCCAGCCCACTTCGTAGACCCAGACGTTGGGCAGGTTCGCGTAGACGATCAGGCTACTCGTGGTCTTCGTGCCGGTCAGCTTGCCCTCAGCCAGCGCCGGGATGCCCGCCGGCGTGTAGCCGTCCTTCTGGATGCCCTGCTCGATCAGGTTCGTCGAGGTGTAGAGGTTGTGCGGCATCTGGCGGTCGGTCGAGCGCCAGAACCACTGGCCCGAGCCGTAGATCTGGTCCAGGTTCTTGATGCCCAGGGGGCCGATCGCCTTCAGGGCGTCGACGTTGCCGCCGGCATGCGCCAGCGGCCAGCCGTAGGCGGCCGCCACGTTGTCGAAGTAGATGCGGGTCGAGCGGACGGGACCGATCTTGGCCGCGCTCTTGTGCCAGAAGACGGCCAGATACCGGGTGATGCCGCCCTCCGCCGGGAACTCGAACACAAGATCCGCCTGGCTGAGTCCAGACTGCGGCCACGCGGCCGGCTGGTTGTCGATGGTCACCGCGAACGCCGAGTAGAGGGTGTTGGCCGACTTGGCGGTCGCCGTAGCTGGCTTCGCTTTCGTCACCGGATGGGACTTCGGACCCGAGACCTGCTGAGACGCGCCGCAACCGGCAAGCAACACCATGGCCGCCAGAGCGCCGATCCACCCCTTGCGCAAGAATCGCACCTCCGCCAGCCATTTCTGCCTGTATCGTAGAACGCCCGGCAACTCCGCCGGGTTGCCAAGGCGACACGGCACAAGTTTACCGCCTCTTGCCGGACGAGCATAGCAAAATGGCGGCCCCGGCTTGCGCCAGGACCGCCCTCGCCGCCTCAGCTGTGCATCGTGCGGATGATGTCCACCGTCTCCGGGTTCGACAGCGTCGTGACGTCGCCGACGTCACCCGTGTTGTTCGAGATGGCCGCCAGGATGCGGCGCATGATCTTGCCGCTGCGTGTCTTCGGCAGGTCCGGCACGATGTAGACGGCGCGCGGCCTCGCGATCGGGCCGATCTCCTTGGCGATCGCCTCCGAGACGCGCTTGCGCAGTTCCTCGGTCGCCGCGATGCCAGGCCGCAGCGAAACGTAGATCTCCGGCATGATGCCCTTGATCTGGTCCTTCGCCGCGACCACCGCGGCCTCGGCAACCTCTGGCACCGTCAGGGCCGCCGACTCGAGCTCCTTGGTGCCCAGCCGGTGGCCGGCGACGTTGATCACGTCGTCGATGCGGCCGAGGATCCGATAGTAGCCGTCCGGGGCCTGCATCGCGCCGTCACCCGCCATGTACGGCCAATCGCGCCAGTCTGTGCTCTTGGGGTTCTTGTTGTACTTTGCGAAGTAAGTGCGCACGAACCTCTCAGGGTCCTTCCAGATCGTCTGGAAGATGCCCGGCCAGGGATGCTGGATGCAGATGTTGCCGGCCTTGTTGGACCCGGCTGGGATCTCGTTGCCTTCCTCGTCGTAGATGATCGGGTGGATGCCTGGCAGGGCCGGTCCGGCGCTGCCCGGCTTCATCGGGTCGAGGGCAGGCACCGTCGTGCAGAGGAATCCGCCGGTCTCGGTCTGCCACCAGGTGTCGACGATGGCGGCCTGGCCCTTGCCCACGTTCTCGTAGTACCACTTCCAGACGTCCGGCTCGATCGGCTCACCGACGGTCGTCATGTGCTTGAAGTGGAAGTCGTACTTCTCGGGTTCGCCGCCGCCCGCCTTGCGCAGGGCGCGGATCGACGTGGGAGAGGTGTGGAAGATGTTGACCCCGAGCTCCTCGGCCACCCGCCACGGCCGACCGGCGTCCGGGTAGGTCGGGGTGCCCTCGTAGATCACCGTGGATGCGGCGAGCGCGAGCGGACCGTAGACGATGTAGGAGTGACCCGTGATCCAGCCAATGTCGGCCATACACCAGTAGACGTCCTCGGGATGGATGTCCTGGATCATCTTCGACGTCCACGCCGCATAGGACAGATATCCGCCGGTGCCGTGCTGGGCTCCCTTCGGCCGTCCCGTCGAACCGCTCGTGTACATCAGGAAGAGCGGGTCCTCGGCGTTCATGGACTCCGGTGCCACCCGCTGGCCGCGGTACTGCGTCAGGAGGTCCTGCACGATGTAGTCGCGCCCATCCACCATCGGCGTCGGCGACGAGTAACGGCCGGGATAGCGCTGCCAGACCAGGATCTTCTGCAGCGTGTGGCCCATCGACCTCGCGTCCTGGAAGGCGATATCGGCCTTCTCCTTGTGGTCAAGGAGTGCGCCGTTGCGGTAGTAGGAGTCCATCGTGACCAGCACGTCGCTCTCCGAGTCGACGATGCGCTCGGCGCAGGCCTTGCCGCTGAAGCCGGCAAACACCACCGAGTGGATCGCGCCGAGCCTGGCACAGGCCAGCATCGCGATGGGGAGTTCAGGCGTCATCGGCATGTGGATCGTGACCCGGTCGCCGCGTTTCACCCCGGCGAAATCGCGCAGGAGGGCGGCGAACTCGTTGACGCGCACCCAAAGTTCCCGGTAGGTGACGTGGTCGATCCGCTCATTTTCCGGCTCGGGTACGAAATGTATGGCGGTCTTGTTGCTGTACTTGGCAAGGTGGCGATCGAGGCAATTGTAGCTGGCGTTCAGCTTGCCGCCGACGAACCAGCGGTAGAACGGGGCATTCGAGGTGTCGAGCGTCTTCTCCCAGTACTGGTCCCAAGTAAGAAGATCGGCAAACTCCTTGAAGTATCCCGGGAAGTTGTCGAGACTGTAACGCTCCCGGATGTTCGGGTCGGTGAGGTTCGCCTGCGCCACGAACGGGAGCGGCGGATGGAAGTAGGACTCTTCTCCCCAGTGGACTGCGATTTCGGCTTCGCTGACGCCGGTATGCTCCTCACTCAAGTGGAGACCCCCTTCATCTGTGACGCTGATGGAGACCTGCCGACGTGTCGGCGTCGACCAGCCGTCGGCACCTTCCCGGCGCGAACCTGGCCGGGCGCACGTCAAAGAGCCGCAGCTATCCTGGAGCGCAGCCCATCCCGCCTCTCACCTTCCTTCGCGCCAGATTGTTTCTCCCTGATCGCCAGACATCCTCTTTCCACCATATTGCATCTAGGACCTTTGCACATCATCCTGCAAAGAACAGGCCCGCAAACTTGCGGCATAGGCTGCGACCAGAGCTAGGAAACCCGACATGCGAAAGGATGTGGATCTATGCTCCGAGCACCGATCCCCGGCCATCTGCCGCCGCGTCCCCTGCCCCATCTCACCGAGGCACCGGCCGACCGGCAGATCGAATTGGACATCGTACTGAACCATAGCGGTCAGGAGTTGCCCGGGGGCACTGTCGCGGCGCTGCTCAGGCATTGCGCCGAAACCGGTCTGCGCACGCCCGTTCTCGACGCCGACGCCGGCGTGCTCGAGACGGGCGGGAGCGTGGCTTCGGTCAGGACGGCGTTCGACGTCCCCTTGCTGCAGGACGGCGGAGGCGGCCTTTGGCCGGCCCGGGAGCCCAGCCTGCCGCGCGCCCTCGCGGGGGAGGTGGCCGCCGTCGTCGGTCTTGGCTGGGAACAGCCCCGGCGGGCGGCGCGGCGTCACCCCCATCAGGAGCTCTCCGCGTTTCCCGGTTACCGCCCGCAGGATATCGCCCAGGCCTACGCCTACGACGGGCTGCCTCCCGCCGCTGCCGGCAGCAAGGCCGTGCTGCTCGAGTTCTCTTCCGGCTTCCGCCAGGCGGACGTCGACCTCTTCTGCCACGAGATGGGCCTACCGCGTCTGCTGCCCACCGTGCTGCGGGTGGACAGGGGACCGCTCGACGCTGGCAACCAGCCGCAGGACCTTGAGGCCACGCTTGACCTGGAGTGGCTCTGGGCCGCCGCCCAGGGCGGCAAAGTCTACTTCATCGAGTCCCCCACGGGCTCCACGAACGCCTCGTTCGCGGTCCACGTCATCGACGCCCTGCGCAAGGCCCTGTCGCTGAAACCGGATGTCGTCTCCGTGAGCTACGGCGACGGTGAGCTGTTCCTGCCGCCGGCCGTGCTCAAAGCGACCGATCTTCTCGTGCAGCGCCTGCTGGCCATAGGGGCGGATACCTTCATCGCATCCGGCGATCAGGGCGCGGCGGGCGTCGCCGGGACATCGTCCCCCATCGGCAGGCAGGTGGACTACCCGGCCTGCTGCCCGCACGCGATCGCCGTCGGTGGCACGCACCTCGTCCTTGGGGCCTCGGGTCTTGAGGAGATGGGCTGGACCGACACCGACCAAAACGGCGCGAGCGGGGGCGGCTTCAGTACCGTCTTCCCCGCTGCCGCCGCCCAGTTGCCCTTCCTGCCCGCGGGAGAGGCCGCTCGCGGCGTCCCCGACATCGCCCTCGACGCAGACCCCCTGACAGGCTACCAGGTGGTGTTCGGCGCCGAGATCACGGTCGTGGGCGGCACCTCGGTCGCCGCGCCCGTGGCTGCCGGAGCCAGCCTGCGCCTGCGCGAGGCTTTGGGCGGGGGCACCCTCTGGCCCACGATCTACAGCCTGCCGATGGACGCCTTCCGCGACATTCTCACGGGCGACAACAGCTACGCCGGCGTCAAGGGCTACGGCTGCGGCCCTGGCTGGGACCCCGTCACGGGGCGCGGCGCTCCCCTGTTCGCCGAGATCGCGCGGGCTCTGGGCGGCTAGAACTTTACTTGCCCATGTGCGGGGGGTATGCTGACGCGCGTGGGAGGAATCCGCCAAATGCACCTGTTCGACACCTTCACGCAGCGCGGCCTCACCTTGCGCAATCGCATTGTCATGTCCCCGATGTGCCAGTACTCCGCCAGGGAGGACGGCACCATCACCGACTGGCATCTGGTCCACTACGGTGCCCGCGCCGTCGGCGGCGTGGGCGCCATCATCGTCGAGATGACGCAGGTCTCGCCAGAGGGCCGCCTGAGCCCCGGCGACGTGGGCATCTGGGACGATGCGCACGTGCCGGGCCTGCGCCGGCTCGTAGAGTTCGTCCACGCGTATGGCGCGCGGATCGGCATCCAGCTCGGACACGCCGGCCGCAAGGCCGACCCGGTGTTCGACGCCATCGGACCTTCAGCCATCGCCTTCTCGGATCACTACCGCGTGCCCGAGGCGCTCGACACGGCCGGGATCGCCCGCATGCGCGACGCGTACGTCGCGGGCGCCCGCCGCGCCGACGCCGCCGGCTTTGACTTCGTCGAGCTGCACGGCGCCCACGGCTACCTCCTGCACCAGTTCCTTTCGCCGCTCAGCAACCACCGCACCGACGGCTATGGCGGCGACCTGAAGGGGCGCCAGCGGCTGATGCTGGAGGTGGCCGAGGATGTGCGCTCGGTCCTGCCGGAGCAAAAGCCCGTCTGGGCCAGACTCTCGATGCACGAGATCGGGGTGCCTGGCGGCTACACGCTCGAGGACACGGTGGCGGTAGCGCGCGAGCTCCACGCTCGCGGCGTCGACCTGATCGACTGCAGCACGGGTGGCAACGCCAAGGCGGACGAGCAGGAGACGCCAGGCTTCCGGCTGCCGCTCTCCGCCGCCGTGCGGGCGGCCGGCGTACCCGCGATGCCCGTCGGATGCATGGACCATGCGGCGCTCGCCGACGCCGCCATCTCGGCGGGCCAGGCGGACCTCGTCTGCATCGCCCGCGGCCTCCTGCGCAACCCGCACTGGGCTCTCGCCGCAGAACGGGAGCTCGGCCTGCAGGCAACACCGCCCGAGCAGTACGAACGCGCCTACCTGTAGCGATCTGAGGGGCCTCGGCGACGGGCTCCTGAAGGAGGAGCCAGTCTGCGCGCCGCATTCTTCGACCTCGACCGCACCCTGATCGACGGCTATGCCTACGCGCGCCTATTGAAGCCGCTCTGGCGCCAGCGCGTGCGCCGGGGCGGCCTCGTCCTGCTGCTGGGACGCCTCCTGCTGTCCCGCCTGACGCCGGGCACAGCCCTGAGCAGCTGGTGGCCCCACGCCTTCGCACGCTATCTGAAGGGCCTGGCCCCCGCGGATCTCCTGCCGCTGGCCAGGGAGGCCGCCCAGGCCGTGGCCGCGGACGTGCGGCCACTCATGCGCGATGCCATCGCCGAAGAGCGGGCGCGCGGAACAGAGATCTGGCTTGTCAGCGCCACGGTCGATCTGCTTGCGGACGCAGTGGCCGAGTCGCTCGGCTTCGACGCCTGTGTCGCAACCCGCCTGGGAACCGCGGGGGGGCGCTACAGCGGTACGCTGGACGGACCTGTCTGCCGGAGCGCCGAAAAGCTCCGCCGCGTCCGGGCAAGTCTGGCCGCAGGCCGCAGGGACGCCGACTGGCCCGCCTGCAGCTACTACGCGGACGGCTACGAGGACCTCCCTCTGCTGGAGGCCGTCGGCAACCCCGTCGTCGTCCACCCGGACGAACGGCTATGCGCCGTAGCGCAAGAGCGCGGATACCGCCGCCTCGGCCCATCCCGCAGCCATCGCGCCGGAGGCTGACGGCCACCAGGACTCCCGCCCCACTCAGGCTTCTGGGTCCGGGTCGTCCCAGAGCAGCACCAGCACGTCGCCGGGTCCGTGCACACCGATCGAGAGGTCGTTCTCGATGTCCGCCGACCGGCTCGGGCCGCTGACGACCGCCAGCGACCCGCCGTCCGGCGGGTGCGCCAGATAGTCGCCAAGGTCCCAGACGATGCGCGATACGGGCACGAGGACGGCAATGCGCGGCGGCACAAGCGTGGCCGTCAGCGGGGACTCCCTGCGGCGCACGAAGCACATGCTGCCTGTGCGGGCGACGGCCCCGTCTGCCAGCGCCACGCCCCAATCCGCCGCGAACGGCTCCTGCGCCGGTACAGCGGAAAGTCCGGCGCAGAGGCGAGCCACCGCATCCTCCGCGCCGGCCAGCACCACCCCCTGGCCGACGTCCTTGCGCAAGAACTCCCGCAGCCGCTCGAACTCCCCTTCGACGACGCGGCACCCGGCCCGCGCAGCCATCTCCGAGAAGGCGCCGCGCAGGTCGGCGGGCGCAGAGGGCAGGTCCGCTCCATCCTGGGCCGGCGGCAGGTGGCTGCCCGCAGGCCGGCTGCGAAGCCGGGCGAGGAAGTCTTCCCGCTTCACCTGCCCACCCCCGCGCGATCCAGCAGCACGCTGAGGTGCATCGGCTCCGGCCGCCGCTCGCCCTTGGCGGCGAGGCGACCCCCCAGCTGCATCAGGCAGCCCTGGTCGCTGGCGACGAGAATATCCGGTGCCGGTGTGTCGAGGTCCTGGAGCTTCTCGTCCGCCATCGCGACCGAGAGCTCCGGGAAGTGGATCGCGAACGTACCGCCGAAGCCGCAGCAGAGCTGCGGCTCGCGGAAGCTCAGGAGCTGCAGCCCCTCGATCCCGGAGAGAAGTTCCTTGGCCCTGTCGCCTTGGTGCAGCCAGTGCGACAGGTGGCAGGACTCGTGGTAGATCGCCCGCGCCTCGTAATGCCCCTTGGGCGCTCTCAGCCCTTCGACGTCGAGGAGGAACTGGCTCACTTCGAAGGTATGCTCCGCAAGCCGCCTCGCCTCTGGATCGTCAGCGAAGAACTGCGCAAGACCCTGGCGCAGCATGGCGACGCACGATCCCGACGGTGCCACGACCGCCTCGCTGCCCCGAAATTTCTCCAGGTACGCCGCGGCGAAGGGCCTTGCCTCCTCTTGAAAGCCGCTGTTGTATGCGGGCTGTCCGCAGCAGGTCTGCTCCGGCAGCTCGATCTCGTGCCCCAGCCGACGCAAGAGCCGCGCCGTGGACAGAACGGCCTCCTGCGCAAAGAGATCTCCGAGGCAGGTCGTGAAGAGTCTGATGCGCAACGCTATCGCCTCTCTTGGATCAGCCCTTCGCTCCGCAGCAGGTCCGCAACGCCGCCAGAGGCGACCGCCGGCAGGCGGCGGCCGCTCGTCCAGGCCCTGAGCTGCGGCACGCCGCCGCCGACGCGCAGGGCGCCTCGCATCAGCCGCCGCACCAGGCGGTAGCGCCTGGGCGGCGTCCAGGCGCGTCTCAAGGCGCGAAAAGCCGTGCGCTCGGCCGGGAACGCAATCCCCCGGGCCACGGCGCGCGCGCGCAGGGCCACAAGGTGCTCATGCAAATGGATGCCAACCGGACAGACGTCCGAACAGGCGCCGCAGAGGGAACTTAGGAAGGGCAGGGCCTGCGCCTCGGCGTCCGCTCGCAGGAGCGGCGTCAGCACGGCGCCGATCGGCCCCGAGTAGACCGAACCGTAGGCGTGGCCGCCAGTCTGGCGGTAGACAGGGCAGATGTCGAGGCAGGCCCCGCAGCGGATGCAGGCCAAGACCTCCTCGTACGGACCCCCGAGGATCTCGCTGCGCCCGGAGTCCATCAGGACGACGTGAACCTCCTGGGGCCCCTCCTGCCCGGATTGCGCGGGCCCGCGCACGATCGAGACGTAACTCGTGATCAGCTGGCCGGTCGCCGCCACCGGCAGGATGCGCAGGGCGTCCGCCATGTCCGCGAAGTCGCGGACCAGTTTCTCCACCCCGACCAGTGCGACGTGCACCTTGGGCAACGTCGTGCACATGCGCCCGTTGCCTTCGTTCGTGACGAGCACCACGGCGCCTTCGCTGGCGACCAGGAAGTTGCCGCCCGAGATGCCGAGGTCGGCCTGACGGAACTCCTCGCGCAGCCGCTGACGCGCGAACGCCGTCAAGGACGGCGTGTCCTTCGCGATCTGCCGGCCGGCCTCGCGGCTGAACAGGCCCGCGATTTCATCGCGCGTCATGTGCAGGCAGGGCGCCACGATGTGCGACGGCTTCTGACCCGCCAGCTGCACGATGTACTCGCCGAGGTCCGTCTCCAGCACCTGCATGCCCGCGGCCGCCAAGTGGCGGTTGAGCTCGACTTCCTCCGTGGCCATGGACTTGGACTTGACGATGCGCCGAGCGCCATGCCCTTTGGCGATCTCCGCGACGATCCCGACCGCCTCCGCGGCGTCGGCCGCGGTGTGGACGATGATGCCCCGCCGCTCCGCCTCGGCGATGAACTGCTCCGCGAGGGCGGCCAGGTCCCGCACCGACCTCAGGCGCGCAGCCCTTGCCCTGGACTTGTAGACGGCGCGCAGGTCCGGCGTCAGCGCCGCAAGCGCGGCGTAGCTGTGCCGGTCCACCGATCGCGCGACCGCCTCATGCAGGCCGCGATTCGCGACCGCCGACGCCACGTTTTTGGCGAGTTCCTCCGTTGCCATGCAGTTCGGCCTCCTCTCGCGCTACGGCCGCAGCGTGGCGACCATGCGCAGCGGGTGCCTGAGGAGCGCAAGACCCGTCAGGATGTCCGCCACCACGATGTCGGCCGCCTGCGCCGCATCGGCCGCGAGCCCCTCAGGGCCGAGCACCGCGACACCCAGGCGGGCACGTCGCAGCATGGCGGCATCGTTGCGCCCGTTGCCGACGGCAACGCAGCGCTCGGCGCCAAGCTGCGCCACATAGGCCTCCTTCTCCGGCCCGCGCCCGATCGGCACGGCCTGGAGGCCGAGCTTGCTTTCCACCTCATCGAGACCGCCGTGCGTCCCGGCGGTCAGGAGGTGGATCTCGAGGTCCTGGCCGAGATCACGCAGCGCTTCCGCCACGCCGGGCAGGAGGACCCCGTCCAGCGCCAGGGTGCCGTTCAGGTCGAGGCAGAGGTGGCGAAGCTCCCACTGCGATCCGTCGGGCCAGGCGACCCCGATCACTGCTCTTCGCCCGAGAGAGCCCGCAGGACGGTTTCCGGCTTGAGGGGCAGTACCCGCACCCGCGCCCCTGTGGCGTCGGCGACGGCGTTCGCGACCGCGGCGGCCCCCGGCACCGCCGGCGGCTCGCCGACGCCCTTGGCGCCGAAGGGGCCCTGCTCGGACGCCACCTCGACCAGCGCCACCTCGATCGGCGGCACGTCGCTCGCGCGCGGCAAGGCGTAGTCGAGGAAGCTCGAAGTCAGGAGCTGACCCGAGTCGCCCCAGCGCATTTCCTCGCCCAGGGCCCGCCCGATCGCCTGGGCGACCCCGCCGCGGATCTGCCCCTCGACCGCCATCGGGTTCAGGGTGCGACCCACGTCCTGCACGGCAAGGTAGCCGATCGGCTGCACCTCGCCCGTGCGGCGGTCGACCCGCACCCGCGCCACATGGACCGCAAATCCTGGTGCACCGTGCTTGATCGCGATGCGCCCGCGTCCGACGAGCGGCGCCGACGTGCCACCGTAGGCCGTGGTGCGCCGCGCGAGGTCGGCCACGTTGACGCTCCTGCTGGGTGCGCCGCGGACAAAGACGCGGCCTTGGGCCATGTCGAGGTCGGATGCGGCCGCCTCGAGCTCCTGCGCAGCCATGTCGAGCACCTGCTGGCGCGCATCCTCGGCGGCCTGGAGTACGGCGCTACCCACCGTGAAGGTGATCTTGCTGCCGCCGCTCGAGCCGGAGTATGGCGCGCTATCGGTGTCGCCGGCCTTGACGGCGACGGCGTCCACGCCGACGCCAAAGACTTCCGCGGCGATCTGCGCGAATGTCGTGTTCGTGCCTGTGATGTCCACCGACCCCACCTGCACCGTGATGCTGCCGTCGCCGTTGATCCGGCAGGCGGCCGCCGCGGGTTCGGTGCCGCTGGGCCAGCCGCCCGCCGCGACGCCATAGCCCTCGTTCTCGCCCGTCTTGCGCTCGCGCCAGAACGGGTGGCTGCGCGCGGCCTCCAGCACCTCGACGAATCCGATGCGCGGCCAGGGTGCGCCATTGGCGCGGGCGTCTCCCTTCTGCACCGCGGAGCGCAGCCGCAGCTCGAAGGGATCCTGACCCAACTTGCGCGCCAGCTCATCCATCGCCGACTCGAGCGCGAAGAAGGCCTGCGGCGCCCCCGGCGCACGGTAGGCGCCGGTCGGCGTCTTGTGCGTCAGGACCTCCACACCGTCCACCTTGAGATGCGGCACGCGGTAGGCCGATCCGATCATCATGGCGGCGATGCCGACGGTGCCGTCCTCCTGGGCGCCCGCGTCCAGCAGCAGGTCGGCGGCAAATGCGGTGAGGCTTCCGTCGCTGCGCGCACCGAGGCGTACGCTGACCTCGGCGAACGTCCCGGGACGGCTTTGCAGGAAGTCGGTGCTCCGGCTCAGCAGCATGCGCACCGGCTGTCCCGTCCTTAGCGCCAGCGCTGCCACCAGAGGCTCGAGCTTGACGAACTTTGCGCCGAAGCCGCCGCCCACCGTCATGGCGACGACACGCACGCGATGCTCCGGCAGGCCGAGCATCGAGCAGACCTCTTCGCGCACGGCGAACTGCCCCTGCGTCGTCGTGTAGATGGTGATGCCGTCGCTCTCCGGCACGGCGACCGATGCGTGCGGCTCGAGGTAGCCTTGATAGAGCGCAGGGATCCTGTAGCGCTGCTCGACGACCACATCCGCGAGGCGCATGCCCTCGTCGAGGTTGCCACGGACAAAGTGCGACTCGCCGCAAACGTTCACCCTGGCCGAGCTGGCATGTTGGGCGGCGTCCGCTCCGTGGGCACCGGCATCCGCACGCTGGGATCTGAGCGCGGCCGGCAGCACGCTCTCGGCGTCCGCGCGCAGCGCGAGGCGCGGGTCGATGATGGCCGGCAGCCTTTCGTAGCGCACCCGCACCGCCTGCACGGCATCGACGGCCTCCCGCCGATCTGCCGCGACCACCACGGCCACCGGCTGGCCGGCGTAGAACGCCTCGCCCTGCGCCAGAAGGCCCAAGCTGCCGATGTCGTCCGCAGTGAAGACACCGATCACGCCCGGCATCGCCTGGGCCGCGGTGCTGTCGACCGCGGTCACCCGGGCGTGTGCGTAGGGGCTCGTCACGAACTCGGCGTGCAGGGCGCCCGGCACGCGCACGTCCGCAACGTAGGCGGTGCGTCCGCTTGCCTTGTCGCCGCCCTCAAGCCTGCGCTGGGCAACCCCGATGGCTCCTGCCAAGAACAGGTCTCCCCTTTCCCGATATCCCGATCAGTCTTCTGAAAACACTTGGGCCTCGCGCCCGATGCCCTCGCAGAACTGTCGCACGAGCATCGTGGCCACGCCTGCGGCCACGCGCTGGCCAAGCGCCGCCAAGGGGCCGCCCAGCTCGCTTTCGGCCGTGTAGGCCATCGCGGTGCCGTCGGCGGACGGGCTGAAGGCCGTCTGTACCGTCGCCTCGACGAATCCCCGCGGCGCCTCGAGGGCGATTTCGAAGTCGAACTGCTTGCCTGGCTCATGCCGCAGGATGCGGATGGCTCCCTGGTAGGTGCCGCGTACCGCCGCCACGCCGATCGAAATCTCGATGCGATACCCGTCCGCTTCGGGCTCTAGCAGGCGGCAACCCGGCAGGCTGCGCTGCAGCATCGCCGGATCCGAGAGCACCCTGCCCACGGCCTCGGGCTGCGCCTTGACGCTCGCCGTGCCGCTGATCTCCACGAGACTCCCTCCCAGTCGCTGCGACAAAGAGGCCGGCCAATGGGCCGGTTTCAGTCTTCGCTGCCCGATCGGTGCGAACCTGCCGGGAGTATCTCCGAAAGCCGATCCCGTGCCAGCACGGCCTGATATACCGTTCCCCGGGCCAGCGGCCGTCCCTCGCAGATCGCCTGTACCCGGCAGACGAAGCGGCCCGGCTCCTGGCGCACGAGCTCGGCCCTGGCCAGCACCCGCGCCCCCAGGGGCGCCGGGCCGAGATGCCGCACGTCTACGCCTGCTCCGAGGCCTTCCTCGCCGTCGTCGAGGCACGTTTCGAGCAGGCGCCTCGCGGTCCACTCCAAATGGTAGACGAGAGCCCACGTCGACAGCAGCCGGTGGATCTCGCGGTCGCCGAACCGGGCCAGCATGCCCTCCTCGACCTGGAACAGCATTTCCTCCCGGCTGCCGGGCGGGAGTCTCCTCACATCAGAGCGCCTTCATCTGCTCGAACGGGTTGCGGCAGGTATCGCAGTAGTAGACGGACCGGCAGCGCGTCGGTCCGAACGGCGACGCCATGCGGGTCGCATGCGACCCGCAGTAGGGGCAGGCGGGCGCCTCGCCCGGCGGCGCGATGCCGAAGCTCTGCAGGGCCAGCTTCCCTCGCTCGCTGATGCGCGACGTATTCCAGGCAGGATCCAGGCGGAACGAGACCTCCACCTCGCCGACACCGGGCAACGCCGCCACCCGGCTGCGCACCGCCTCGGCCATGAAGCCGAGCGCCGGACAGCCGCTGAAGGTCGGCAGCAGGTCGACCTCCACCTTCTCGCCAGAAATCCTGATGGCTTCGAGGACGCCAAGATCGACGATGCTGAGCACAGGGATTTCGGGATCGTGCACCGCCTGCAGTGCGGCTCTCACCTCTGCCTCGGTCATCATCTCCGTGCCCCCCTCACCAGACGGCCTTTGGATCGCTGCGCCAGACCTCGCCCATCGTCGCAAGAAGCTCCCGCAGCTCCCGCGTGTGTTCACCCGCGCGGCCGCGAGGCGCCTCCCTGCCGGGCGTGAACGCCAGTCCGTAGGGCGCGACCGCCTCCTGCACCTGCAAGACAAAGCGGCTCCAAAGGCGCGACGGCTCCTCGGGCAGGATGCCCGCGCGCACCAGATCGGAA
>JAJYSZ010000208.1 GCA_021793315.1 Bacillota bacterium | reverse complement strand
TGGTCTTCGTCGTCTCCAGTGCCGTTGCGGTCGCTCGCGTCAGCCGCCGTTGTTCCCCGGCGGTAGGCATGGTGCGCCTCATCATTGATGACCAGCAGATTACGCTTGCCCGCTGCCTCGCCCAGTACGCGGCGGATCAATGCCGCGTCGGACTCCTCGCCGCGCTTGACCACCCGGGCACCATCGCTACCGACCCGGTTCATGTCCTGCGGGTTGAAGACGTGCCAGTTGGTCACGAGCACCCGACCACGGCGGAGTTGGTCCATCATCTCGGGCGGCACGAGGTCTCGGGTGCGGTAGAGGCTTGCCTCGCCCCGGTTGGGATCGAGCTGGCGCGAAAGCTGCTCGCGGATGGTCACATTCGGGCAGACGACGAGCACCGTGTCCGAGAAGCGTTCGTCGTTACGGTCGGCCATCTTGTTCATGATGCTCCACGCGATCAGCATCGCCATAACCGTTGTCTTGCCCGTGCCGGTCGCCATCTTGCTGGCGTAGCGGCGGAAGGCCCGGTGACCGGAGGCGGCGCCTTCAGGCCCTGGCTCATCAGACGGGACGCCGATGCCCTGAAGCAGATCGCGTCGTGCCTCCACCAGGAAGATGACCGACTCGGCAGCCTCGCGCTGGCAGAAGAAGAGCGGTCTCTCGCGGTCGTCCCTGTTCCAATAAGCAAGGAGGTCTTGCGTCACGCGGCCGCAGCCGTGATAACCGACCCGCCAGTCGCGCACAGCACCGCGGATGCGATTAGCCAACTCCAGCGGAACGGCGGTCCCGAAGTCGTCGCCCGCGTCACCCGCCTGTGTGCCAGGCGGCCGGTAGTAGTAGCAGGCCTCGCGGCGGCCGGGTAGTCGCTGCGGCCTCTCGCCCGGTGTGATCTGCCAGTACTCGGTTGGCTCCTGATAGGCGTCGCAGATGATTGGCTGCTCGACTTCGTGCAGGTGGCTCATGGCTCTATCTCCGCTTCCGACAGGTCACGACTGAGGAGGAGTTCGTTGCCTCGATCGTCGATCACCTTGACGGCGATGCGGCGGCGCTCGCCGACGGGGAAGGGGCGGCTGGCGGCGCCCGCCAAGTGCTTCCACAGTTCGTCCTCGTAAGTACTGCGCAGCGCGCGCTGCAGCTTGTTCCAGGCCTCGGTGCGGGGGAAGAACACCTGCGAGGCGCGGAAAGTCAACTGATCGTAGTCGGTGTCCAGCATCCAGCAGGGCACGTCTTCCCCTGATCGGTGGTCGCATGCCTTGTCGCTGTCCAAGGCTGTAGGGTCGAATACGTCTAAGCCGAGCAGTTCTACCTGGTAGAGAGCATCGCCGTCACGCCCCCCCTTCAGGCGCACGAGACGGATCTCGGGTGAGCCGATGGCGGCGAAGACCTGGCTGGCGCGGTTGTCCCTGAGCAGATCGCCCATCTGCAAATCTAGCGACGCAGAGACGTAGCGCACGGACAGGGGCAGGATCGACTGCGATTCGTGAATGAGCCTGCTGGCTGCATCCTCGATGGCGAAGCCGACGACGTACAGCGCGGCATAGGATCGGGCATAGGCCTCGCGGGCTGCCTGCATCACCTGATCCTGCGTCACCGGCGCGTGGCTAGGGCCGAAAGCGAAGGCGACGAGTTGTGGGTTGTCTTCCGGGCCAAGTTCCGCTTCGGCGTGTAGCGCCAACGCCCTGGCTGGGGACCGCACGCGGCGGAAGCTCAACGTCTCACCCTGCGGCAATCGGACCGGAGAGTGGCGCAGGGCTTCGAGCAACCGAGCCTGGCCGTCAACGTCGCTCACGTCGTAGGGAGCTTCGGCTTCACTGCCGGCGCCGGCCAACGCCTCCTCGGCTGAGACAGCGGCAGGGATGACCGCCTCGACTGTGAACGCGCCAGTCACTCGCACGATGGAAGCGTCGCTCTCCGGACGATCGACCAGGGTCTCCGCCTCGGGCTCCTCCCCCTGGGCGATGTTCTTCAGCGTCACGTGCGGTACCAACCCACCGATCTCACGCCCACGACTGTCCTGCTTGCGCCGATAAACGAAGCCTCCTTCAGGACCGCGACGCGGGTCCCTTAGCTCGTACCATGGGAAGGTGGCGGTCAAGAGCCGCTGGCGCGCAAGCGCGAGAGGAACACGGCTCACGTCCATCGTGATCCAGCGCCGACCCCACTGCTCAGCGACGTAAGCGGTCGTACCACTACCGCAGGTAGGGTCGAGCACCAAATCGCCGGGGTCAGTCGTCATCAACATGCACCGTTGCACGACTTTAGCGTTTGTTTGGACAACGTAAACCTTTGGATCCGAGAAGCCGCTAATACCGGTGTCGGTCCACAGCGAATTGAGGGGGTTCACGGGAAAATCGTCAAGATAGCGTACGTATCTCAGACTATTGCCTACGAGCAACAGTCGACCAGCATTAGCTAGACTCCGCATACCATCCTGAGTCGTTTGCCACTGCCGGTTCGGGGGCGGCGCTACCTGCCTCCCGTCAAATTCAAATGGCAGGGCAAGGTGGGGTGTGGTGAACATCGCAGAGGCATCGCCAATATGAAAGAGCCGATCACCAACCTCCACTATTTCGCCCTCACGGAGGCGCCGCTTCTCAGGCCCAATGTCGGCACGAGTGGCCAGAGTACCGTCAATGACAAGTTTCTGGTTGGGGATGACCGGTGAGGAATTGTGCTGGCCGGCCCACCTGAAGAGCAGATGGCGA
>JAJYSZ010000207.1 GCA_021793315.1 Bacillota bacterium | reverse complement strand
CCGCGGACCGTGAGGCCCGCCGGCTGGATTTGAAGTCCAGGGGCTGCACCAGCAGGCCATCTGTTCCCGGGCGAATTATACCATAGGCCTGCGGCGCCGCACCGCGAAGTCGGCCACGAGGATCGACACCTCGTAGAGCACGAGCATCGGGACGACCATCAGGAGCATCGAGAAGGCGTCCGGCGGCGTGATCGCACCCGCGATGACGAAGATCGCGAAGATGGCCACGCGGCGCTGTCGGCGCAGGAAGCTCGGGTGGAGAACCCCAATGAGTGCGAGGGCGTACGCCGCGACGGGCAACTCGAAGACGAGCCCGAATGGGATCGTGAGGTTGACGACGAAGCCGATGTACTTCCCAAGCGAGATCAGCGGGTCGAACGGCCCTGTCGCGAAGCCCAGTAGAAAGTGCAGCACGACCGGCAGGAAAGCGAAGTACGCGAACGCGATCCCCAGGAGGAACAGTACGAGGACGACCGGCACAAAGCCGAACAGACGCCTGCGTTCCTTGGGCTCCAGCGCGGGGGAGATGAAAGCCGCGATCTGGTACAGCAGCACCGGCGAGGTGACGATGAACCCGGCGGCCAGCGCCATCTCGATGTAGCCGTAGAACGCTTCTCCGGGGCTCAGAACGACCAGTCGCGCCAGGCGGCCGTTGGTCGGCAGGAGCAGGATGTCTACGAGCTGCTTCGCCTGGAAGAACGCGTAGACGCTGACCGGCAGCAGGAACACCATGTAGACGATGAGCCGGTTCCGAAGTTCGCGCAGGTGCTCCGAGAGCGGCATCGGATGGTCCTTCACCGGGCTGCCTCCCCCTGTCCGGCGCCTACCCCCACAGCGGCAGCACCAGGAGCGCGTCGAGCAAGGATCCCGCCGCGAGGTTCGTAACGCCCTCCGGCTGGATCACGTACCCGTTCGTCTGCGCCATCGACCGCAGTCCGCCGGAGGCCTGGTAGACATGCACCCGAGCGCGCAGCTCGCCGTCCTCCCAAGTGATCCTCGCGCGCAGGTAGCGCGGTGCATCGGTCGCGCGGCGACGGACATCCTCCATCAACCGGACCTTGCCGGTGCGTGAGGTCGACCCCGAGCCGTCCAGCGCACCGATCGCCGCGCGACCAAAGAGGTCGAAGCCAACCTGCGCCGAGAGCGGGTTTCCCGAGAGGCCGAGCCAGGGACGCCCACCGAGGCGCAGCCCCATCGTAGGGGCGCCGGGGCGCAGCTTGGCCCAGTGGAAACGCACCTCGGCGCCAAGCCGCGCAGCGGCATCGGAGATGCGGTCGGCCGGCCCGACCGACACGCCGCCCGACGTGAGCAGCATGTCGAAGTCTCCACTGCAGGCTGCGACGAGCGCCTCGGTGCGGTCCTCGATCGGACCAAGTCGTTCCACCTCGGCCCCGAGCGCCCTGAGGGCGGCCGATATCTGTCGGCTATTGGAATCGTACGTGCCGCCCTGCGGCAGATCGGCGCCGAGGGGGTGGATCTCGTCGCCCGTCGAGACGAAGCGCACCCGTACCGGCCGAACGGTGCGCACGCGTGCGACGCCCATCGCCGCCAGGAGGCCGATGCGCTCCGGCGTGAGACGCTCGCCGGCCGGGAGGAGTTCCTGTCCCCTGTGGACGTCCTCGCCTGCAGCTCGCATGTTGTCGCCGCGTGCGACGCCCTCGCCCACCGCGACGAAGTCTCCATCTACACTGCAGACCTCCTGGTACTGCACCGCGTCGGCCCCCTCCGGCACGACGCCGCCCGTAGTGATGCGCGCAGCCTCGCCAGGGCCGAGCGGGCGCTCCTCGGGGTGCCCCGCCAGCGCCGAACCGGTGAGGTGTAGGCGGGCCGGACGCCCCTTCGACGCCTCGCGGACGTCCTCCGAGCGCACCGCGTAGCCGTCGACCGCCGAGCGTGGCGTGTCCGGAACATCGCGCGGTGCGACAGCGGCCTCCGCGAGCACCGCGAACGCCGCGTCGTCGAGCCACCGCTCGACGATCTCCAGCCGCTGGAGGCCGTCCCGAAAGCGCATGATCGCATCCGGCACGGAGTATCCGTCCGCGTTGTGCACGTAAGTCCCCCTCGCATGGCGTTCTCGCGTCCATGATAGCCGAAAGCGTTGTCCACTGTGGTTCTCGATCTCTTGCCTGCCGCACGCGTTGCAAGGAAGCCCCCCGCCCGGCAGACGCCTGGCAGGGGGCTTTCCTCGAAGCGGGCGGTTTTAGAAGTCCATGTCACCGCCGCCCGGGTACGGGGGGGCACCGCCGCCGGCCTTCCTCTTCTCGGGGATCTCCGCGATCAGGGCCTCGGTGGTCAGGACCATCGAGGCAACCGATGCGGCGTTCTGCAGCGCAGAGCGCGTGACCTTCACCGGGTCGACGATACCGGACTTGACCAGTTCGACGTACTCCCCGGTCATCGCGTTCAGACCGTGGCCCGGCTTGCCGTTGCGGACGTGCTCCACGACGACGGAGCCCTCGAGCCCAGCGTTGAAGGCGATCTGGCGCAGCGGCTCCTCGAGTGCCCGGCGCACGATGTTCACGCCGACCTTCTCGTCGCCCTCGCTCTGGATCCCGTCGAGCGCGCCAATGATGTTGATCAGGGTCGCGCCGCCGCCGGCGACGATCCCCTCTTCGACCGCAGCGCGGGTCGCGGCAAGCGCGTCCTCGATGCGGTGCTTCTTCTCCTTGAGCTCCGTCTCGGTGGCCGCGCCGACCTTGATCAC
>JAJYSZ010000206.1 GCA_021793315.1 Bacillota bacterium | reverse complement strand
TTGAAGCGTTGCAGAGTCATGCCGAACAGCCAGGGCTGCCCCGTCTCCCGGAACGCCACCACGTCGGCGGTCTCCACCCAGGAATAATCGAGTAGGAGGCGGGGTCACCCCGCCATAGGCGTTAAGATAACTAGCAACGGATGGTTAGCCTGCCATCGGCACGAAAGGTAGGTGGGTAACCGGCCGGCGGCGGGGTGGATTGCTGAGGCGCCGTCGAACGCCGGGGTTCTTGCAGGCATGAAGCGGTATCGGGCCAAGGATGGAGGCCGCGAGCACTACAATGCCAAGCTGAAACAGGCGCCACAGGCTTGTTGACGGCTCATCGGACGGTTCCAACGCGGTAGCCCCAGGGGGAAAAAGCCGGTTCCGTGTTGACGAGGCGTTCGATCAGAGCGGCCGCGAGGAGGCGGGAGAGAAGCCAGGCGCGAGCCAGAGGTTCCGTACGAGCAGGGAGTTCCCCGAAGTCGAGCAGGGATTTCAGCCGCTTGAACAGGAGCTCGATCTGCCAACGTAGCCGGTAGACCTCCAGCACGGTTACTTTATCGATGCGCTCGCGAGGGGCCGTTGTCAGAACCCAGATAATGCGCCCCTCCCGCGGGCGGATGGCGGTGAGCCGAACAGGCGTCCACGACGCAGCTTTGCCGATTCGCTCCCAGGGGAACGATCACGACCTCGCAGGCTTCGCCCTCCCGACTGCGCTGAGGTGTGGATCTCCTCCGGCCGGTGAGGGCGCAGGGAATCAGTCACCCTGGTTGTGCCGAACTCCACAGGATTCGGGGCGCCGCGGCGGTCCGAACAGCCATCGACGGCCATGGGCCCCAACTGTGGCTGCGCCCGCTCCCGGCGCGCGGGCGGTCAGGTCTGGAAGCGCCAGCCTTCGCTGAAGTCCGGATTCGTCAGGTCGAAGACGCGCACCGGGTTGCACCACCGATCGACGCAGGCGGCGTAACGCCCTGGCGGTATCTCGCAGGGCAGGATCGCGAAGCTCCACTCACTCCGGTGCCGCGCATAGGACCGCGCCACGTCGTCCACGAGGAATACCGCACCGGGCCCAAGTGTGCGCTCGGTCGCGTCCTCCTCCAGCATCACCGGGACACCGCTCCCGGGCGGCGGCGTGAGCAGCACGGTACGTTGATCTGGCCACCAGGCGTCCGCCTCCGGCAGCAAGCGCAGATAGACCGACAGGGCCGATGACACGTCGTCCACGGGGTGCATGACGAATGCGAACCGAATCTGCACCGCCTCCCCTTACGGCGCTATTCGATGAAGCGGCCGCCGCGGAACTCCGTTCCCGCCTGCACGAGGCAGATGGGATTGCCGAACGGGTCGCGCGCGTAGAACGAGCACTCCCCCCACGGGTGCTCCCGGATCTCCGTCACATTCCGCGCGCCGGCGGCGCCCAGCCGCTCTCTGGCAGCTGCCAGATCCTGCACCGAGAAGTAGAGGTACTGACTGGGGTGTTGGCGCCATCCGTCCCCGAGTGCGTCGCCGTCTGCCACCGGGTCGTAACAGGCAAGGACGGTCCCGCCGCAGTCGAAGTAGTGCCGGCCGGGCGAGACGCGCTCGCCCTTGATCTCTAAGATCACGGCATAGAAGCGCACTGCTCCCTCGATGTCGCTGACGGGAAGGATTACGCGGTATAGGGTAACATCAAATCTGTCCACGATCTTCCTCCTCGTTTCAACCCAAGACGGTGGAGACTAAGGAGTTTCCCCCTCTCGATGGCGAATGAGGAGGTGACTAAGCCAATTGGTCGCTTAGCGGGGGAAACCCACAGGCGATGGGCTTCTGTAAGAGGGGGGCCATTCCTGCCGTGGGGAGCAGATGATCCGTACAGATTCGGCACAGTTGGACATGTGGAGCGCAATCCTTCCGTCAGAGGTTTGGGCTCTACCGAATGAGTTGCAGAGGGTTGACGTTCTGCTCGATGACCGAGCCGTTGTGGCGCCGTTGGCCGATGTGTTTGGCCCAGATATTGGTAGCCGCTGCTATCTGAAGGATCGCTACCAGTTCAGCGATGCGGTGCCGCTGCAGGAAGTGTCGGACAGCATCCACGGGCGGCGATTCTGCCACCTGGGGCTCGCAGACCCGGTGCCGCATCCGACGAGCCTAACGAAGTGGCGTCACCGGCTTGGGTCAGAGGCGATCGCCAAGGTCAACGCGGCGGTGATCGACGGACTGCGCGACGAGAAGGTCATCCCGGCCGCAGGATGCGCATCGACTCGACCGTGGTGGAGCAACATCCACTACCCCACGGACAGCCAGCTGATCGCCGATGGCCTGCGCAATGTCACCCGTGTCGGCCAGCAGATCCGAGAGTTTCTGGGTGATGGCGTGGAGCGGCGTGGACCACGGCCGTAGCGTAAAGCATTAGCTTCTCCTGATCGCCAAGCACCTCAGCCGCGCGAGCGCTTCGTCGCGCAGGGACTCGAGACGCATGGAGTTGGTCTTGTGTATCCCAACACGACGCGGAGAGTTGACTACTTCCGTCGCGGGCACCTGTGCAGGTTGGAGGAGCTTGAGTGGCCAGCCCGCCTATCCTGACTCCGATCCGGAGACCACCTCGACTGTGACGATCCTCCGATCCTCGATCTCCCACGGATAGCCGAGTGCCGCGTTGAGCAGGCGGCAGCCGCCGACCATGGCGTCGCTGCGCGCGTGCGTGTGCCCGAAAATCCAGGTGCCGCGAAACCGCTCCACCTCTTCA
>JAJYSZ010000205.1 GCA_021793315.1 Bacillota bacterium | reverse complement strand
CGGTCTCCTCGATAGGTCCAGCGCCCGCGAGGCCGAATGGCAGGAAGCTGTTGAGCAGGAACGCGAGCAGGTTGCCCAGGAGCGCCACGCCGACGAAGACCTCGATCAGGACGATCGCGGGAGGCTCCTCGGTGAGACCTTCGCTTGCCATGAAGAAGACGAAGAGGACGGGCACGAACAAGGATCCGAACACGAGCAGCCGGATGGTCACGCCCGGGTCGTCCAGCCAGACGGCCAGGGCTCCCCATGCGCCCATCGCCAGAAGGCCGACGAGCATGGCGACCCAGAATGCCCGCCGGCGGTGCGGCGCGGCGTGCGGCAGCATCGTCGAGACGAGGTCGGGGATAGCCCAATGCTGGCCGGGTGCGGTCGGCAGGCGGCCCTTGGTGGCGGCGGCGTCGGGCGTCGCCGCCGTCAGAGCGTTGCCGCAATGCGTGCAGTGGAGAGCTCCATCAGGGTTCGCGACACCGCAACTGGGACAGAACACGCGTCTCCCCCCAAGCATGGGAGCCCGGTCAGCGGCTCTCGCCTTGCGACGAGTGCCGCGCCGCGCGCTCCAGGCGCGCGTGGTTCATCCGTGCGACCGTGAAGTCGGTCCAGAACCAGATGATCACCGCGAGGAACAGGGCGTAGAGGGCATCCCCCCAGCTGCCCGAGAGCCCGACCACGACCGCCATGACCAGGGCGAGGATCGCCAGGATGCGGCCAACCCACTTGAGTACCTTGATGTCGTTCACCCCCTCGTCCCGGAGACTGGGAACGGCTCCGCTGACATCGCCCCGATGTGATTCATTAAACGGACTTCCCTGGCGCAGGAAAATCACCCAAAGCGGTGAATGGCCATCACCCGTAGGGATGACCGGCCCCGTACCGGGAGGTCCATGATGGACGCGACGCTGCCATTTGCCGAACACCGAACGTCCACTCGTCCACTGCTACCCGCCATCGCGTTCCTCGGCGGCATCTTCGCCTGGCTCGTCTCGGTGCCGCTATTCGGCCCGACCTGGCTGGGACTGGCCGCTGCCGCGCATTTGAATCCGGCCACGCCCATCTACCTGTTCCTCGGCGGGCATGCGCTTGGCTTGGCCGGATCCGGGCTGCTCTCGGACATCTGGGCCCCGTTCCGCAAGACAGGGCTCACTTGGGCTGCTCCCGCCTGCCTCCTGCTGACGCTTCTGACGGCGTTCGCTCCGGACGTCTCGTTCGTCACCTTCCCACTGCTCGGACTGATCGCCGCGTGGGGCATCGTCGCCTGGGCGCCCGCCTTCCGGGCCGTGGTACCCCTCAGGCGCCGCGCCATCGCCTTTGCCGGCGTGCCCATCGCGGCCAATGCCTTCAAGTATCTCTGGTCCCTCGGACTCGGCCACGTGCAACCCGCCTGGCTCGTTGTCCTGGCAGCCCTGCCGCTGGTGGTGAGCTTGGCGTACGGGCCGAAGCTGCGCGAAGTCGGCGAGGAGGGTTCCGCTCAGCCTGCCGCTTCGCCCGGTGTGCCCTTCCCGGACCTAAGGCCCCTCTGGCTGCTCGCTCCCTTTCTCTTCGTCGTCTATCTGGCGGCGGGCGTCACCTACGCTGCCGTGACCCCGAGCCTCCTGCGGGCGCTCCACACGCCCGTGGATCCGAGCCTGCTCTCCTACGTCGTGTTCATCCCTGTGCTGGCGCTCTTCGGCGACCGCACCACGCTCAGGAACGTGGCCTTCGCGGGACCCCTCCTGCTCGGCGCCGCGTTCCTGGTCTGGGCCGCCTCGCCCGACTTCGGGGGCGCGATCGCGGTGCAGGTGCTGATGGGTGCTGGCTACGCGGCGATGGACCTCCTGACCTGGGTGGCCCTGCTCGAGATCGCACCGTCCTACGGCACAGCCACGGTCTTCGGCATCGGCCTCAACATGAACGTGCTGCCCATTCTCATCGGCGCGGGGCTCCAGGCCCAGGTGCCCGCACTGGCCCGCCTCCCGAACGCGACCCTGGCGGGCGGCATGCTCTTCCTCATGCTCCTCGCGATCGTCTTCTTCCGGGACACCGCGCTGCTCGTGCGCGCGCCGGGAAGGGATGGAGCAAGGGTGTCGGCTGATGCCGCGGACGCGGAGGCGCCCGCAGCGTCTCCCGCCCCCGCGGCCGCGAACCGTCTGCGCCTAAACCTTGCCGGCATGGCGTCCACTCCGCTCAGTCCGCGTGAGCTCGAGGTGGCCCATCTCGTGGTCCAGGGCATGACGGTGGGCGAGGTGGCAAAGGAACTGATCGTCAGCGAGAACACCGTCAAGACGCATTTGGCGAACGTCTACCGCAAGACGGGAACGCGTGGCCGGGCAGACCTGTCTGCTCGGGTCCTGGCCGATGACAACAGAAGCAGCTAGGAACGCAGCCTCCGTCTAGTGAGGTCCCGAGTGGGTCCTGCAGAATGCGACGGAGGCGCAGGGCGCGACCGCGCTTATGCAGGTGAGGTCGGGCGGGGCCATGGTTCTTCTGCCGTCGGATCACCTCCCCCGGTCTGCACCAGGTGTCCGAAGCCAGCGCCCGCACCCTGGTGTTCGACGATCGCGTGGCACGGTTGGTTCTCTCGGCGATCCCGCTATGCCGAAGTCTGCGGGACCAAAGCGGACCCGGGGCCCGCATTCGGGCAGCGAAGGGGAGAGGCCCGCGCGGGCCTCTCCCCAGCTTCCGGTGGGAATGTTGCAGGGTTGCGTCGGTCAAGGTACGGCGAGTGTCCGGTACCTCTTA
>JAJYSZ010000081.1 GCA_021793315.1 Bacillota bacterium | reverse complement strand
TGCGCAGGAACCTTCGCGTGTTCGGCCAAATTGAGGAGGGGCCTGGTCGCAACGACAAGCCTGCCTGCGCCGCCCCTCGGGAGAACGCGCAGGCAGGCAAGCGCGTCGGGTTGCGGCAGACTGCCGTGCACGACATTCTGGGTCCGGCAGGCTTGAGTTGGGGGGACGCACGTGGAGCACTATTTCAGCGCGGAGCCGAGGGTGGCGTCACAGGAGCGTGAGGTGCGCTTCCGGGTATTCGGTCAGGAATACCGCTGCACCACCGACACCGGCGTGTTTGGCAAGTCTGGCCTCGACGAAGGCTCTCGCATCCTGATCGAGCATGCCGCCGCCTGGCAGGGCGCGAGGGTGCTGGACCTCGGCGCCGGTTGGGGCCCCGTGGGGGTCGTCGTCGGCCACCGCTACAAGGCGGAGGTCTGGGCGGTCGAGAGCAACGCGCGCGCCGCCGCCCTCTGCGAGCGCAATCTCGAACGGTGGGGCGTGCAGCACCGGATCGTCCTGGGCGACGGCCTTGCGGCGGTCGGGGACGAGCGTTTCGACCTCGTGCTCCTGAACCCGCCGATCCGGGCCGGCAAGAAGGTGTATTACCCGTGGCTGGCCGGCAGCAGGGACCACCTGCGCACCGGTGGCTCGTTCTGGGTCGTCGTGCGCACAAACCAGGGCGCGCGCAGCCTGCGCGATGAACTCAGCCGCCATTTTGCCAAGGTCGAGGACATCGCTCTGGAAAGGGGCTATCGCGTCTACCGGGCCAGCTGATCCGAGAGCCAGGCCGCGGTGAGATCGAGGATCTGTGTCTGCAGGCGCAGAGGTGCCTCCTGGAGCGGCTCGTGGCCGAGCAGTGGGTAGATTTCGCATTGCACAGGGCGGCCGAGCCGTTCGAGAGCGCGGCAGAGTTCCCTCGCCTGATCGGGCGGCACGACACGGTCTTGCCGTCCCTGAAGCAGCAGCACAGCCGCCTCGATGCGGTCGGCCAGAAGCAGGGGCGAACCTGCGAGGTAGGGTTCGGGGCTGCGCCAGGGCGGCGCAAGGTCCCGGATGCCTGTCGCACCCGTCAGGTCGCCGCTACCCCAGAGGCTCACGAGGTCCGTGGCCGCCCCGAGCGTCGCCGCAGCCCGAAAGGATCGCGTCAACGTGAGCATCATGAGGGCGAGGTAGCCGCCTCGCCCCTCGCCCACCAGCGCAAGCCTCGACCCGTCCACCGGGTGGGTCTGCAGCGACTCGGCGACGAGAGCTTCCAGCTTCGCCTGAAGCAGCTGCGGGTCATGCGCGGCCTCGGTGATCTGTGCCGGGCTGAGCGGCGCGCGCAGCACGGCGACGCCGCGGCCGCAGAGGGCCTGTGCCAGAAGGCTCGAGGTGTTGCCTGTCGCCTGGTCCGGGACGTCGTCCAGAATCACGGCCAGCGGGGAAGGGCCTGGGCCGGGCGGCGGCAGGAGCATGCCGACGCCGCGCGCGGGGTCCCCCACCGGCTGCAGCGGAGCGAACGACGCATCGGCCAGGAAAAGCTCGTGATGGTCGCTGCGCAGGGCGATACGGCCGTTCTCGTCCCGCAGCAGGACCTCAGGCGGCTGGTCGGGCGGCCCGGCAAGGAGCACTGTCCGCTCCCCCGCGGCGCTCGCGGCGAAGGACTGGATCCTGAGTCCCTGCGTCGGCTCGGCGTGCCAGCGGCCGTGCGACAGGCTGCAGCGGGCGAGCACGGCTTGCGTCCGGGTGTGCAGCAGGGCCAAAAGAGACTGGCCGTCGCCCGTGACGAAGAGGTCCGGGCTCGTCAGGCCACTGCCGCGCAGGTGGGGGAGGAAGGCGTCCGGCCACGGCGCACTCGCAATCATGCGCGCATCGCCCTGAAGGTCGACGCGCCAGAGGCCGGGCTCATCGCCGGGTCCGCAACCCAGCGCGTAAAGACAGCTTCCGTCCGGGGCAAACACGGGTCTCGCCCAGGCTCGGTGCCAGGACGTGAGGAGATGCCAGGGCCCGCCGTCGACGGGCACGAGCCCGATGGCCGCGCTGCCGTCCGGAGAGACGAGAACGCTCGCGATATGGCGTCCGTCGGGCGCGAAGATCGGGTCCCGGTGGTCGAGGGCGTCATCGCTGAGCTGCCGCCACGTGCCATCGAGATCGAAGCGGTAGAGCTGGCGGTTGGTTGGACCATTTGGTCCGACCGCTGACAGGACCGCCATCTGGCGTCCGTGCGGGCCCCAGGCGTAGCTGGTCACGCCGTGACCCAAGGCCGTGAGCTGGAGCGCTTCGCCGCCGGACAGCGGCAGGAGGTGAACCTGATCGGCATCGCCGTCATGGCGCAGGAAGGCGAGATGGCGGCCGTCGGGCGCGTACCACGGCCTGCGGTCGCGGGCACCATGCGTGAGGGACCTCGGGATGCGGTCGTCGAGTCCCAGGCGATAGATCGAGCTGCTGTAGCCGCCGGATCGCGGGTCCGGCTCCGCCAGGCTGTAGGCGACTGCCTCGCCATCCGGGGCGAGGGCGACATCATGCAGCCGTCGCAGGTGGAAGATGTCCCTAGGGCGAAATGCCCGCAACGCTTGTCGCCTCCTGCTCGATACGTGTCGATGCGTTCTTCGCGCTCGGCGAGGGACATCCCTCGCGACCGGGGACCCGGCACGGCGGGCGCGGGCGCCGGCGGTTGATCCAGCAGACGAGGAGAGACAGTATTGGCTCTATTGCCCGAGCGCGCACTCACGGTTTACGCAGGGCCGCGCCGTGGCGCCGACCTCGCCTTCTACCTCGAGGAGCTGCGCGGCCTGTGCGAGGCTGCGGGCGCCGAGGTTGTGGGCGAGATCGTGCAGAATCTGCCCCTGCCGGATCCCAGAGGCTACCTCGGTACCGGCAAGCTCGTGGAGGCGGCGCAGGATGCGGCGGAACTGGGCGCGAGTCTCCTTGTGGCTGCCGAATCCCTGAGCTCGCGCCAGGAGCGGGAGCTCGAACGCCAGACGAAGTTGAAGATCGTGGACCGTACGGCCCTGATCCTTGATATCTTCGCCCAACGGGCTCTGAGTCAGGAAGGCAAGCTGCAGGTGGAGCTGGCACAGCTGTCCTATCTTCTGCCGCGGCTGCGGCGGTCGGCGGGCAGCCTCTCGCGCCTCGGCGGTGGTATCGGCACGCGCGGACCTGGCGAGTCCAAGCTGGAGACAGACAGGCGCCGCCTGCGCCAGCGCATCGCCGACCTCGAGCAACGCCTTGCGGCGGTGGAGCGCCAGCGGTCGGTGTCGCGCCAGGAACGGCGCGATTTGCCGCGCATCGCGCTCGTGGGGTACACGAATGCCGGCAAGAGCACCCTCCTGCACGCGCTCACGCAGGGTGGCGGTGGCGGCGAGGACAGGCTCTTCGCGACGCTCGACCCGCTGACGCGCCAGCTGCACCTGCCCGGCCGGCAGGAGGCGCTCCTCACCGATACGGTGGGATTTGTCCAGGACCTGCCGACCGAACTGGTCGCGGCCTTCAGGGCGACGCTGGAGGAGACGGTGTTCGCCGACCTTCTCCTGCACGTCGTCGACGCATCCCATTCGGAGTGGGCGCGGCAGATGGATGCCGTCCAGGCGACCCTGGCAGCGATCGGCGCGGCGGAGCTGCCGCAGATCGAGGTGTTCAACAAGGTCGATCGCCTCGCAGCTTCCGCCGCGGCGGCGATGCCTGGCGTGGCGGTCTCGGCCAGGGACGGGGCGGGCATCGAACAGCTGCGTGCGGCGATCGCGGACCGGTTGCGCGAGCGCAGGGTGCAGCGCGAGTTCATCATCCCGCTCAGCCGTGGGGACCTTCTGGCGCAGGTGCGCGCCCACGGCGAGATCTTGGCCGAGGAGGCGGGCGAGACGGAGATCCGGGTGGAGACGTTGATCGACCGCGCCTGGGCGGGGCGAATCGCGGCTGAGCTGCATGGATAGGTTTTCGCTGGCCAGGGACAAGGCCGAGGAGGCGCTCAGTAAAGGGCGCGAGCGCAGCTTCGCACGCGCTCGCCAGAACGCCGCGCGCGTACGCAAGGCATTCCAGGCCGCCGGCGTGGCAGAGTACGACTTCGCGCCCTCGGTCGGCTACGGCTACGGAGACCGCGGCCGTGAGAGCCTCGCCGCGGTCTTCGCGGCAGCCTTCGGCTGCGAGGCCGCCCTGGTGCGCCCCCAGATCGCATCCGGTACGCATGCCATCGCGCTCGCGCTCTGGGGTGTCCTGCAGCCCGGCGGCGAGCTCCTGGTCGCGACCGGCGAGCCCTACGACACGATGCGCTCTGTGCTGGGCCTCAGACCCACCCCGCGCTCCTTCCGGGAGTGGGGCATCGAGGTGCGGGTGCTCTCGATGGCCGAGGGACTCGATCCCCGGACGCTCAAGGCTCAGTTCCGCCCGGGGACGCAGGCGGTGCTGTTTCAGCGCTCGCGCGGCTATGCCCGGCGGCCGGCCCTGCGCCCCGAGCAGCTCGATCCGGCGCTCGCGGCATGCCGCGAGGCGGGGATCGTGTCGGTCGTGGACAACTGCTACGGCGAGTTTGTCGACGTGCGCGAACCTGCGGCGGACCTGCTCGTAGGGTCCCTGACCAAGAACCCAGGCGGTGGACTTGCGCCGGGCGGCGGTTACGTCGCCGGCAGGCGCGAGCTGGTCGACGCGGTGGCGGACCGCGTCACCGCACCCGGACTCGGCGCCGACGTCGGCGCCTTCCCGGACGGCAAAAGGAGCCTCTTCCAGGGTCTCTACCTCGCGCCGCAGGCGGTCGCCGAGGCGCTGGCGAGCGCGGACTACGCCGCCGCCTTCGGCCAGGCCCTGGGCTGGCACGTCGATCCCCAGCCGGGGGCCGCGCGCGGCGACATCGTGCAGCTCATCGGCTTTGGCGACCGCGATCGGCTCCTGCGCTTCGCCCAGGCGCTGCAGGCAGCGTCACCTGTCGACAGCCGGGCCCGACCAGAGCCCGAGGAGCTGCCGGGCTATCCCGACCCCGTGCTGATGGCGGGAGGGACCTTCATCAGCGGCGCGTCCCTCGAACTCAGCATCGACGCGCCGATGCGGCCGCCGTGGGATGGCTACCTTCAGGGCGGCATCTCGGCGGCCTACGCGGCCGATGCGCTCGGCGAGGCCTTCAGGGCGGCCTGCGACGAGGCCTGAGACGGGCCCTGGCCGCATAGGCGTTAGCGGGTGAGACGGTTTGACTTTCCTACTCGCGACGTCGGTCGCATTCGGCTGGCTCCTGGTGCTCGCGGGTTATCGCCAAGGCCATTGGCTGATCGGCCTCGGCCTCGTCCTGGCGCGCGTCGTGGGTGCGATCGGCACCCGCTACTTCCTGGAGATCGGGGCGCTCTGGGTCGTCGCCTTGGTGTTCGAGCACATCCTGCAGGCCGCGCTGAAGCACAACGGCCTCGGCCGCGGGCTGCCGCGCTGGCTGCCGCTGGCGGGCGGCCTTGCCGGGGCGGGCATCGGCCTCGTGCTCTCCGGCAACCAGACCGCGACCCTCTACGGAGGCTTTCTCGGAGCTCTTGTGGCGGGCTGGGTGCGCGGAGGGGGCGAGCTGCGCCACCTGAGCCCGCTGTTCTGGATTTCGGAGTTCGTCCGCGTCCTCAGCCTCTTCATCTCGGCCGTCTGGTTGATCTTCCGCCTGACGTAGGCGCTTGGCGGGACTCCGCGCGGCCTGTGTCGAACGGCCTCGCGAGGTGGGACGATGGAGATCGCGATTCGGCCCGTAGAGGTGGCGGACGCGGCCGCCTTGCATGGGATCCAGCTGCAGCCCGAGGTGCTGCCGTACATCATGCCGCTGCCGAGCCGCCGCCTGAGCCAGGTGGAGGAGTACCTGCAGCGCCTGGGACCCGACATGCACTACTTTGTCGCCGAAGTCGACGGCAGGACGGTGGGCTACGCCGGCCTCAGCCGCCTGCAGGGCAGGGCGGCGCACGCAGGGCATCTCTTCCTCGCCGTCGACGCGGCCTGGCACGGGCAGGGCATCGGCACGGCGCTCCTGCGCAAACTGCTTGACCTCGCCGACAACTGGCTGATGCTGGAGCGGGTCGACCTCTCGGTGCTCGCGGCGAACCCGCGCGCCCAGAGGCTTTACAAGCGTCTCGGCTTCGAGGTGGAGGGACGCAGGCGCGGGAGCGTCGTGAGCGGCGGCGTGTTTGTCGACGAGATCCTCATGGCGCGCCTCAGGCCGGGCGGGCAGATCGAGGGGCCGCGGGGCGGGTAGGCTGCGCCGGCTTGGGCAGCGGTGCTAGATTGTGGACGAAGGGGCTGAGACATTGGCGTCCCACACGGCCAAGGATGTGCTGCGCCTGGCGGACGAACAGGCGATCGAGGTCGTCCAGCTGCAGTTCACCGACATCCTCGGCACGATGAAGAGCGTGAGCATCCCGCGCGGCGAACTGCCGCGCGCCCTCGAGGAGGGCATTGTCTTCGACGGCTCCTCGATCGAGGGCTTCGTGCGCATCGAGGAGTCGGACATGTTCCTGCGGCCCGATCCTGCCACCTACCTGCGCTATCCCTGGCAGCCGGGCACGGCGCGCCTGCTATGCGACATCGTGCGTCCGGACGGCAGCCCGTTCTACGGTTGCCCGCGCAGCGCACTCCGGCGTCAACTGGCCGCCGCGGAGGAGGCCGGCTTCAGCTTCCGGGCCGGCGCCGAACCCGAGTTCTTCCTCTTTCCGGTGGGGCCCGATGGGCGTGCCAGGACGGAGACGACGGACCAGTCGGGCTACTTCGACTTGTCGCCGGCCGACGCGGGCGAGCGCGCCCGCGCGGACATCGTCGGCCAACTCTCCGCGATGGGCGTGGCGGTGGAGACGGCCCACCACGAGGTGTCGCCAGGACAGCACGAGATCGATTTCAAGGAACTGCCGGCGCTCGAGGCGGCGGACCTGATCGCCACCTTTCGCATCGTCGCGCGGATCGTGGCGCGCGAGCACGGACTGCACGCCACCTTCATGCCCAAGCCGGTGTTCGGCATCAACGGGTCCGGGCTGCATTTGCATCTGGCGCTCTGGCGCGGGGGCCAGAACGCCTTCGCGGACCCTGCGGCCGCGGACGGGCTCTCGGAGACCGCGCGCCACTTCATCGCCGGCGTGATGGCGCACGCCCGCGGACTGACGCTGGTGGCCAATCCGCTCGTCAACTCCTACAAGCGCCTGCAGCCCGGCTACGAGGCGCCGGTGCACATCGCCTGGTCGCTCTCGAACCGCAGCCCGCTCGTCCGCGTACCCGACGAGCGCGGTGCGCGCACGCGCATCGAACTGCGCTCGCCGGACCCGTCCTGCAACCCGTATCTCGTCCTTGCCGCCACGCTGGCGGCCGGTCTCGACGGCGTGCAGCGCCTGCTCGAGCCGCCGCCGCCCGTGCCGCGGGACATGTATCGCCTGACGCGTGAAGAACAGCGCGAGATGGGCATCGAGGAGCTGCCGCGCACCCTCGCCGCGGCCGCGCGCGCTCTGCGAGGAGACGAGCTGGTGCGCTCGGCGCTCGGCGAGCACATTACGCGCCAGATTCTCGAGGCCAAGGAGATCGAGTGGCAGATCTACGAGTCGCAGGTGCACGGCTGGGAGATCGAGCAGTACCTGATGTCCTACTGATGCTCAGGCCTGCACCTGCGTGCCTTTGAGGCCGTGCAGTGCGGCCACCGCGTCCTCGATCGTGGCGATCGCCGCCCGCCTGCCCTGGCGGCCCCGCACGAAAGCGATGCATGCCTCGACCTTCGGCAGCATGCTGCCTGGGGCGAACTCTCCTTGGCGGATGTATCGCGCGAGCTCATCGCTGCTCACCTCGCCGAGGTCTCTCTGGTCGGTCTGGCCGTAGCGGATCGCCGCAGCCGGCACCGACGTCAGGATCAGGAGCAGGTCGGCCTCGAGCTGGTCGGCTAGCTTTGCCGCGGCGCGATCCTTGTCCACGACTGCCTCGACGCCCTGGCAGCGATCGCTGCCGGGAGCGCGCAGCACGGGGATGCCGCCGCCGCCTGCGGCGATCACGAGGCAGCCGGCCTCGAGCAGCTGGCGCACCGGCGGCAGCTCGAGGATCTCTACGGGCAGCGGCGACGGTACGACGCGGCGGTAGCCGCGCCCTGCGTCCTCGCGAAAGGCGTAGCCGCTCTCCCGCGCGAGGATTTCCGCCTCCTCGCGCGGATAGAAGGGGCCGATCGGCTTTGTAGGAGCCTGGAATGCGGGGTCGCCGGGGTCTACGAGGGTCTGGGTGACGACGGTTGCGCAGGGCATCCGCAGGCCGCGCCGACCCAGGGACTCCTGCAGGGCCTGCTGCAGCCAGTAACCGATCATGCCCTGGCTCATGGCGCCGCAGACGTCCAAAGGCATCGCCGGCGTCCGGTCGGAATCGGCCGCACGCTGCTGCAGGAAGATCGTGCCCACCTGCGGACCGTTGCCATGGGCGAGACAGACCCTGTAGCCCTCCGCCACGATCTCCACGATGGCTTGCGCTGTCCTGCGCACCCTCTCCTCCTGTTGCTCGGCCCTCACCTGCTCCCGGTCGGCGATGGCGTTGCCGCCAAGGGCGATGACCACGAGCTGGCCCATGTCGCTCACCTTCGTCTCTGGCATCTGTCGATCCGGGGCCCTGCGGCCGAGGTCTGGGGAAGGGCGAGGCCGGCCCCGGCGCTGCCGCAGGCGCGGGGCGGCATGGGTCGGCGGGAGCGGCAGCCCCGCTACGCGAGGGTCGCCACGAGCAGGGCGCCGATCGTGTGGAGCCGGTTTTCCGCCTGCTCGAACACCACCGACTGCGGGCCCTCGAAGACGTCGTCCGTGACTTCCAGGCCCTCCGTGCCGTACGCTTGCAGGACCTCGCGGCCGAGGGCGGTACGGCTGTCGTGGATTGCGGGCAGGCAGTGCATGAAGATCGCATCGGGGTTGCCGCTGGCCGCGAGCACCTCGCCCGTCACCTGGTAGGGCCTGAGCAGAGCGACCCGTTCGGCCAGCTTCGCCTCCTCGCCCATCGAGGCCCAGACGTCGGTGTAGATGGCGTCGGCGCCTCGGACCGCCTGCTCGACGTCCTCGCCGATCGCGAGCCTGGCACCGGTCCGTGCGGCCAGGGCCTGCGCGTCCTGCACGATCTCGGCGGCGGGATGGAGCTCCGCCGGTGCCGCGATGCGGAAGTCGAGGCCCGCAAGGGCCGCCCCGACCAGCAGACTGTTGCCCATGTTGTTGCGGGCATCGCCCAGGTAGGCGAGCCGGGCGTGGCGCAGCGAGCCGACATGGCTACGGATTGTCATCAGGTCTGCGAGCACCTGGGTCGGGTGCCAGAGGTCGGTGAGGCCGTTGTAGACCGGCACCCCGGCGTCGCGGGCGAGATCCTCCACGATCCCGTGTCCGAAGCCGCGGTACTCGATCCCGTCGAACATGCGTCCGAGCACGCGCGCCGTGTCGCGCACGGACTCCTTTTTGCCGAAGTGGATGTCGTCCTTGCCCAGGAACTCGGGGTGCGCGCCGAGCTGCGCGCAGGCGACGGCGAATGCGCAGCGCGTGCGTGTCGAGGCCTTCTCGAAGAGCAGCGCGACCGACTTGCCCTGCAGGAGGGGCGTGAGGCTGCCGGCAGCCTTGAGCCGCTTCAGCTGCTCGGCGAGGTCAAGGACGTAGATGAGTTCCTCATGGCTCAAGTCGGCGGGCTTCAGGATGCTGCGGCCCAGAAGGTTCATGCCCATGCGCCAGCCACCCTTCCTTCAAACACCGCCTGACGACGGCGATCAGAACGCGACGGGACGCCGCCTCAGCGGCATGCTCATGCAGCGCGGCCCGCCGCGCCCGCGGCTGAGCTCGGAGCTCGGGATCTCGATCACCGTGACGCCGTGGCGGCGGAGCACCGCGTTCGAGACGCTGTTGCGGTCGTAGGCAAGGACGGTGCCGGGAGCCACCGCAAAGGTGTTGGAGGCGTCGTTCCACTGCTCGCGCGACGCGGCCACCCGGTCACCGCCGCCGCAGGGGATCAGGTCCACCTCGGAAAGATGCAGCAAGGATTTCAGCAGGCCCCCGAGGTCCGCGTGCGGCCAGATGCGCAGATCGCCCCCGGGTCCCTGGTCGAGCACGAAGAGGTTGAGGTGCCTGGCTCCTTCCAACACGTCGGGGTGGACGGTGAACTTGTCGACGTCCACCTGGGTGAACACGGTATCGAGGTGCATGCAACTGCGGAGCTTGGGCAGCTCGACCGCCACCAAGGCGCGTATGCCTTGGGGCCTGCCGAGCAGGCGCCGCGCCAGCATCTCGACCGCGTCGGCCGACGTGCGTTCGCTGATGCCGACGAAGAGCACGTCGGGCGACAGCACCAGCTGGTCGCCGCCCTCCATCGGGGAGATGTGCTCGCGGTCGAACCAGATCGGCACGCCCTGGAAGATCGGGTGGTGATGGGCGACGTACTGCATGAGCAGGGTCTCGCGCCGTCGCGCCGGCCAGCGCATGCTGCTGAGCGAGAGACCGGCGCCGATGACGGCGGCGGGGTCGCGGGTGAAATAGAGGTTCGGCATCGGCTCGAGGTAGAAAGGGGACTGATCGGCGACGAGATCGCTCAGGTGGCCGCGGCTGTCGTCCACGACGTCGCGCTTGGCGACGCCGGCCATCAGCGTCTCGACGAGCTCCTCTGCCGGCAGCCCGAGCAGGTGCGCCTTGAGCCGGGAGAACGCGCGCGTCTCTTGCACGCCGCTTTCCACGAGGAACTGCCCGAAGAAGCGCTCGCGCACTGCTTCATCCTGGAGCGAGGCCTTTACAAGGTCCTGCAGGTAGAACACGTCCACGCCGCGCTGCTTCAGCACCTCGACGAAACTGTCGTGTTCCCGCTGCATGGCGGGGAGGTAAGGGATGTCGTCGAACAGCAGCGAGGTCATGTAGTCCGGGGTGAGGTTGTCGATCTCGCGCCCTGGTCTGTGGACGACGACGGCCTCAAGGAGCCCGATCTCGGAAGTCACGGACACCAGACGGCTCATCTCGGGTCGCTTCCTCACATGGGCCTGGGGGAATCCGATCGGGCTGCAACGGACGGTCCGCCAGGGTAGGGGGTGCGGGCACCGCCGGTCGGCGAAGCCCTCGACGGCTCCGCGCCAGATCGCCCTCCCAGCCTATGCGGCGGCGGGGGGAACGGGCAGGTCGTCCGGTCGCGTGGGTGGACCACAGGGCGACCGCGGGAGTGGATGGCCTGCCTGATATCCTGTCCGGCCCCGCGTCGCACCTTATGCAGCAGGTGCATGCGCTAGCCCGCCGGCAATGCGTGCGTCCCAGCGGATCGCTGTCGCGAGCCGAACCCGATGACAAAGAAGTTGGCCCATGCGCGACTGCGCACGGGCCATCGCTGAGCGCCTCACGGCCGACCCAAAGCCGCCGTGCAGATTGGACGCTGACGGATGCTCTTTTCTGCGTGGCTCCCGAGACCCGCGTTTGCCATCTCCGCCGAAGCTCCTGAACGGTGTAAGGGATCTTGTGCACATTTGGTGTACATATATATTGGCAAATTAAGAATACTATAGGAGCAAGGATTAGTCTAATATCGAGTTGAATATCTCGGCATGTCTATGTCAATTGTGAGTGCACAGCATACACTAACGTGCCCATTCGACAATAGCAACGGTTCCGCAGCGCGGGCCGTGGGCGATGCGCTGGTCTCTGCGATGAAGGCGATACTAAAGGAGTATGACGTTGCGCTCGTCACGGTTGCGGAACGAGGGCTGCGGGCGGTCGTGCAGGTACACAATGGCTCGGCGGCATGTCCCACGTGCGGTCGCCTGAGCTGGCGGGTCAGCAGCCGGTATTGGCGCTCGGTCGCCGATGTCACCGGCACAGGTATGCATGTAGAACTGAAGGTGTACGCCCGGCGATTCCGTTGCCAAAATCCCGCCTGCAGCCAGCGCGTCTTTGCAGAGCGCCTGCCGGACATCCCCGCATGGGCGCGCCGCTCAAATCGCATTACCTCTCTTCTGGCAGCCACGGCGCTTGCGAACGGCGGGTTGCCTGGCCGGCGTATCGCACGACTGTACGGTCTCAACTACAGCCGGCACACGCTGCTGCGCGCGACGCGGCAGGTCACCATGGAAGAGTGCAAGACGGTCCGGGTCCTCGGTGTCGACGATTACGCATATCGACGCGGAGTGAACTACGGCACCCTGCTCTACAGCCATGACGAGCACAGGGTGATCGACCTCCTGCCAGAGCGTTCGGCTGAACTGCTGGCCGCTTGGCTGATGGCCCATCCCGGTGTCGAGGTGATCAGCCGCGACCGTGGCGGCATCTATGCCCAAGGCGCACGGGAAGGGGCTCCCCAGGCCATTCAGGTTGCAGATCGCTTTCACCTGATGCAGAACCTCGGTGACGTCCTCGAGAGGATTGCACAGAAGGGCATCCGTCTCGAACCAGAGCATGCACCCGAGATAGATCCATCGACTGACCCCTCGGAGTCGCAGCCACCGCCAACACCGAGTCGCGCCGAGCTGACGAAGGCAGCCCGCGAGCGACGACAGAGTCGCCAGGACGACATCCTCGATCTCCATCGGCAGGGGATGTCGATCCGCACCATCGCGGCCACCTTGCATCTCGGCCGCCCAACGATCCGTCGCTACCTCGCCCGTCTGCCGGACAACACCCGGCCCCGTCAGCCGAGCATCTGCGACCCGTACAAGGCGTACTTGCAGCAGCGCTGGGACAGCGGCGTTCACAATGGGCACCAACTGTACCAGGAGATCAAGGCCCGGGGCTACACCGGCTCAGAGTCCGGATTGCGCCACTACCTTGGGTCTTGCCGGGAGCACATGCCCCGAGATGCGCACGCAGCGCATGGGTCTTCAAAGAAGCCGTCAAAGCCTGAGGTGATCTCGCCACGCGCCTTCCGGCGGCTCGTTGTCAGGAATCTCCGCACGGCTGCCGAGGACGCCCTGCTTGACCGCATCGTAGCGAGCGATCCCCTCCTCGCCACCAGCGTTACCCTGGCGCACCACTTCGCCGCTGCGATCCGCTCTCATGATGTGAACGCCTTCGATGCATGGCTCGACGGGGCGACAAAGGACGGCGGGCCAGGCTGGCGGCCCTTTGTCGAAGGTCTTAGACGCGACATCGCTGCCGTGCACAATGCCATCACCCTCAGCTGGAGCCAGGGACCCGTCGAGGGTTCCATCCACCGCCTCAAGCTCATCAAGCGCGCCATGTACGGCCGCGGCGGTACCGACCTGCTGCGCCGCCGCGTGATCTTTCACCTACCTGACTGACTACACCCATTCTCTGGTGGGTCCGTTTTCAACTGGCGATCCTTGCGACTCACCAAAAGTGCACAAGATCCGTAAGGACGCAAGCGATCGCGTGGTTGGCGGGCCAGACTGCCAAGGTTCTGCCTGGCCAAGAACCACGCCATAGCGGTGCGTCGGCGGCGGCCAATGACCCAACTCAGCCGAGTCGGTCGCTGGCTGACTCGTCGCCCGGTGTGGGCTTAGAGAGATTGGTCAGGTGGTGGAGAGGTACCGAGACAGACCGAGATCCATACGCTATTGGCACTGTGGATCTAAGGAGGAGCGTCCATTGCTGACTTCGAAAGCGCTCCACAGTTGGGAGCTCCTGGACGTGATCATCGCGGCTTTGTCTGAACGTCGGCCTTTGTCCATCATATCCGCCGGCGCAACGGAAACATTCGCGATGGCCCAGTACACTCTGCTGTCAGAAGCGGAAATGATGAACCACCCCGAAGCACTCGTGGCAAACCGCCAGGAAAAGCACGGATTCGGTCACCGGGGCGTGACATTTCCCAACGTAAAATTGCGCGACGAGGTTGTGGCGGCTGTGCGTCAAGCAGATGTGGTGGGATACAACATTCTTGCTCGCATTCCTGAGGGAGGACCTTTCACGGAGAAGGTTTTCGACGTATACGGCATTGCTCCCGAATTCATATTTGACTCCTACTTGCGGCGGGTCATCATGTTCTCACAGCCGGAACGCTTTAAGAGCATGCTGCGGAACCGGCGGGTCTTACTGATTGGAGAACCTTCCGGAAGGGCGAAGGAAGCCGTCGAAAACAGGTGGCAGGACGAACTCCAGGTGACGATCGTCGGCGCTATTCCCATAGAAGGTTATGGGGACATTTCCGAAGTCAAGAGTCAAATAGATTCCGTCGACTTTGACTTGTGCCTGTTGGCAGCCGGTACCAACGCGCTGATCCTGAGCAGCTACATAGCCAGTACGCGTGGAAAAGTTGCTTTCGACATCGGGTTCGGGATGACCAGCCTCTACACAAATGAGGTCTTCTTCGACCCCTGGCTGGTAAAATTCATTGGGCTCGACCGCCTCATGAAGATGTGATCGTCAGAGGATGTGGCGAAAAACGTCCTACCGGATAGCCTGAGCGGCGCCATACATGCGCAGCAGGCCCACGACGCGGCCGACGATGCTGAGGTCGCGGGGGCGCATGTCGGGGTAGGCGGGGTTTGCCGCCCGCAGAATCCAGGCGGTGCCGTCGCGCTCCAGCTGCTTCACGGTCGCCTCGCCCTCGATCAGCGCCACGACCAGCGCCCCGCGCTCGGCGGAGCTCTGCTGGCGCACGATCACGAGGTCGCCGTCGAAGATGCCGTGGCCGATCATGGAGTCGCCGCGGACGCGCAATAGGAAGTGTTCGCCCGGCCCGACCAGATCCGCGGGCAGGGTGACGTCGCCTTCGCGAAGTTCCTCCGCGAGGATCGGTTTGCCCGCGGCAACCTTTCCGACCAGGGGAAGGCGCACGAGGCGCGGCCGCTCGCCGATCAGTTCGATGGTCCGGCTCTTTTGCCCGTTGCGCCGGATGAGGCCGGACTGTTCGAGCCGCTGCAGGTAACTGTGGACGGTGGACGTGGACTTGAGGCCGGCAGCTTGGCAGATCTCGCGGATCGAAGGCGGATAGCCCTGCGCCTCCGTGCTTTCGCGGATGAAGGCAAGAATTGTCTCTTCGCGGTCGTGGGAGCGCCTACGTGGCATTGGGGGCACCCTCTTCCATGTGGACGATTGCACCGTTCGACAGCCGAATTCCCGCCAGTCCGACATCCCTGGCGGCAGGAGGCCGGCCCCCACGGTGGAACATCCAGAATGTACCAGATGAAGCGAGACAGGACAACACCCATACGTTAAGTTCAGCCTACCATATTCGCACAAAGAGCGGGGTCGTCCGCAAGACGACCCCGCAGATCGG
>JAJYSZ010000204.1 GCA_021793315.1 Bacillota bacterium | reverse complement strand
CATCGCCGAGAACTTGGCGTCCATCTGGGCCAGCGCCTCGTTGAGCCACTTGCGGATCGGACGCAGCGGGTGCGTTTGAGGAACAAACTCCTCCAGCTTCACCGTGCTGAACAACGCTTCGTTGTACGCATCCGCTCCTCGCATCTCTCGTCTCTCCCCGTGGGTCCTCGCTGCTCCACATCCTCGTCGATCGCGACGTGGTGCGCCAGGATTTTCAAGGGCCTGCTCATGCGCTGTTGTTGCCGGCCACGGCGCCGTCGGGCCAGCGCCGAAGCGCATCCTCGCGCTCCCGCGGCGCCGGGGACATACACGTCAGGTCCCGCAGTGCGCCTGCCACGTCACGATGTGCTCGGCCGGCACAAGTTCCTGTATACGCGGCAGCACGGCTGCGACTGCCTCGGGCGTATCGAAGAACTCCAGCACCAGCGGCAGGTGCACGGTCACGCGCAGCAGGTCGTCGGAATGGACCTCGCCGTGGCTGCCGAAGCCGGCGATGCCGCGGAACACGGTAACCCCGTGCATCTTGTGTTCGTCGTGCAGCAGGCGAAAGATTTGCTGCAGCAAGTTGTGGCCCTGCACCTTGTCGCCTTCCTTGAGGTAGACGCGTGCGATGGTGACGTCCTTCATACTCAGGCTCCGATGTTGCGCGACAGGTAGGCGCCGAGAATCACCGCGGTGATCGACAGCAGTACGGAGGCGGCGACGTACAGCGCCGCCCGGGTCCATTCTCCGCCTTCCATGAGGTTGAGGGTCTCGAGCGAGAATGTGGAGAAGGTGGTGTAGGCCCCCAGGCCCCCACTCAGAATGCCGGTACGCAGCGAAGGAGGCAGGCTCAGGCGCTCGAGGGTCAGGAAGAACAAGAACCCCATGAGGAAGGAGCCCAGCACGTTGATCGACAGCGTGGCAAAAGGAAAGCCGCGGCCCAGGACGCCCTGTACGAGCAAAGTCTGCCCGTAGCGTGCGAAGGCGCCGAAGATGGCGAAGATGGCGATGAACACGTACGTCATGTCTAGGATCTCGATAGAGGCTCACCGAAGGGGCGACGAATGCGCAACACGGCGCCGAGCCTGGCTGTGCGGCATGCTTGGGGAACAGGGGTAGTTTCGACTCCTCCATGGCTGGTTGCTGCCGCATTGCGCGGCATCCGGTAGGAGTCATCAGCCCCCAGTGGTGCGGGGCGATTGTGAATGGCGAACTCCATCGCCATGGACAAAGCAAAGTCTAAGAGAGGCCGGATCTCATCGTCAATTTCCAGCGTGCTTTCGCATGCCGGTATTTCAACGGCCTGTTAAGGACTTTGGCCTCATCGATCTGCCGTTCCCTCTCCGGAAGATGTCAGTGTGCCCCCTCGGCACCCTAACCGGGCGACGGACAGGGCAGAGAGGGAGGATCGACTACGAGCTGTCCAGGGGCGTAACCGCGTTCCCCTCCGTCGGTGACCAAGTCCTTATCCCTACACCAGAACAAATCGCGGCCATCGTCGGGGCAAACGACCCGGCGCGGCGCGTTTGGATCGGATCTTCCCCCATGGCCGGCGACGCGCGCATCCAGGTGGATCCCGACAAACTCTTCGGCCGTCACCTGGCCGTGCTCGGCAACACGGGCAGCGGGAAGTCCTGCTCGGTAGCCGGCCTGATTCGCTGGTCACTGGAGTCGGCCAAGAAGGGCATGGCGGCGGCAGGCGCGGATGCATGCCCAAACGCGCGTTTCATCGTCCTCGACCCCAATGGCGAATACGCGAACGCCTTCGCTGACGTGGGCGGGACAAGGGTGTTCCGGGTTCCCCCGGTGGCCGGTGGCGCCCGTCCCCTGGATGTTCCGGGCTGGCTTTGGAACGGGCACGAGTGGGAGGCCGTGGCCCATGCCCAGCCGGGAGCCCAGCGTCCGTTACTGCTCCAGGGCATCCGCGAACTGAAGAGTGGACAGGCCGAGGGGGTGCCGCGCGCGGCCATCCTCGGACGCTACCTCGCCACCTATTCCATCCAACTTTCTGCGCTGCTCGCAAGAGGAGTGCAGGCGTTTGCCGGGGACTTCAAGGTCAGAATGGACTGCGGCCGATTCCTCGAAAACCTGGCCGGCGACGCAGCGGTTTGGGCGGCCGAACTCGGCGGTGCGGCCGGGGCAGCCGAAATACAGGATCTGGCGGAAACAGTGTCAGGCATCCTCGACGGCAGGAGATACAAGAGCTGGTTCAACGACTTCACGGTCGCCGACATCGAAACGTCGAGGGTCAAGGTGGACACGGCGGTCGCCATTCTTCCTGCGCTGCCTGCGCCACCGGCGATAGGCGAGGACGCCCCGCGTTTCTTCGACGTCAACCTCCTCGCGGATCACCTCGATCGCATCGCCGCGGACAAGGGAGGCAACGTTGCCGCCTTCATCTCCACCCTCGGTCTTCGGATCCGAGGCATGCTCGCCGACCCCAGGCTTTCGTCCGTCGTCGCGCGGACGCCTCCCGTGGCCTTCTCCGACTGGCTCGCTGATTACGTCGGGTCCGACGGCGCGGGCAATGGCCCGATCGCCGTCGTCGATTTGTCCCTCGTCCCTTCAGAGGTCGTCCATATCGTCGTGGCGGTGCTCGGGCGCCTCGTGTTTGAATCACTACAGCGATACCGGCGGCTGCGCGAGGACGGTAAAAGCCTGCCGACCGTTATGGTTCTTGAAGAGGCCCATACCTTCGTGCGCAAGGGGCGCGACGACGAACCGTCGTCGGCCTCGCGACTGTGTCGGGAAACCTTCGAACGCATCGCGAGGGAGGGGCGCAAA
>JAJYSZ010000080.1 GCA_021793315.1 Bacillota bacterium | reverse complement strand
CTGGGCCTCCAGCAGGCCGCGCAGAGTGACAGCACGACATCGTTGGGCCTCTCAGGCCCTGTGCCAAGCTGGGCCGACGGTGCGATGGCCCTGGCCATTCAGTTGGGGTTGGTCCAGGGCAGCAACGGTCAAATCCTTGCGGGTCAGACCCTCACCAGGGCGCAGATGGCCGTTCTGCTGGCACGGGTCGCGATGCTGGAAACCGTGGCAGTCCAGAGCGCGGCGGGCGTGCAGTAGGTTCGTCGGCTCCCTAAATCTCCTCTTGATCGTGCGCAAACAGCGGCGGCGGATCTTCGCCGCCGCTGTTTCTTACACTCTGCCGTCCTCGCTTCTTGGGGGAGGTTTCGCCAGTTCGGGAACCCGCGTCGCGACGGTGCAAAGCCGCCTCTGAACTCAGCCAGTCCTCACGGCGTCCCGCGGCTGTTCCACCTGGGCCCTACTGGCTGGCGTCTGCCTGCGTAACCGGAACGCTACCATCCCAAAAATGAGCCAGAAGAAGAGGATGACCTGGTGGGTTTCGAACAGCGATGCGAACAGGGACTGGATGTAGAGGCCGACGGTACCAGCGGCCAGCGCCAGCCCGGCAGCTTGCCAGAAGGGGTCCGAGTCTCCCCGGAAGAGCCTCAGCCCTGCGCGCACGGCGGCGAATCCCAGCCAGAGGTACGCGATGTAGCCGATCAGGCCCAGTTCGACCAGGGTCTGCACATGCTGCGAGTCGATGATCGGATTCTGATCAAGCCGGTAGAGGCGGTACACCGGTGACCCGAACATGTGCGCGACACTGCCGCCGAAACGGCCGGGCCCCCAGCCTAGGAGGGGCTGTGCGAGGAATGCCTGCAGGCCCCGCTCCCAGAACAGCAGGCGGCCATAGGAACTGCTGATCCGGATATAGCTGCCACTCAGGGCAAGCGCAAACCGGGACACCAAGTGTGGATCAAGAATTGGCAGCGCAAGCGCCGCGATGATCAGGAGCAGAACAAGGCGACGGTCTGCCACGATCCCGATGAAGAGCAGTGCCGCGGCAATTGCGACGAGGGCTTCGCGGGACAGCGTGAAGACGAGTGCGGCAGAGGCGATGACACACCCGACGAGCGCCAGCAGCCTGATGCCACCCCGCACCGGCAGCACGAGCAGCGCAACGAGCAGCGAGAGCAGCCAGACAAGAAAGGCGCCAAAGGTGTTCGGGTTGCCCATGGTGCCGAACGCACGCGTTGTGGCCGCCTCGACTGCTGCGAGCCATTGGCGGGGCGTCGCGACATGCAAAAACTTCTGGGCGTCGCCGAACAGCGCGATCGCGACCCCGAAAGCCAGGAACCAGAGAATGAGCGTGCGACGCTGGCGATCGGCCAGGGGCAGATACACGACAACAAGGTAAAGGGCGTAGTACTCGAGGTAGGCCCGTATCCCGAACACGGCGATGTGCAGCGGCACCGCGTTCCAGACCGTCGAGAGGATGGCCACCGCGAGAAGCACGGCCACCGGCAGGTCTGCCGGTGTGCGGCGGAGCGGCCAGCCGGCCTGCTGAAGGCGGACCAAGGTCCCCAGGAGGAGCAGAGCAAGCGCCAGATCGCCGACATACTTCGTACTCGCCGGCAGCCGCGTGATCAGCCAGAGCTCGACAGGCACGAAGAACACCACGAAATAGAGAAGGATCTTCTCGACAGACGTTGCGCGGAACATCTCCCGCTCGGCGCCTATCCAACGCCGGAGCCAGCCTGCCACGCTAGATGGCCGCGGCTTGGCCGCCAGAGCGAGGAGCGAAACCAGGGCGCTGCCCCTGGCCCACGCCGCCAAAGCCTTCACGGCCCAGCCGACAGCCGAGCGCTGCCAGAGCTGCCCGAGACTTTGGTTGAACGTCCTTCCTATCATGGAACCGAGCCAAAGTCTCCAAAGGACTTGGTTCAGCGCGCGGAACAGAGCGTAGAAGGCGCTTCCTTCAACCCAAGCGTAAAATCCCTCCACCACTCATCGCACCTGCTCGTCCGAGATGACGCCGTCGAATTGCGACCCGCCCTCGTGGAACACCGCATGCTCGTCGACGTAGACCACGTTGCCGTTGATCGCCACCGTCTTCTGGGTGACGACCGCCTGGGCGCGGACAGTAAGCCGGAGGACGTGCTCGGTCGGGTCCGTCGTCACCACCATCGCCCCGGATCCATTGCTGACCGTGAGGGTGTCGGGCAGCTCGCGGATGGTCTCCAAGGTACCCATGGGCACGAAGCTGCCGCTGGTCTGGAAGGCGATCTGCCCTCCGGGCAGGAGATGAGACATCACCGCCGTCGCGTAGTGCGTCGGCATCGTCACGATGGTGAACTCCACGGTGCGGGTCGCCGGGGCAACCCCCGGGGGACCGGAAGCCGCGGAATGCTTCATGGCACTGTGTGCGAAAAGGGCTACCAGAGCAATGACGAACAGAAGGATGAGAGCGTCAAATCCATTGAACCGAAGTCGCAACAAGGGCACCTCCCAGCCGAACATCCCGCAGCCTGTCCCATGTTGTGGCCACACGCACCGTGGGAAAGCGCAAACGCGGTGCGATTCTGTGTCCAGTGGTCCCACCGGCTCCGCTGCTTGGCGAATTCAGGCATGGGAGTTCGTTGGTGAGGGCTCCTCCCCCTTCCTTTCTAACGCATTCCGGCAGGGAAACGCGCAAGTTTAACTTACTACCGTGCTGCCATGCGCCAAGCGTGCTGAGACACGATCGCAGAGGTAGAGTCGGGCAGAACTCCCCGGCACGGGCCAGCCAAGGGAAGATGCCCACCGCCCGGAGAAACCAGTGCGCCGACTGGTACTGGTTCGCGCTGCTTGCCGGCCTGGCGGAGGTGCTGGCACATTCCCGCCATGGCTCTTCCCGCCATGGCCCCTCGCAGAGCGCTTCGACAGGCCGCCAGATCTGAGGCTCCTCGAGGTCCCTGAAGACCTCGTGCCGGTAGGCGATGGCGTCCGCGTGCTGCAGCGGCAGATGGAGAAACGCCGCGAGATCGTGCTCCTCCCGTCCACACAGGACCGCCTCGAAGATCTGGTCGAACCCGAGGTCGACGATGGCGTCGGACTCCTCCCCTCGGTCTGGAGCCTGGTCGCCGTCGGGTCCGACCTCGCGCCAGAGGATGCTGAAAGATGCCATCTGGTCACCTCCGACCGGTCACGCATCGTTCCTCCGAAGTGACGGCGCAAGCCCGCATCGGGAGGAGCAGGTGCGCAGGGCCGGTCCGGCACAAGTCCCGTGGCCTGCAACAGCAAAGACCGGCCTGGCGTCCCCCACCCCGCTCGCCACGCGCGCGCAGCGACGATGTGCGTAGGAGTCGTCAAGCTTGCGCAGGGTGGTAGATCTCCATTACCTCAGTTCGCTTATTGCTTGCCGTGCAACCCCGTCAACCCGGCTCTTCCGCCAAGGGCCTTGATGACAGCAGGCCTGCGTCGGCATGGTCTGCGCCCGCGCCTTGGCTTGACAGGGCCCAGATCGCGTCCGTAGAATCCACCGTAGGCAGGCGCATGGCTGACCCGTTCTCGGGATTGCGCCCGCAAGTGATGGAGTCCACTCGCGCCCGTTCGGGCTAACGACTCCTGGCGTACGGCTGATTGCTGTGCCCAGGGTCGGGTCTGACGGCGGGGTGGGCTTGTTTGTCGTCTTGCCCCACGGAATCCCACGGAACCCGGGGAGGCGTTGCGGTGGCGAGTTCTCTGCTCGTGAACCTGCTGCAGGTCCTGACCGTCGTCCTCTTGGCCCCGCTCTACAAGGGCACGCTTGCCTGGCTCGAGGAGACCATCCAGGGCAAGATCGCCCCGAGCCCCCTGCAGCCGTACTACGACCTCAGGAAGCTCTTTCGCAAAAGTCAGGTCGTCTCGACGGAGGCCTCCTGGATATTCCGCTTTGCACCCTACATCAGCTTCGTCGTGCCGATCGTCGTGACGTTGCTGATCCCGGTGCTCACTTCCTTCCCGCTCTTCTTCGCGTTTGCAGGCGACATGGTGGGGGCTGGCTTCATCCTTGGCCTGGGCGGCTTCTTCACGGCCCTCGCCGCCGTGGACTCCGCCAATCCGTACGGAGCCGTTGGCGCCAGCCGCACACGCATGGTGAGCCTGCTCGTCGAGCCCATCTTCATCATCGTGTTCTTCACCGTCTCGTTCGTCGCGAACTCCACCATCCCGTACGTCGTGCAGCAGCAGTGGGTCCAATCCTCCGCCGCGTTCTTCGCGCCAAGCCACGTCCTCCTGGCCGCGGCGTTCGTCATGATCGTTCTGGCCGAGAACGGCCGTCTGCCGGTGGACAACCCCGGCGGGCACTTCGAGCTTGCGATGATCGACGAGTCCAAGAACCTCGAATACTCGGGCCCCGCACTCGCGCTGGTCAAATGGGCGGGCCAGATGAAGCTTATGGTGCTCTCGCTCGTCTTCCTGAACGTGCTGGTCACGCCTTTGGGACTGGCCGCGTCGCCCACCGCCCCAGCGCTGGCGACAGCCATCGTGCTCGTCTCGTTCAAGCTGCTCATCTTCGCGGTGTTGATCGCGGCCATCGAGACGTCGCTCGCCAAGCTGCGCCTCTTCCGCATCTCGGAGTTCCTCGGGATGACCTTCGTCACCGCCGTCGTGGCCATGGTCGCGGCGATCTTCCACATGTAGGAGGTCCGCCTTGCAAATCTCGCTGCTCTACGGCCTCAACGCACTCGCGGCTGCGCTGTTCCTGATGACCGCCTTCCTGTTCCTCGCGTCCCGGCAGACGGCGGGCTCTCTGAGCCTCTTCGTGCGCCAGGCCCTGCTGCTCAGCGCCTCGGCACTGCTGCAAGCCTACGCGCTACACTCGCTGGACCTCCTGCTCGTCGCGGTCATCACCGTGGCTGCAAAGGTTTTCCTTATCCCCTGGATGCTCAGGCGTTCCCTCGGCGGGACCTTTCAGTCCCGTCGCGAGGTCGAGCTTGCCGTGAGCGTGCCGACCTCCCTCGTGATCGCGATCGGAGCAAGCCTGGTCGCATACTTCGTCTCGCAGCCCATTGCGAGCCAGATGCCGAGCTTCGTCGCCGTGAACCTGCCCGTGGGGCTTGCGGGCCTCTTGATCTCGGTCTACGCGCTCGCCGTGCGGCGCGAGGCCCTGCCGCAGTTCCTCAGCCTCCTGATGCTCGACAACGCCGCCTTCTTCGCCGGGGTTGCCATCGCCAGCACCTCTGCGCTATGGGAGATCATCGCCGCACTCGAAGGCATCATCGTCACCATAATCGTCGCCCTGCTGACGCGGACGATCTCCGAGCGCATCGGCACGACGCAGGTCGGCCAGCTGGCGGGCTTGCGCGAGGAGGGATCGCGATGATCCTCCTGCTCGTCCCGCTCCTGCCCATCGCCGCGGCGCTCATCACGCTCGTCCCCGCGAAGCCTTTCGTCGCCCGCGGCGCCACTCTCGCCGCCGCCGTCCTCTCGCTCGGCATCGCCGTCTGGACTGCCCAGCAGGTGGGTTTGTCGGGGGCGGTGACAGCGCTGCCGCACTGGGTAGGCAGCGACTCGCTCTCCGTCCTTCTTCTCCTCCTTCAGGCCGTCCTCGCGGTGACCGCGGCCCTCTACTCCTGGGGCTACATCGCCCGCGAGGTCGGTGCCGACGAGGCCCGCGAACGCAGGTACTACCTCGACCTGAACCTCTTCATCACGTCGCTCTTCCTGATCCCGATCCTCCTGCAGCCGGCTCTCACCTGGGTGGCCGTGGAGCTCACGACGCTGCTCTCCGTCTTCCTCGTCGGCTTCAACCGGAGCGCCGAGGGCCTCGAGGCAGCATGGAAGTACGCCATCCTGACCATCATGGGCGCGACGGTGGCCGTGCTCGGCATCCTGCTGCTCCTCTATGGACTGCACGGCGCTTCGCCCAGCGCTCCTGAGACCTGGGCAGCCCTCTCCGGCGCCGCGCCGAAGATGTCGCCCAATCTTCTCAGGCTCGCGTTCGTGCTGATCCTGGTCGGGTTCGGCACGAAGGTCGGCCTCTTCCCGCTCCATACCTGGCTGCCGGATGCCCACTCGCAGGCCCCCTCTCCCATCTGCGCCCTCTTGTCGGGCGTCGAGGTGGGTACGGTGCTCTACGTGATCCTGCGCCTGCTGCCGGTCTGGAGCGCGATTCCGCACTTTCCCGTGCACGGCTGGCTGATCGCCTTCGGCCTGCTCTCGGTGGGAGCGGCGGCTTTCCTCCTCCTGCAGGTGCACGACTTCAAGCGCATGCTCGCCTACTCCACCGTAGAGCACATGGGCATCATCCTCACGGCCGTGGGCTTCGGTCAGGCAGGTTCGTACGCGGGCCTCTACCAGCTCATCACGCACGGTCTCGCCAAGTCCCTGGCGTTCTATGCCGCGGGCGCCGTTCTGCTCCTCTACCGCACGCGCGCCATCTCGGAGGTGCGAGGACTCCTGCGCGCGTCGCCCTTTTCCGCCGCCATGCTGCTCGCAGCAGCCTTAGCCATCGCCGGAGTACCGCCATTCGCCGTCTTTCTGAGCGAGTTCTCCATCTTGAGGAGCGGGCTCGTGGCCGGCTACGACTGGATCGTGGCCCTCCTTGCCCTGTTCATCGCCGTCGCCTTCATCGGCGTGATGATGCAGGTAGGACGGATGGTGTTCGGCGAGGGCCCCGCGCCGAACGGATCCCTCCGCCTGCCGGGCAGCGTTGTCGGTGCGATCTCGCTCAGCCTCCTGCCGGTACTGATCCTCGGGCTTTACACCCCGCCTCTGCTGCATCGCCTCCTCACACTGGCCTCGCTCGCCATTTCTCGCTGAGTAGGAGGTGCCGACTCCCATGTCCGACCTGCCCCACGCGCCCAACGCCGCGTTGCTGGCCGCGCTCACGGAGATCCTGCCGCAGGGGGCGATCCGGAGCGACGGTGACCAGGCGGAAGTCGAGACCTCCACGCAAGACCTGCCAAACGTCGTGGACGCCGCCGTCCGAAACGGCTATGCCCTTGCGGGTATCGTCGTCGAGTGGGAGGGCTCCGGCTGGCTTTGCCACTATGCGTTCTACTGCTCCTACGGTCCTGGGTTCGTCCACATCCTGCTGCGCGGTACAGGGGGCAACCCGCTTCCCTCGATCAGTCCCCGCGTCTTCTCTGCAGACTGGCCTGAACGTGAGATCGAGGACCTTTTCGAGATCCCCTTCGAGGGGCACCCGCTGCTGGGCGACTTCGTCCTGCACAACGAGGACTGGCCCGAGGGCATTGCCCCAATGCGCCCCGCCTACGACTCGGCGGAGCCCAAGCCGCCGCGGGCCGACCGGGTTTGGCGGCCGCAGCGCTTTGTCGACGCGCCCGGTGCGTTCTCCATGTCCGTCGGACCCATCTACTCCGGCATCGCCGAGAGCGCCCAGTTCCGCCTGGAGTCCGAGGGCGAGCAGATCCTCTACGCGACGCCGCGCCTCTTCTACAAGTACCGCGGGCTCGAGAAGATCGCCGAGGGGCAGGGCATCGATGACGTGCTCCTGCTCACGGAGCGCCTGAACGGCACATCCGCGCTGGCGCACGCCCTCGCCTTCGCGCAGGCGGCGGAAGCGATCGCAGAAGTCTCGCCGCCGCCGCGGGCCGAGGCTCTGCGCCTCGTCTTCGCTGAACTCGAGCGGCTGCGCTCGCACCTTTCGACGATCGAAGAGCTTGTAGAGTCCACTGGCCTTGGGGTGCCGACGGCCATGCTCTCCTCGATCGTCGAGGATTTGCTGCGCCTGAGCGGCAGGGTGGCTGGACACCGATACCTCTTTGGTCTCGTCCGGCCTGGCGGAATCACGCTGGACATCAGCGAAACCGAGTCGGCGGACATTGCCACGACCACCTGGCAGGCTGTCGCAAGGCTCAGGCGGATCGTGGACCAGCTCGCCTACGACAACGGCTTCCTCGACCGCGTGGAACAGGTCGGCACCTTGCACGTCGCAAGTGCCCTGCGCCACGGGGTGGTCGGGCCGGTCGGGCGGGCCTCAGGGCTCGGCAGGGATCTGCGCGTGATCCAGCCCTACGGGGCCTACCAAGGCCGGGAGGTTCACGTTGCCCTCGCCCAGGAGGGAGACGCCTTCGCGCGGCTTAGGGTGCTGGCTTCAGAAGCGGACGAGTCTTTACGCCTGATCGAAGAGGTGCTGGCCTCCTTGCCGGCGGGCCCCACGCTGGTGCCTTGGCAGCCCAGGGCCGGCGCGGCCCTGGGCTGGAGCGAGGCGCCCATCGGGGCGGCATTCCACTGGCTCCGTCTGTCGCCGGTGGGCTGCGTGTTGCGCTGGCGCGTCATGCCGCCGTCGTTCACCAACTGGCCCGCCCTTGCGACAGCCGTCGAGGGTTTTGCCTTTCAGGATTTCCCCATCATCCTGGCGAGCTTCGGCCTAAGCGTCGCCGAATCGGATCGTTAGGAAGGAGATGCACCTATGTGGACGACCAAGGGAATCGCGCGAGGATTCCTGACAACTCCATGCCCGAGAGCCCGGCCTGAGGACCCCGGCGCGACGCCAGGGCGGCCCATGGCCACCTCAGTCTCCCAGGCGGGTGCCGTCGTAGCCGACGTCTGCCCCACAGGAGCCCTCCAGCTCCGCGAGGAGATTGTCGACGTCGATCTCGGCCGCTGCATCAGCTGCCAGCGCTGCCGGCGAGGCGAGACCAGGATGGAGTGGGTCGAGGACACCGCCTGGGCCGTGCGGCTCTCTTCACGCCGTCTGCCGGGCAAGGCGTTTCGCCACTCGCTGCACGTGCGCGTCGTGGACGCGGGGGACGGCGGCGAAACACTGCGCGAACTCAAGCAGCTCACGAGTCCGTACTACGCCGTGCACAGGCTCGGCATCTTTTTCACGCCCACCCCGCGCGACGCTGACGTCCTGCTGGTCGTCGGGCCGGTGACGCAGGGGACACGACAGGCCCTCCTCGACACCTACGCGGCGATGGCGGAACCCAAGTGGGTCATGGCCGTGGGATCCGGGGCCGTCAGCGGGGTCCCCTTCGGCCCGAGCTTCACTTCGGCAGGCGGCGTGGCGGATGTGCTGCCGGTGGACGTCGCTGTTCCCGGCAACCCGCCGCCGCCGCTCGCCATCCTCGACGGTCTTCTGAACCTACTGGGCCGGACGCCTGTCAAGGAGCTGCTGCCATGAACACCGTCGCCATCAGTCTTGCCCTCCCGCTACTTGGCGCCGTGCTCGCCCTCGCCGTGCGCGATCGGGCCGCAGTTCCCCTGCTGGCCGTCACGGGGGCCCTCTCGTCCCTTGCGACCCTCCTGACCGGCCTCTTCGGTATCGCTGCCGGGATTCCGAGCATCTACGTCTTCGGGCGGCTGCCGGTCCTCGGGCCTGTCGAGGTCGGGCTCGATCCCATGTCGTCGCTCTTCCTCGCCGCGACTGGCGCCGTGTTCCTTGCGCTCTCGCTGGCAGCACCAGGCTACCTGCCGCGCTATCTTGGCAAATACAGCCTGCGCGGCTTCAGCGTCGGCTTCCATGTGCTCCTGTCTTCCATCGTCCTTGTGCTCACCGCCAGGGATCTCGTGACGTTCTTCGTTGCCTGGGAGATCATGTCGGTCCTGGCCTACCTGTTGGTCGCCTACGAGCACAGGCGCGCGGGCACTCAGGACGCGGCACTCCCCATGCTCGCCGCAGGCGAGATCGGTGCGATGGCGGCGATAGTCGGCCTCCTGCTTCTCTCTGTCACCGCGGGCGGCACCAGCTTCGCGGCGCTCGCGCACGTGGCGCGGGTCATCCCTACGTCCGTCCGATGGGCGGCGTTCCTGCTCACCTTCTTCGGATTCGGCGTCAAGGTGGGTCTCTTCCCGGGCATGAGCTGGATGCCGCGCGCCTACGGCGCCGCTCCACCGAACGTGTCTGCCATACTTTCAGGCGTCCTGGTCAACCTCGGCATCTACGGCATCTTGCGCACTGACAGCACCTTTCTCGCACCACTGCCTGTCGGTGCTGGGCTTATCGTACTGACGATTGGTGCGGTAACAGCCATTCTTGGCATCCTCTACGCCAACACGGACGACGACCTGAGGCGTATGCTGGCGCACAGCTCGATCGAGAACATGGGGCTCGTCACGGTCGGCCTGGGCGCCGCCTTCACCTTTCTCGCCATGCATTTCCCGGTGCTGGCCGCGATGGCGTTCGTCGCAGCGCTGTTCCACCTCGTAAACCACTCGCTCTACAAGTCCCTGCTCTTCCTCGGCGCAGGCGCGGTGGATCAGCAGGCGGGATCATGCCATATGGATCGTCTGGGCGGACTCGTCCGCAAGATGCCGTGGACGAGCGGCTTCTTCCTGGCCGGGGTGCTTTCGATCGCAGCCTTCCCGCCTTTCAACGGCTTCTCGAGCGAGTGGCTCCTGATCCAAAGCCTCCTGCGCAGCGTCGAGTTGGGGCCCGTGGGCGTGAAGACGGCCTTCGCCTTTGCTGGCGTCTTGGTCGCACTGACGGCCGGCCTGGCCGCCACGGCGTTCGTCCGGGCGTACGCCATGAGCTTTCTTGGCCTGGGCCGCTCCGAGCAGGCGGACGAGGCCAAGGAGGCGCCATCCACCCTGCGCTGGGGTATGGGCATCCTGGCCGCCCTTTGCCTGCTTCTGGGCATCGCGCCGACCTACGTAGTGACAGGCCTTGGCCGTATCGTCGCCTCGTTCGGTCCGGCAGGAGCGCAGGGTGCTCTCGCGCCGCCGTTCTTCTCGACCGGCTTGCCCGCGGCCTTCGCCAGCACGTTCCAGTCCATCGGCGCGCAGATCGGCAAGGGAGTCCTGCCTGCGCCAGGGCTCGTGTTGATGCACCGCATCGGCCCCGGCGGAACTGGCGTCGCGTTCGCGTCCTCGCCAAGCTACCTCCTGCTCATCCTGCTTGCTCTGCTGGCCGCGGCATATGGCCTGAGGCTGGCCCTCGGCAGGCGAAGCCCCATCGTCCTAAGGCGCCCATGGGACGGCGGCAGGTACCACCTCTGGCCAGAAGCCACCTACACCGCGACGGGCTTCGCAGCCCCCGTGCGGGTGCTCTTCAGCAGCATCTTCCGCAGGACGGTCGAGCACGAGGAGGTGCGGGAAAACGCATTCCGCGTCAGGATCCAGCGCCAGCCGCAGGAGACCTACGTAGTCGACCGGATCGTGTCCGGCCCACTCTGGCAGGCGACCCGCAAGATCGCGAACATGCTGGCGAGCCTGCACCACGGAAAACTCAACCTCTACATCACCTACGCCTTCATCGTGCTGCTTGTGGCCCTGCTGCTTGCCCACGTCTGGTGATCTGGCCCTTCTTCACTTGAGGGACTTGCCACCGGGTGGTGCCGGCGTGCGAACTCCTGCACATAGCCGAAGCCGCCTTGCGGTCGGACGTATAGTGCTGCCCAGATGACGAAAGCCAGGAACATTGCTATGTGGCGGACTCGGCGCTGGTGACGAAGACGAACCTCGCGGCCTTGGCGGAGCAGGGCTACCGCTGCGTCTCCCGCTTGCCGGGGACGTTCGGCGAGGCGGACGAGGTGCGCGACGCGGCCTTCGCCGCGGACGCCTGGACGGACGTCGGTGCACTGTCGCCGGAGAAGAACGCGGCCCAGTACAAGTTGTGGGAGACCTCCCGCAGCATCGACGGCCGAGACTGCCACCTGGTGGTGGTGCACTCCACGAGCCTCGACAAGCGCAAGCAGCTCGACGCCCTGATCGCCAAGGAGGCGAAGAGATCGAGCAGGCCGCCGCCGAGGAGGCGACCGTTCGCTACAACTGCAGGGAAGATGCCGAGACGGGCTTCAGCCGTGTTGCCCAGCCGCAATACTGGCTCCTCGACCATACCGTCGAGGAGGTGGAGGAGCGGCACTACAGCCACCCCGGCCGCCCCCGCAAGGATGAGCAGCCCAGAGTGGAGCGCTACTTCCGTCTGGTGATCAAGCCCGGAAAGCAGAAGGAGGACGCGATCGCGCTATTGCGCGCACGTCTCTCGGCCTTCGTCCTGATCTCGGCGCACGATGCTCGAACTCCTGCGCGAATACAAGGAGCAGATGTCGGTGGAGCAGGCGTTCCGCTTCATCAAGGAGCCTCGCCACATCGGCCCCGTGTTCCTCAAACGGCCCGGCCGGATCGAGGCCTTCGCCTACGTCCAGGCCATCGCGCTCCTGATCTACACCCTGACCCAGAAGAAGATCCCCTACTCTCTGGCCAAGGCCAACCGCCCGCTGCAGGTGTCCTGGCGTGGCCAGACCCGCAACCCGACGGCGCAGATCATCCTCGACATGATGGAGCGCATCCAGACCGTAACGGCCCGCATCGGCCCCAAGCGCTGCAAGCTCTACACCACAATCTCGACGAACAGCGCTACATCCTCGAACTGCTCGGCCTCGACCCGATGCTCTTCTCCCAACCCAAACCCACCTGAGCCGACTCACCCCTGGACGTTATTCCTGATCGACCTGCTCAGGGGTGCGAAAGACGGGTTGTTTATATTTGTCGCATAATTGCCATGTCGTAAGCAGAATTCTTGGTGTCGACTCCATTTCTCAATGCTCCCTTTCCGGGGCGCCGCGCCTTCTGGACAGGTTCTGTCGCAACAGACCAAGCCGGAAAGGGGGGAAGAGTGCCTTACACCCTTAGACCTGGCTCCACACGTAGCTCTCTCTCAGCCTAATCATCTGGCTGATTAAAGTGCGAAGCCGCGGTGGGCGCCGCGGCTAAGGCTAAGGTTGCGACCTAGAGGAACTGTCGGGAGGCTACCAGAGTCGTGGGCGCTCTATCCTTCGTCGGTGGGGCGCTCACACTGTTGCTCCCGAACCTCACTCTCTGACGCTATCTTAGTCATGATGAACGAGGCCGGTCCACAGTTCGCCATACGTGGGTTACGCTCAGCGTGGGACGCAGGGCGCAGAGCCACAAGCGAAAGGGGCCGGCAAGATGGATCGTATCACACGGTTCGTTGGGTTGGACACATCGAAGGACAGCATCGCGGTAGGGATTGCCGACGACGGGAGGGAGCGCGGTCGGCACTGGGGAGCGATCGAGAACGCGCCGGAGAAGGTGCGTCGCTTGATGGAGAACCTGGGGCCGAAAGAGGAACTGCTGGTCTGCTACGAGGCGGGTCCGACGGGCTACGGGCTGTATCGCCAGCTGACGCGGATGGGCATTCGCTGCATCGTGGTGGCGCCGGCATTAATCCCGAAGCGCCCTGGAGACCGGGTGAAGACCGACCGGCGAGACGCTGTACGCTTGGCAGAGCTTCTGCGGGCCGGCGAACTCACCGCGGTCTGGGTGCCAGGCGAAGAGGACGAAGCGCTGCGGGATCTTGTGCGGGCCCGTGAGGACGCGGTCGCAGATCGCCTGAGGGCACGCCATCGGTTGTCGAAGTTCCTGCTCCGCCACGACCTGCGTCCACCGATGAAGACGCGCGCCTGGTCGGTGGCACATCGCAACTGGCTGGACAGGCTCCAGTTGGAGGGAGCGACCGGCGCCGTCTTTCGGGAGTATCTGCACGCCATCGACGAGATCTCGGGCCGGATCGAGCGACTGGAGAGCGAGATCCACGAAGTGGCGACGCAGAGCACCCGTGCTCCAGTGATTCACGCTTTGCAGGCTCTACGCGGCGTGCAAGAGGTGACGGCGGCGACGCTTGTCGCGGAGGTGGGAGAATTCTCCCGCTTCCGGCATCCGGCCCAGATCATGGCGTACGCTGGCCTTGTCCCACGCGAGTACTCCAGCGGTTCAAGCCGGTGGCAAGGCGGCATCACCAAAACCGGCAACGCACATCTGCGGCGAATCGCCATCGAAGCGGCATGGGCCTATCGCCACAAGCCCTCCCTCAAAGTGACCCTTCGCAAGCGACAGGAGGGACAATCCGCCCAGGTTCGCGACATCTCCTGGCGCGCTCAGGTACGGCTGCACAAGAAGTACATCGGCCTCATCATGCGCGGCAAGGGAGGTGGTGTGGCTATGGCAGCGGTCGCCCGCGAACTGCTCGGCTTCGCCTGGGCCATTGCCTGCGCGGTCGAGGACGAACTGCGGAAGGCCAGCGCATCAGCTGCCTGATCGCCATGTCAAGTCCTGCCTGCTCAGTCTTGAACCTTGGTTCGGTGCCGAGGACCAACGGTCACGGAGAATCCTCGTGTCACCTATGTGCCAGGCGCGAGCCCGATGCACGCTCTTAGTCCGAGGTGGCTCCAGACGGTTACACGAAATGCGGTAGCCAACCCGCGAATATCAGAGTGTATACCGTCGCTAAAGGCTCCCCGGCATCCGAACCGAGACTTTCTCACGAGGGTTGACGGCCTCGTTCATATCAGGTGACGGAATGTCGATTAACCAACCGTGGAACAACCGGTGTGGCTCGGACTTCGGTGGTGTTTGCGCGGCGCGCTGCCGATCGGCCGGAAACCTACATCGTCCCTTCCTGGTTGGGAGATGTTCGTGTCCCCTCAAAATTGCGACGGAGAACTCGTTGTGCTTGGACATAACGAAGGATAACAGGATCTTCCTGGGGGAACGCGAACGTGCCCTTGAGTTGCATTATCGAACAGGGGGTCCACCTATTGACCGGCTACGTGGCCTCGCTTCGTTCCGCTATCGGCCATGCACCACTCATCCTGGCCGGTGCATGTGTGATCCTCGTCGATCGCGACCGGCGAATTCTACTGCAACTCCGACGTGACAACGCCGCATGGGGACTGCCGGGAGGGCTTCTGGAACCGGGGGAAAGCCTCGAAGAAGCGGCGCGACGCGAAGTCTTGGAGGAGACGGGACACGTTGTCGGAGCACTCAGCCTGTATGGCGTCTACTCCGGCAGGGATCTCTTCTACCAGTACCCGAACGGTGACCAAGTGCATAACGTGACGGTTGCCTACATGGCGGAGGAGTACTCGGGCTCACTCCAAACCGACGGAGAGGAAGGACGAGCCCTTCGATTCTTTCCCTTTGACTCGCTGCCTCAAGAGATCAGTCCTCCGCTGGTACCCATTGTCCGGGACATCGTCCGAGACTTGAGGCGAGGAGAAACAGCATCGGCCCGGCCCTGAAGAGCCGCACTGGCTACTTCGTGCAAACTGCGCAGACTTCCCCGAGCACGGAACGCTTAGGTTACGAAACGCAGTTCCCCAATGTTGAAATACGCACCGGCTCGGCCCAACAAGCCTTGCCTAGACCACAGCGGCCGCTACTTGGCTACTGCGTTCCACGAACTCCCCCCGTCGGTGGTGAGGTAGAGCGTCTGGGGACCCTCCAATCGGACCGTTTTCGCCGTCATGACCGCCCACCCCACCCTCTGCGAACTGAAGCTTAGTGAAATGATGATGTTCCGTTGCAGAAGGGCT
>JAJYSZ010000203.1 GCA_021793315.1 Bacillota bacterium | reverse complement strand
CGGGCAGACCCAGGCAGACAGGGCAGATGTTGGTGTTCGGCGGGTCGCCGAAGCGGTTCGCGCAGCTGCAGAACATCTTGCTCTCGGTCTGCAGCTCGATGTGCACTTCGAGGCCGATCACCGTCTCGAAATCGCTCATCTCGAGGCCACCTCCTCGACCGTCGCGGCCGCGGCGAGCATGACGTCCTCGCGCAGCGGTGGCGCCATCACCTGCAAGCCCACCGGCAGCCCGCCGATCGGCTGGCCGGGCACCGAGATGGCCGGCAGGCCCGCGAGGTTCGCGGGGATGGTCAGTGCGTCGGCCATGTACATCGCGAGCGGATCCTGGGTGTTCTCGCCGAACTGGAAGGCCGTCGTCGGCGTCGTCGGCGTCAGCAGCACGTCCACCTGCTCGAAGGCCCGCAAAAACTCCTGGCGCAAGAGGGTGCGCAGGCGCTGCGCCTGGAGGTAGTAGGTGTCGTAGTAGCCGGCCGAGAGCACATAGGCGCCGAGCAGGATGCGGCGCTTCACCTCGGTGCCGAAGCCCTGGCCGCGGCTGCGGCGGTAGGCCTCCACCAGATCCTGCGCCTCGGCGCGCGGCCCGTAGCGCATGCCGTCGAAGCGCGAGAGGTTCGAGGACGCCTCGGCCGGCGCGATGATGTAGTAGGCGTCGAGCGCGTACTGCGTGTGCGGCAGCGACACCTCGCGCCGCCTGAGGCCCTGCCGCTCGAGCGCGGCGGCCACACGTTCCACCTCGGCCCGCACCTCTGGCGCGACGCCCTCGCGCAGGTATTCCGGCGGCACGCCGAAGGAAAGCCCCCGCCCGCCCTGGGCGACGGCCGCAAGGTAGTCCGGCACGGGCGCCGTCGAAGACGTCTGGTCCATCGGATCCTCGCCGGCGATCGCGCCGAGCACCGCGGCCGCATCACGCACGTCGCGCGTCAGGGTGCCGATCTGGTCGAGCGACGACGCAAACGCGATCAGCCCGTACCGGCTTACGCGGCCGTAGCTCGGCTTGAGCCCGACGACACCGCAGAACGCCGCGGGCTGCCTGACCGAACCGCCCGTCTCGGAACCGAGGGCGAAATGGCACATGCCCGCGGCGACGGCAACGGCCGATCCGCCCGAACTGCCTCCGGGCACGCGGGACGGGTCGACGGGATTGCGTGATGGGCCGAACGCCGAGTATTCGGTCGAGGAGCCCATGGCGAACTCGTCGAGGTTCGTCTTGCCCAGGAGCACGGCACCACGCTCGTCGAGCCGTCGCACAGCCGTCGACGAGTAGGGCGGCAGGTAGTCCCCGAGGATCCTGGAGCCGGCCGTCGTGCGGATGCCCTCGGTGAGCAGGTTGTCCTTGGCCGCCCACGGGATGCCGTCGAAGAGTCCGTGGCCCTGGCCGCTCGCGCGGCGCCTGTCGCTCTCCCTGGCGTCCTCCAGGGCGCTCTCGGGCAGGAGCGTCAGGAAAGCGTGCAGCTCCTCCTCGCGCTCGGCCACGCGATCCATCGCCTCGCGTACCAGCTGTTCCGCTGTCGCCTCGCCGTTCGCCATGCGCGCGGCGGCCGCGCTAAGGCTCTCCATCACGCATCCTCCCGCATGCCAGGCACAAGAAGGTGCCGCCCGCTGCGCGCCGCGGCCGAGCCGAGGGCGTCGTCGACCTCGAGACCGGTCCGGCTGACGTCGGCGCGCATGCCCTGGGCCGCCTCGGCCGTCCAGTATGTGGCCGCGACATCCGCAAGAGGCAATGCGCGCAGTCGTTCGACATGCTCGAGGATCGCAGCCAGATCCCGCTCCAGCCGCCCCGCCTCACTCTCGTCCAGTTCGAGGCGCGCCAGCGCCGCCAGCCGCGCCACGAGGCCCTGCTCCGCCACGACGATCCCTCCCGGTGCAACTTGCTCAGAATGAAAGGGCACCGCCTAGGCGGTGCCCCTCGTCTCCGCGGAATTAGATCGCGCGGGTCAAGAGCTGCTGGTCGAAGCTCTTGCGGAAGTGGCAGGCCACCTGGTGGCCAGGGGCCAGATCGATCAGCGGCGGCTCCTCCGCCCTGCAGATCTCCTGCGCGTACGGGCAGCGGGTGTGGAACCGGCAGCCCGAAGGCGGATTGACCGGGCTCGGCACGTCGCCTTGCAACACGATGCGCTGGCGGTTGAGGTTCGGGTCCGGCACGGGGATCGCGGACAGAAGAGCCTCGGTGTACGGGTGCTGCGGCCGCAGGAAGAGGTCCTTCGAGTCGGATACCTCTACCAGCTTGCCCAGGTACATGACCCCGATCCTCGTCGACATGTGCTTCACGACGTTGAGGCCGTGGGCGATGAAGACATACGTGAGGCCGAACCTCTCCTGCAGGTCGTTGAGGAGGTTCAGCACCTGGGACTGGATCGACACGTCGAGTGCCGAGACGGGCTCGTCGCAGACGATCAGCTTCGGGTGCAGCGCGAGCGCCCGCGCAATGCCGATGCGCTGGCGCTGGCCACCGGAAAACTCGTGCGGGTAGCGCTTGATGTGGTAGGCCGAGAGACCCACCGTCTCCAGGAGCTCGCGCACTTGCTCGTCCTTGTCCCGACCCGACGCGATGTGGTGGACTGCCAGCGGCTCGCCGACGATCTCCCCGACCGTCATGCGCGGGTTCAGCGAGGAGTACGGGTCCTGGAAGATGATCTGCATGTCGCGGCGCTGACGGCGAAGCTCCTCGCGGCCGAGCTTGAAGATCGACTTTCCCTCGAAGAGGACGTCGCCGGACGTCGCGTCGTCAAGGCGCAGCATGACGCGGCCCGTCGTGGTCTTGCCGCAACCGGACTCGCCCACGAGGCCGAACGTCTCCCCCTGGTAGACGTCGAAGCTG
>JAJYSZ010000006.1 GCA_021793315.1 Bacillota bacterium | reverse complement strand
CGATCTGTGCACGGCCCATGTCAGATCAGGAATGGTCGACCCCTCCCTGATCCCCTCTTCGACAACTAACTTGCCAGTGCCTTGCTCCTAGACGATGCTTAACTTGTTAACCCCTGAAATTGGAAATGTGGGTAAAGGGTAGGATAACGAACCCTGCGACAGGAATAGGCTGTGATGTGGGAGGGGATGTAGCGCCATGGATCAGTTTGACTTCTTGAGGGGTGTAAACGCAGGCGACAGGTCCTTGGAGCAGGCGATGGTGAACGCACAACGAGACAGGCAGTATGAAAATAAGGACGCGGATCGCCCATCAAGGCACAAACTGGGCCGCATCTGGGAGTTTCTCAAGCGGTTCCTGAGTCTCTAGCGCGCGAAGGACTCTAAAGGCTTGCTGCAGGATGAGCCAATGTGGCTCTGCCTCTGCTCACTGTTGGACCGGCCGTTGGGCAAGCATGTTGCGTGCCTTCGTGCCGGCTCAGCACCGCCTCGAGTAAGAAAGCGCTGGGCACGCAGTGCGTGAGTGCGCATTAACTGGCCAACATCGCCTTCGGGCGGCTGGCTGACCGCATCCGCGGTCGTTCAGAGGAGCATTGTTGCAGGTATCGTAGGGGTCCGTTGGGAATGAGGGGAGGACCCACCGATCCTCCGAGGCCAGTCCCGGAGGACTTGAGCACCTTAGACGATCTGGACGCATTTGCATGAGCCCTGGCTAGCGCTCGCTGTTGCAGGTGGGGTCTGCTGTAGGGCTGGTGCGACTCATGCGATGTGAGGTAAGACGGACATGCGACGAATGAGGCTGGGCCCCCAAGCGATCGGACAGGAGCTGGCGGCGGCGCCGCTGGACGGCAGCGGGTCCGTGCTCGCACCCGCGGGAACCCGGATCACGGCAGAGTGGCTGGATCGCCTACGCGCTGCCGGGGTTGAGATCATTCATGTCACGGATCCGGCTTTCGACGACATGGCGTATGAGCTGGCGGTTTCGCCTGAAACCCTGCAAATGGCGGCCAAGCTGTTTCAGGAGACGCGATCAGGCGTTGCGCAGAATCCGAATGCGACTCTCGACTACCGTTCCTTCGCGAGACTTGTCAGGGCCATCGAACGCGATGTCGACGACGTTTCCTTGGATCAAGCGTTGATGCTGTATCCCGAGAACGAGGCTCAGCGTGATCTCATCCATGCAATCAACCGTGCCAGTCTGGTCGTTCGCATCGCCATGGCGGTAGACATGCGAAGGTACCGCTTCGACCTGGGCCTCGCGGGACTTGTCGCGGACGTGGGCATGTGGTTTGTGCCGAGCGAGATTCTTGAGAAGCAGAAAGATCTCGATGTCTCGGAACGGGCGGTGGTCGAGGAGCACGTGCAGAATACGCTCCGCCTGCTCTCATCGCAGGACGGTTGGAGCGCGATGACCCGTACTGCTGTCACGCAGCACCACGAGCGTATTGACGGGAGCGGCTATCCCAAAGGGCTAAAGGGAAGCGAAATCCATCGCAACGGCCAGATCCTAGCCGTTTGCGATGTGTACACCGCAGTCACCCTGACGCGCCCAGGACGCAGACTGTATACGCCCGCGGAGGCACTTGAACTCATCGTAGGCGGCGGAGACACGCTCTTCGACTACGAATTGGTGTCGACGTTTCACCGCTTGGTGCCGCCGTATCCGATTGGCACGGAAGTGGAACTCTCGAGTGGTGAGCAGGCGGTCGTCAAGGAGGTTGGCGGGCCGATCAAGTCGCGACCTATCGTTCGCGTCTTCGCTGACGCCCAAGGAAAGCGGCTCTCGGAGTGCTACGAGATCGATCTCGCGGAAAGACGGCACCAGCACGTGACCATCGTGGGCGCGGTCGGGTAGCAGCGGCTGGCCGGTCCAAGTCCGCGATTTCCCGGCGCACCGTCGCGCGGCGGGACGGTGGTTCATCCTGCGCAGAGAGGCTGCCTCGGCAGGCGCCGTCGGGTGCAGTGGAGGAGGGTGAATCGGTGCCGCCTGCTGTCAGGGAGCTTCGGCTGCCCGAAGATCAGGATGCGATAAACAGCTTGGACACCTCGTTCACCACCAGCGAGATCTATGTCGTGGTGTGGCATGATCAGGGCTTTACCATTCGACGGACGAATACGGCGCCCATCACGAAGACCTATACGGTGGATGACTGGCAGGAGGAGCAGCGCCTCTGGGACATGGCGTGGGTTGCCTGCCAGGGGGAGCGGATCGTAGGCTTTGCCGCCACCCGCTACGAGTCCTGGAACCGGCGGCTGGCGATCTGGCACCTCTACGTGGATAGAGGCGCGCGCCGGCAGGGCGTATCGCGCGCACTTCTCGACGTGGCGGCCAGGCACGGAAGCACGTTGGGCGCCCGCACCGTCTGGCTCGAGGTGTCGAACGTCAACGCTCCGGCGATCGCGGCCTATCGTTCGCTCGGCTTCGAGCTATGCGGCCTGGACCTCGAGCTCTACAGGCATACGGACGCCGGTGACGAGGTAGCCCTCTTTATGGCCAAGACCTTGGTGGACTGAGGGCTGCGGACCAAAGCATCTGTCCGGGGCGGGTTGGAGCGTGGCACGCCCGCGTCCCCGCCCCCGAGTCGTGTTCTCCGAAGCGCCAAACACGAGGCGGAGGGCCTGCCGTACGGCGGGTCCTCCGCCGCACATCGTCGATCAGCAGAACCCTTGGCGTGCGCGCGCGTCCGCCTTTCCAGGCGCTACACTGAGGCTGAGGTAGCGACTTGCAGATCCGGCCGGAAGGAGGGAGGCCTGATGCGGTCCAGGTCCTTGATCGCGTTGGCGGCGGCGTCCACCCTCGCCGTGGCTTCCTGCGGCGCCAGGCCCGCGGCCGCTCCGAAGACTCCCGTCCTCGCGTCGCACGCACGGGTTGCCCTGCCGAGCGACCTTTTCACCTCGGCTCCCGCGGCGATCCAGTTCACCTCAAGCGATGTCGGGTATGTGCTGCGGCCGGCTGCCGACTACCAAGTTGGCGGCGGGGTCCTGCTGCGCACCGCGGACGGCGCGCGCACATGGCAGACGATCGCCCTGCCGAAGGGATTCATGTACCAGGGCATGCGGTTTTTCAACACCGAGGACGGCGTGCTGTTCGGTGAGAACACCAATTGCGGCATGGTTCAGCCCAATTGCCTCGGCGCCGTCTTCTGGACGGGCGACGGCGGCCGGAGCTTCCGTGAGGTGCTGCGCACACCGGATTCGCTCTTTGGCGCCAGTGCCGCCTGGAGCGCGACCGGCGGCTGGATCAGCGCCGCAAATCTCTGCATGGGCTCCTGTGCCGCCGAGACGACGCTCTACGGCACGTCGGATGGTGGATTGCACTGGTCCAGCCTCACGAAGATGTCGTCGCAGGGCTTCGCGGTGCTCTCCACCGCCGATGGCCGCACGGGTTATGGGCTCCTCGGCGGCGATCTCGTCAAGACCACGGACGGGGGGCGTTCCTTCGCGCCGGTAGCCACACTGCCAAGCGGCCATCAAGGGCCGATCAGCGCCGTCTCAGGGTCCCTGCAGCAGCTGCCCGGCGGCCCCACCTACATCACGGCCTGCGATGGCGGCGCCGCGAACGGCGGCTGCATGAACTACGTCTACCGCTCCCAAAGCGGCGCAGCCCCCTACCAGTCGGTCTGGTCGCGCTACTGCACCGACCAGACCGCGGTGCATATGCAGAGCGCCCTCTCAGGCGTGCTCGTATTGATGGGTACGACCGCCTGTGGCCCGGGCGGCGGAATCGACATGGCCTCCAATATCGTCCTCGCCACAAGCGACGGCTTTCGGACGACCCACCTTGCCTACGCCTTCAAAGGCAGCATCGACGCGGTTCAATTCGTGAACCAGCAGGACGGTTGGGCGGTCGGCACTGGTGCCCAGTGCTACACATCCGTCTGCCCCATGCTCGTCTACCGAACGACGGACGGCGGGCTGCAGTGGACTCCCATCCTTCAGGCGCAGGAGCCGCTCGGCACGGTCGCCCGCGCCCCCGGTGGGCCCTATTTCGGCATCGGCACTGCGCTCGATCCCGGGGCGGTCCTGGCGAGCTCAAACGGGCGGACCTGGCATAAGGTCGGGGAGATACCGGAAGTCGCAGCGGCCACCGTGACGGCGGGCAAGCTGCAGTTCGCCTCGGCGCGCCAGGGCTATCTCCTCCTGCCGAACGGCCTCTACAGGACCGTGAACGGCGGGCGGAACTGGTCGGCGGTCCCAGCGGTGAAGGGCAGTGCAGTCGTGGCGATGTCCTTCCTCGGGCCAGACCTCGGCTACGTGCTCACGCAGAGCGGCAAAGGCTGCCCCATCGCGGCGCCCTGCCACGACAAGGTGGTCGTGACGCGGGACGGCGGACGACAGTTCACGGAGGTCACGGAGCTGCCGAAGGATGTCTTCTTCTCGTCCATCGCATTTGTCAGCCGGAGTGTCGGCTACGCGTTCGGCCTCTGCCCGGTCGGGAGGAAGTGCGGACCTCGCACACCGCTCTGGCGGACGACGGACGGCGGCATCCACTGGCGGCAGCTGCGCCTGAGGCTGCCGCAGTCCGGGTTTGGCGGCGCCATCTATCCCGCGCCGGGCGGCTATGCGGTAGGGGTCTTCAACGAAGGTTTCGCGGTTCTGGTACCGGGGATCGGGTGGCGGTCGGTCGAGGTCGGGACCTCCTCGCCTGGGACGGTCCCGCCGCTGGGCGACCTGGGGCCCGCGGGCGTCGTACCCGGCCGGAACCGAGCGCTCGTCTCCCTTTCCGGCATCGGCGTCTTCGACGCGAGCTACCAGGGCGGGGCGTGGACCAGCCACTGAGCCTTTTGGGCAGGCGGATACTGAACAGGCGCGAAGAAGGTTTCGGGGGGAAGACCATGATTCTCTTCACGTTCATTCTGGCTCTTGCGGTGGCGGCCGTCGTCACCTTATGGATCCGCACTGAACGCATGCACGAGATGCAGGCCCAGATCGACGACCTGCAGAGCGCTGTGGAGACGATCCGGCAGCGGCTGGATGCCCAGGGGGATAGCTAGACTCCCGAGGCTTCGGGACGCCGCCGCAGCTCGCCCCATGCGACGACGACCAGCTGGGAGGCGCCGGACTGGTTTTGCTGCAGCTGACAAACGTAGACCGGGGTCGGCGACGCAGGCACGGGCAGCAGGCTCCGTCCCGGCTGGCGCGGCGCCAGCACCACTTCTGCGAGCGCCGCGGCGCCGATCGGGGCGGGGATCGCCGGAGACACCTGGGCGACCAGCAGGTCGTCCCGCCCGAGAGCGATCGTTCGTCCCAGGAGACGGCAGGCGCTCTCTACCCCGTTGCAGGTCAGCAGGAAGTCAGGGGCTGCCTCCACCGCCGCACCTCCTCCAAGGGGCGGCGCAATGCCGTCCCTTTTCCGTTCTACGCAGGCGGCGTACCGGATGCTCCCGGTTGGCCTGGAGTCCAATCCTTGGTAGGTCGGCAGGCCCCGACCCGACCCGTGGGGAAGAGTGCTCTGGCTGCGGGGGGACCCTAGGGCGACAGGCTCCTTGAACGGCAACGCCATTGGAGCGCGCTGGGATCTTCGCTGCAGCAGCAAGGAGTGACGTGCAGATGGAGGGTAGCAGAGCCCTGGCTGAAGCGGCGGCCAAGGGAGCCGCGCGCAGCCGATGGGTGTCCATGTCGCGCGCGAGCGGCCTCGCGATCATGGCGATGGGGCCGACGGTCGAGATCCGCCAGGATCCTCCGCGTGAGGGTACCGTGGTGCGCGAGGTGCAGGCAGGCATCCAGCGCGAGTGGGCGGTGCCGGGCTGGCAGACCGACTGGGCTCCTTCCGGCGCCCCCGTCGAGAACTTCGACTGGACGGGCGTCCGGCCGGTCAACGGCGTCTCGCTCGAAGAAAAGCTCGAGGTTGTCACCCGCCTGCGCGAACGGCTGCAGGCGAGAGATCCCCGCATCGTCCAGGTCATGGTGCGCTACCAGGAGTCCGTCGAGGAGAACCGCGTCGCGACCGAGGCCTTCGACCGCCGCAGCCGCGTCGGGCGGGTGCACTTCATGGCGCACATCGTGGTGCACAAGGACGGCCGCAGCGAGTACGAGTACCAGGGCCAGGGCGCCGTCGGCGGCTTCGAGATCGCCTCGATCGACGACGAGGACGTCGACCGCATGGTGGAGCGCGCGGTCCGCCTTCTTGACGCCACGTCGATCGAGCCTGGCAGCTACAAGGTCGTGACGACACCCGAGGTGTCCGGGGTGCTTGCGCATGAAGCGTTCGGCCATGGTGTCGAGATGGACCTCTTCCTTTCGGATCGCGCCCGCTCGCAGCGCTACATCGGCCAGCGGGTAGGCAGCGACTTCGCCACGATCATCGACGACCCCGCCGTGCCCGGCGGCTTCGGCGGTTACCCCTTCGACGATGACGGCGAGCTCGCAAGCCCGCACGTCATCCTGGACCACGGCATCCTCAAGGGGGGCCTTGCAGACGCCGACGCGGCCCAGGCCCTGCACGCCGTCGGCGGCAACGGCAGGCGCCAGGACTACAGCCGCAAGGTCTATCCGCGGATGACCAACACGTACTTCCAACCCGGCACGAGTACGCCGGAGGAGCTCATCGCGGGCGTGGAGCACGGCGTCTATCTGCATCGGGTCGAGTCGGGAATGGAGGATCCGCGCAACTGGGGCCTGCAGATCACCTGCCACTACGGCGAGGAGATCAGGGACGGTAGCCTGACCGGCAAGCTCTATCGCACGCTCGGCATGACTGGATACGTGCCCGACGTGCTGCAGAGCATCGATGGGGCCGCGAACGACTTCGCCATGTGGCCCGGCCACTGCGGGAAGGGATGGAAGGAATGGGTGACCAACGGGACGGGCGGACCGCACCTGCGCATGACGGCGAGGCTGGGATGAAGCTGCAACTGCCCAGGGAGGTGCGCGAGGCCTCCGAATGGGTGCTCACAAGCCGGGAGTCTGACGAGACGCAGCTTTACTGGCGCCTTGGCGAGCTGCACGCCGAGCGTTCGGCCGAGACCGTGAACCACGAGCTGCTGCTGTACCGGGACATTGCGGATCAGCGTGGGTCGGCATCCGCTTTCCTCGCAGGGGATGCGCATGACGGCGAGCGCGTGAAGACGGCCCTGACGGCGGCCTCGCTTGCCCTGAATCCCCCCTACCGCCTCCCGCAGGGCTCCACGGGCTATCCCGCGATCGCCCTGGGTGCCGAACGCATGCCGGACCGCGAGGAGCTCATCGCCTGGCAGGCCGGGGTGCTGAAGCAGATCGGGCGCGCAGGCGCAAAGGCGGCGCATCTGGAGCTGTTCGCGGGCCGGCATCTGACCGAGGTCCAGGCGTCCAACGCGCGCAGCCACGCGTGGCAGAGCGATCGCTTCCTGCTCGATCTCGTGGTCGCGGCTGGTGAAGGGGACGACTCCACGGAGTTCCGGCTGATGCGCGAGTCCAGGCTGTTGGGGAGCCTCCTGCCAGAGGCCGTGCTGGAGCGCGCCCTGCAGGCGGTGCGGGATCGCAGCCGGGCCACCCTGCCGCCCACCGGCCGCATGCCGGTCGTGCTGCCGGCGAGCGAGCTCGCGACGCTTCTGATGTCGGTCGACGTGCACACGAACGGTCAGTATCTCGTCTCGGGCATGCTGCAGAAGAAGGTCGGCGACACGCTGATCGACGCCGAGGGGGACGCGATCACGATCGCCTGCGATCCCACCTTGCCGTACGCCGTCGCCTCCGCCCCGACCGACAGCTCGACGGTGCCGGCGCGTCGCCTCGAGCTCCTGGACCGTGGCGTCATCCGGAACATGCACGCCGATCCCCAGTTCGCCGCGTATCTCGGGGTCGCGCCCACGGGTCCCGTCGGGACCCTCGTCTGGGCGCCGGGCACGACGGCCAGCGCCGATCTCTACGCCGACGGACCGGTCCTCGAAGTGCTGGCGTTCTCCGCCAACATGCCCGATCCGATGACAGGTTCCTTCGCCGCAGAGATCAAGATGGGCTACCTCCACCGAAACGGCGAGCGCATACCGGTCGCCCAGGGCAGCGTGACGGGCAACGTCTTCGAGGCCCTCAGGCGCTGTCGCCTCTCGCGCGAGACGGAAGAGGGCAATGGCTATTTTGGGCCCGCGCAGGTGCGCATCGAGGAACTGCAGGTGGCAGGAGCCTGATGGGGTCGGGGCGCCCGGACGAGGCGCCCCGATGTCGTCTCGGGAGGTTTTCGGGACATCATGCGAAAGGAGTAAGGGAGAGACACACTTTTGGGGCCGCCGGGCGGCCGATTGGGGAGGGACTCTTGTGGCCAAGGGGGAGCCGAAAGCCGAACGCTGCCGGGCCATTCAGGTGACGCCTGGCGTAGCGCACAGCGCGAGACTTGGTGAGGAGCCCTACGCGAAGCCGACCCAGGGCGAGATCGGGCTCAAGGTGCTGCTCTGCGGAATCTGCGGCACCGACGCGGAGATCGAGGCAGGCCTTTATGGCGAGGCGCCTCCGGGTGAAGACCACCTCGTGCCAGGGCACGAGTCGCTCTGCGAGGTGGAGGAGGTGGGCACAGGGGTCACTGGGTTCGCCCCTGGCGACCTCGTCGTGCCGATCGTGCGGCGGCCATGCCCGGAGAACTGCGAGCCTTGCAGCCGCGGCCGCTGGGACATGTGCCTGACAGGCAACTATGCCGAGCGGGGCATCGCGAAGCTGCACGGCATGCTGCGCGAGCGTCTCACCGACGACGCGGGGCACTGCGTCCTCCTGCCGCCGGATCTGCGTGACGTCGGTGTGCTTTTGGAGCCGCTCAGCATCGTGGAGAAGGCCATCGACGAGACCATGCTGATCCAGCGGCGCACTGGTCTTGCGCCGCGGCGCGCCCTTGTCACCGGGGCCGGCCCGATTGGCCTCCTGGCGGCAATTGCGCTGCGCAGCCGCGGCCTCGCCGTGGATGTGCTGGACCAGCGGCCGGAGGGAAGCCCGAAGGCCGAGATCGCCCGCGCAGCCGGCGCCGGCTACATCGACGACTCGAAGCAGCCGCTCGAGCAGGCGACCGAGGGCACGCTCTACGACCTCGTGCTCGAGGCGAGCGGCTATGCCCCGCTCGTATTCCGCGCGCTCCGCCGACTGGGCCGCAACGGCGCCATGGTACTGACCGGCGTCACCGCGGGCCACCACACGATCGAACTCGATGTCGACGCCCTGAACCAGGAGATGGTGCTCGAGAACCAGGTCCTCGTGGGATCGGTCAACGCCGCTCGCCAGCACTACGAGGCCGCCGTGCGCGACCTCATGGCATGGCAGCAGACCTTTCCCGGGCTTGCCGCCCGGCTTATCACGGCCCGCCACCCGCTTGCGTCGTTCGAGGCCGCGCTGACGAAGGACCCCGACGGCATCAAGTCCGTGGTGGAGGTGGCCGCGCGGTGAAGTTTTACGGCTTCATCTCGAACGGCAGCACGGCAGCCCTGATCGACCCTTCCGGTTCGGTGGACTGGCTGCCGCTGCCGCGCTTCGACAGTCCGTCCGTCTTCACGCGCATCCTGGGCGGCGACGAGGCCGGATCGTTCGCGATCGTGCCGGAGGTGCCGTGCAGCGCCAGCCAGGCCTACGAAGAAGGCACCAACATCCTGCGCACCACCCTGACCTGTGCAGACGGAAAGCTTGAGATCACGGACTTTCTCTCCATCGGCCGTTCCGAGCTCCGGCGCCTCGTGCGAAGCGATCTGCCGTTCGAAGTGCACCTGAGGCCGCGCTTCGGTTATGGGCTCGTCTCCCCGGCCATCTCGGCCGACGGGAAGGGTGTGCTGATGCGCAACCCGCTCGGCGAGGAGGCGCTGCTCTTCACGATCGGCGGCCATGGCCAGGATGGGGTGCTGGCGGAAGATCCCCTGTCAGGGGTCTGGCACCTGCCGAAAGGTCGCTACGACATCATCCTGCGCTACGTCGGCGACAGCCGCCGGGACCTCACCGAGACGGCGACCGCCGTCGCGGAGGAGGCCCTCCAGGCCGAAAGGGATATCGCTTCGGAGGAAGAGCACCGCACCTACCGCCGCAACGTGCAGTACTGGCGCGACAGCTTGCGCAGTGCCTACCGGGGCCCCTATCGAGAGGCGGTGGAGCGCTCGCTCCTCGTGCTGCGGGGGCTCACCTACCGCACGACAGGGGCCCTGATCGCCGCCCCGACCACGTCCCTGCCCGAACTTCCCGGCGGCACCCGCCAGTGGGACTACCGCTTTTCGTGGGTTCGCGACGGAGCCTACAGCGCGGAGGCCCTGCTCGTGGCCGGCGACCATGTGGCCGCACGGCGCTTCATCGAGTTCATGCTGGAGTGCGTCGACCTCCAGGGCAAGCCGTTCCAGGCCCCCTTCTTCCATGTGGACGGTACGCTGATCCGCGGCGAGCGAGACCTCGACTGGCTGCGCGGCTTCCTGGACTCCAGGCCCTGCCGCGAGGGCAACGCCGCGACAGGCCAGCTGCAGCTCGACATCGAGGGCGACTTCCTCTGGGTGGTCTATCGCTATGTGCAGGCGACGAACGACAAGGAAAGCCTCGCCTCCTGGTGGCAGATGATCAAGGCGATAGTGGCTTGGGTCGCGGAGAACTGGCAGGCGACCGACGCGAGCCTGTGGGAATTTCGCGGCAAGGATGCCCAGTACACGCACTCCAAGCTGATGTGCTGGGTCGCGCTGCACTATGGTGCACAGCTCGCTGCTATCATGGGTGAGGGGGCGTACCAGGAGCGCTGGCAGGCGGCAGCGGAGGACGTGCGCCAGGCCGTCGAGCAGCGGGGGTTCGACCGCCAGACGGGCCACTATACGCAAGCCTTCGACGATGGCGGCAAGCTCGACGCGGCTCTGCTCATGCTGCCGCTCTACGGCTACTGCGAGGCGACGGACGAGCGCTTTTCAGCGACGCTGGCCGCGATCGAGCGCGAGTTGGTGCACGGCCACTGGGTCTACCGCTACGGATCCGACATGCTGGGTACTGCCGCATTCCCGTTCGTGCTCTCCACGTCGCACCTCGCCAGAGTCCACATCCTGAGGGGGGAGCTGGCGCGCGCCGAGGAGCTGCTCAAGGGGCTCGTGCAGAGCGCGACTGACCTAGGCCTATTGGGTGAGCACTGCGACATGGAGTCTGGCAGTCCACGTGGGAATTTCCCGCAAGCCTTCTCGCATCTCGGGATCATACTTGCAGCGGTCGAGCTTGCAGCGGCAAGGGGCGGAAGCTGAGGCTTCCGCCCCGCCCGTCTCTTCTTGCGTATAGTTCCACTTTCTGACACTTTCCATAATCAGGGACAAACTGTATACTGCGAATCAAGATTCATGTGATCCTAGGAAAAGTGACATAGCATGAGCAGCAGTCGACCAACGCGCCGTCTTAGCGGCAATACGCAAAAAGGCGGGAAATGGGTGCCAAGGCATCTCAAACCGCGCAGGCGCCGTATCCGGCCGCTGCGCCTTGTCATCTCTTTGGCTGCTGTCGCCGTGCTGGGCGCCATGCTCCTTCGGCCGACCCTGCCCACGGCTGTTGCGGCCACTCTCGATCCGGACCTGCCGCTGGCTGTTGCGCGGGTCCTTCCCAAGGACGTGCGCCCGCTGCGTGCGAGCGGGCGTCCCCTCGTCGTGTCGCTGGGCGCAGGCAAGCAGCCAGCGTCGGCGCTGATCGACGCGAGCGTCAAGGGTGCCGAGCCTCGCATCTACCCGCTCGCGCTGAGATGGCAGGCTGGCAGCCTTGCCTCTGCCGCTGTCGGGACGGCGCTCCAGGGGGCACGGGGCGCGTCCGACGTAGGCCTGGGCGTCGCGGGCGGCTTCGCCTATTACGCCACCGCCGTGGCGGGCCAGTTTCAGACGGTGACGTTGACGAAGGGCGGCACCGGGCGCTGGCTGTTTGCGCTGAGCGCGCCGGCCAGCCGGATTCGGCTCACGCCGGGCGGGACGCGCCTTTGGGTGGCGTTCCAGGTCCACGGCAACTGGCGGCAGGGCGTCATCGCGTTGAGCCAGGTCGGGCCGCGCAGCGCGTCACCGGCCTTGACGGCCGTCGCGAGCCAGGCTCAGAACGGCAACTCGCTGTTCATCCGCGTCGTCGAGGGCGTGCGCCAGTATTTCGGCAACGGCATCGTGGCGGCCATGGAAGACGCCTACTACAATCTTGCGGACACCGTGCAGCGCATCTACTACCATGCCACGGGACAGCGCGCCGTCACACCAAGTCTGGCGGTGGTGCGCCCCAAGGCCATCGGGGCCAGCGTGGAGCGCGCCACTCTGCCAAAGGATATCGCGTTGCCGCAGGGCTGGCCGAGGGCACCTGGCGAAGGAGTCTGGCAGGCAGTCGGGCCGCTCGTCGGCGGCCGTCCCGCGATGGAGGAGACGTTCCTCCATCCAGACCCGCAGCGGCCATGGGCCACGTCGTATCTTGTCTGGATCGACCCGTCGGCCGTGCAGGTGCATTACCAGACAGGCTTGAGTGAGCCGGTCAGCGCGTCCGGCGTCCATGGCAGCGGCACGCTACCGGCCGACCCGGCCGTCGAGAGCCATGTCGTGGCCGCCTTCAACGCTGGCTTCAAGAGCGCAAGCACGAATTTCGGCGCCATGATGGACGGGGAGATGCTCGACCCGCCGGTCGCGGGTGTGGCGACCTTCGCCATCTACCAGGGCGGCAAGGTCGCCCTGGGCGCATGGGGGAGTAGCGCGGTGCCGCAGAAGGGGCTCGCGTCCTTTCGGCAGAACCTGCCGCTGATCGTCGACCACGGCCAGCTCAGCCCGCTGCTCGGCGATCCGCAGGCGTGGGGCGTGGTCGTGGGGAACTCCACCTACGTCTGGCGCTCGGGCCTCGGCATCACCCCGGGCGGCGACCTGATCTACGCGGCCGGCGACCCGCTCTCCGCTTTCACCCTGGCGCACACCCTGGTGGCGGCGGGCGCGGTGCGGGCCATGCAGCTCGACATCAACTCCTACTGGATCACGTTCAACTTCTACCGATGGGTAGCGCAGGGCAGCGGCGGGTACCTAGTCGGCACGAAGCTCACGCCTGCGATCGAGCGCCCTGCGAATCGCTACCTGACGCCGGACACCCGGGACTTCTTCTATCTGACGACACCCTGACGCCCTTGCGGATGGGAAGGAAAGCGGTGCAGAGCCTTGGCGGTGCATGAGGCCGGGCGAACGCTCGAGATCGCGGGTTGGGGACATGCCATGCGCAGGCGGGCGGAGGTTCTGCGACCCGAGCAGCAGAGCCGCCTCAGCGAGGCGCTTGAGGGCTTCGGCATAGCGCGGGGCCTTGGCAGGGCGTACGGCGACGCGGCCCTGTCGGAAGGGCGGGTGTGGCAGACGACCCGCCTGACGCGGATGCTTTCGCTGACTCCCGAGGGGGTGCTCACCGCCGAGGCCGGGGTCTCGCTCGGGGACATCGTGCGCACCTTCCTGCCGCGCGGCTGGACCCTGCCCGTGACGCCCGGCACGCAGTGGGTGACCCTCGGCGGAGCCGTGGCCTCGGACGTGCACGGCAAGAACCACCACGCCGCCGGCACCTTCGGCCAGCACGTCAAGGAGCTCGTGCTGCTGACCGCCGAGGGGCAGCTGCGCCGCATCTCGCCCGAACACCAGAGCGAGATCTTCTGGGCCACCGTCGGCGGCATGGGGCTCACCGGTGTCATCGTCGAGGTGACGATCCAGCTTGCGCCGGCCGAGACCGGCTATCTGAGCGTCGACTACGTCCGCAGCGGCGGCCTCGAGGAAACGCTCGAGTGGTTCTCCGGCCACGACCGGCGCTATCCCTACACCGTCGCCTGGATCGACGGCCTGAAAGAGGGCCAGGGCCTTGGCCGCGCCGTACTGATGGGGGGCCGGGTGACCGCGTCCCGCGAACTCGGGGCCGGCGAAGCCCGTTACCCGATGCCGCGCGGCGCCGTGCGCGTGCCCTTCGACTTTCCGCCGGGCAGCCTCAGCCTGCCGGTGGGGAGGGCGTTCAACGCCGTCTACTACGGCATGCACAAGCCGCGCGAGAACGTGCGCGAGCCGTGGTGGAAGTTCTTCTACCCGCTCGACGTGGCCGATGAATGGTTCCGGCTTTACGGGCGCCGCGGCTTCGCCCAGTACCAGGGAGTCTATCCGCCGGAGATCGGCCTTGGCGAGATCCGGGCCTTGCTGCGCCGCATCCACGCGGCACATCATGCGAACTTCCTCGGTGTCCTCAAGCGGATGGGCCCTCCGTCGCCCGGCCTGCTCTCCTTCCCCCGCGAGGGGCTCACCCTCGCTCTGGACCTGCCGGTGCAGGGTGAGGGGACCCTGCGCCTCTTCCGCGATCTCTACGCGATGACGGCGGACTACGGCGGGCGGGTCTATCTCGCGAAGGACGCCTTCCTGACCCGGGAGATGTTCCGCCGCATGTATCCGAACTGGGAGGCTTTCATGGCCGTCAAGGCCAAGGTGGATCCGAGGGGCATGTTCCGCTCGCTGCTCTCCGAACGCATCGGACTCGGGGAGGTGCGCTAGATGGCTCCCGGCCGCATCGCCATCCTCGGCGCCACCTCGACCGTCGCGCGGGCCCTGGCCGCCTGCTACGCCAGGGAGGGACAAGACCTTCTGCTCTGCGGGCGCTCGCTTCCCGAGGCGGAGAAGGTGGCGCAGGACCTCAGCCTGCGCTACGGCATCGCCGCCGAGGCCTGCCTTTTCGACCCTGACCTGCCCGACTACCCGCAGGTGCTCTGGCGACTCGAAGGCGGACCGCCGCTCCAGGGCGTCGTCTGGGCGATCGGCACGATGTCGGCGGCCGCCGGGGAAGCGGGCCCGGACGACATCCGCCAGACCACCTGGGTGAACTTCGGCGCCGCCGTGGCGGCGATCGAGGGGCTCCTGCCGGCCGTGCACGCCAAGGGCTTCATCGTCCTGCTGTCCTCGGTGGCCGGGGAGCGCGGACGCAGGAAGAACTACGTCTACGGCGCCGCGAAGGCGGCCCTCACCACCTACGGCCAGGGGCTCAACCACCGGCTGGCGGGCCGTGGGCCGCGTGTGACGGTGGTGCAGCTCGGCGTCGTCGACAGCCAGATGACCTGGGGCATGGCGGGCGGCCCGTCGGGCGCCGCGCCGGAGAAGGTGGCGAAGGCCATCATCCGGGCCGTGCGGGCAGGGAGGGGCAGGGTGCACGTGCCGGCCGTCTGGGGGCCGATCATGCTCCTGTTGCGCCTATTGCCGGAACCCGTCTTCAACCGCCTGCAGGTGTAGAGGAGGGAGCGACGATGGCGAACCCGCGTCCGGGCGTCGGCGAAGTCCCCGCCCAGCTCGGGCAGGCAAGGGGACTCTGGCGCCTGATGCGTCCGCGCCAGTGGATCAAGAACCTCCTCGTGTTCGCGCCGCTCATCTTCGCCGGGGAGTTCCTGAGCCCCGGGGACTGGGCCCGGGTCATCTACGCCTTTCTTGCGTTCTGCCTTCTCTCAAGCGCCGTCTACATCGCAAACGACTGGCGCGACCGCGAGGAGGACCGCCAGCATCCGAAGAAGCGGACGCGTCCCCTGGCAAGCGGCCAGGTCTCGCTCCAGGCGGCGGGATCGCTCCTCGCCGTGCTGCTGGTGGTCGGCTTCGGGCTCGCCTTCCTGAGCGGAGCCTGGGTGCTCCTCGTCGCGGTGCTGTTCCTGCTCGTGAACGTCCTCTACACCTACGTCTTGAAATCGCAGCTCTTCCTCGACGCCTTCGGCATCTCCGCGGGCTTCATGCTTAGGGCCCTCGCGGGCGCCGTCGCCATCGGCGTCGCGTTCTCCCCGTGGCTTTTCGCGCTCGTCCTCCTGCTGACGCTCTTCCTGGCCTTCGGCAAGCGGCGCAGCGAGCTGCGCGCCTCCCTGGCGCCGGAGCAGCACCGCCAGGTGCTCGGGCGCTACACCGCCGCGCTCCTCGACCAGCTCCTCGGCGTGCTCGTCTCGAGCATGATCGCCGTCTACGCGATCTACTCCTTCGACCAGCCCCTGCACGCCCACGCCTTCATGCTGACGATCCCCTTCGTCATCTATGGCCTCTTCCGCTACCTCTACCTGCTTGCGGTGAACGACCGTGAGAACCCCGACGAGCTGCTCGTCACCGACTGGCCGACGCTCGTCAATCTCGGCCTCTGGGGGATCACGGTCGTCGTCATGCTGATTCTGAACCGGCAGGGTGTCATGTGAAGCGCTACCTGACGGCGGTGGCCACGATCGACGCGGTGCCGCTCCAAGAGCTCGTGGCCCTTGGCGTGCGGGGTCTCATCTTTGATCTCGACAACACGCTCGTCGCGGCGCACAGCGAAGAGGTGCCGGCCGCGACGACCGATTTCCTGCGGGAGGCACGCCGGCTGGGCCTTGCGACCGTCATCGTCTCGAACGCCCGCAGGCCGCGCGCAGAGCGGCTCGGCCAGATCATGAGCGTGCCGGTCGTCGCGCGGGCCAGGAAGCCCTTCGCCGGTGCCTACCGCAAGGGTCTGGCGGTGCTGCAGCTTCCCGGCCATCAGGTGGCCGCCGTGGGAGACCACTTTCTCACGGACGGGCTGGGCGCCCTGCGCCAGGGCATGCCTCTGGTCCTCGTGGATCCCATCAGCCGCGACGAGGACTTCCTGGTGCGGGCGGCACGGCCCGTCGATTACGTCCTGCGGCGCCTGCTCCTGCCCAGGCGGCGTGCCGGGGCACCTGGGACCCCCGGGTCACCCAGACCCTAGGCCACGCCGCTTGCGAGAAACATCGGCAGCACAAGGCAGAGGCGGCCTGCGTCGCTGCGCTGGCGCTGCTCCGCGAGCCACGCACTTGCCTGCTCCTCTGTTGCGAGGCCGGAGCCGACGCCGGCGCGCGTCGCTGCGGCCAGCATCGGCTGGGCCTCCCGGAATTCGGTCAGGACGTGCGTCAGCACCGAAATCCGGACGTCGTGGAAACCGGCGTCGTGCAAAAGGCCATAGAAGCGCCGGCCAATCCATGGGTTCGCGACGGTGCCCGCCATGGCCAGCTTGAGCCTGCGCGTGAACTCGACATCGTCCGCGTCGATTGTCCAGAGCTCGTAGTCAAGGTCGAGGAGGGCGATGCGGCCGCCTGGCCGCAGAACGCGCAGGGCCTCGCGCAGAGCCGCCGCCGGGTCGTGCAGGTGCTCGTAGACGCGCTCTGCGCGGTATCCGTCCTGACTGTCCTCGGCAAAGGGCAGCGCCGCGGCGGCGGCCTGACAGAACTCCGCGTCCGGTACCTTGCGCCGGGCGTGCTCCACCATGTTGCGGCTCGCGTCGACGCCGACCGCCTCGATGCCGCGCGTGCGCAGGAGCTGCACCGCCGTACCCGGACCGCAGCCGATTTCGAGCATGCGCTGGCCCGCCGACAGCCCGAGGCGGGTAAAGGACTCCTCCCGGACCGCCTCGAGCCAGCTGAGCTGCTCGATATGTTCGAGGAAGGCGATGAACTGACTCGGGTCGTGGCTTGCGTCGATGTCGCTGAAGTGACCGATATCTACCGAAGGATCGTTTCCTGTGCCGTCCGGCAAGGCGGCTACCTCTCTTTCTGGTAGGGAACGCTTGAAAGCTCGTCATGGCGGAAGCAGCCGACGACATGGTCCATGACCATGCCGGTGGCCTGCATGAACGCATAGCAGATCGTCGGACCGACGAAGCGCAGGCCTTCGCGGCGCAGGGTTCGGCTCAAGGCCCGCGAGGCCTCGGTCTCCGCGGGGACGTCCTCCACGCGGGGCCAGTGGTTCACCTGCGGCTCCCCTCCGACCAGCGACCAGAGGTAGGAAGAGAACGATCCCGAGCGCTCCTCTATGGCCAGGACCCGGCGCGCATTCTCGACGACCGCCTCCACCTTGAGACGGTTGCGGACGATGCCGGGGTCCAGCAGCAGGCGCTCGATATCCTCCTTCGAGAAGGCTGCCACTTTTTCGGGGACAAACCCCAGGAACGCCTGGCGGTAGTGTTCCCGACGGCGCAGAATCGTCCTCCATCTCAGTCCCGCCTGTGCGCCCTCGAGACAGAGGAATTCAAATAGCCGCACGTCGTCGTATAAGGGAACGCCCCACTCCTGGTCGTGGTACGCGACATAGAGCGCATCGCCCTCTGGCACCCAGGCGCAGCGATCCACCAGAACTCCCCCCGACGTTTAGTTGTCCACACCTGGGGGCCACACCTTCCAAAGACGAGAGGACACGCTTGCGCGCGGTCGCCTCACGGCGCCGCGCGCAAGCCGGATCGGTTGGATCGTCATGCTGGGGGCTGACCATGGTGGCCGTCGCGCCGGACAGGACGTCGATTGCATCCCGTCCGCTTCTCGCCGCCGCCGCCACCTGGGTCGCGTGGAGCGGGACCGCATGCATGAGGCGGGAGGGCTCGACGGGAAGGTTCGCCCGCAGCAGAGTCCAGCATAGTGCCTGGGACGCCCTGGCGCATCGTCCAGTTGCTGCGTCCGGAGGTCCGCTGGACCTGTGTCAGATGGACTGCCAAAGCGAGAGAAGCCAGGGGACGGCCATCAGCCCCACGCCTTCGAGCAGCACGATGCCCGCAAGCGTCGTGAAGACGTAGGGCAGGTAGGCGGCGCTGCGGCGGAGTTCTTTGCGCACGTCGCCCAGCGCGCTGCGTCGGTAGCGCGCAATCGAGTCGCTGAGCGGCAGCCCGAGCTGCGCGTCGCGGGAAAGGAGCGCCACGAGCCGGTCCATCTCCGGCGTCCGCAGAGCCAGGCGCAGGGACTCGAGGGCCGCGGCCACGCTGCGCCCCTTCTGCACCTGGTCCTGGAATGCGGCAAAGGCCGGGCCGAGAGGGTCGTCCGCCCAGAGCCCGGCGTAGCGCAGGGCGGCGTGCAGGGGCTGACCCGCGGCGGCGGCCATCGCGAGGTCTGTGAGGAGCCCAGGCACCGCCTGGCGCACCTCAATGCGAGCCGCGCTGCGGGCGATGGAGTCCCGCAGGCCCCGGCCGAGCCGGATGGCCGGACCCGCCAGTGCCAGCACGATGAGCGTCCACGGCGCCAGGAGCGCCAGGATGAGCCAGATCGGCAGCAGCGGGAGGCGCTGGCGACCGGCGCGCCAGACTGCTGCGGCCGCGAGCAGCCACAGGAGAGCGCGCATCATGGCAGGAGCGCCGACGCGAGCCAGGGCACGGCACCGCCGGTCGCGAGCGCAAGGGCCACCAGCCAGGGCAGCGGAGCCCTCCCTTCGGCGGCGAGGAAGAGGCCGGCCAGGAGGAGGCCCGTGGCCATCAGCGCGGTGATCACGAAGTACGGCAAGGTCTCGCCTTCCACACTCGCCATCTCGCGGCGGTCGTCTGCGGCGTCCTCGAGCAGGACGGCGAGGTGGCGGTCGAGCGGCGAGCCGGTGTGCCGGCTGAGCGCCAGCGCCCGCGCCAGCCGGATCAGGAGCGGAATGCCAGCCCTGCGGCCGGCCGCGGCGAACGCCGCCTCGCTCGTGCCGCCGCGCAGCCAGTCGGCGAGGGCAGCCTGCCAGAGCGGGCGCAAAGCTTCGTTGCAGGCGGGCAACGCGGCCAGGGCGCAGAGTTCCGCGCTGCCGTAGAGGGAGGCTTGTTCGAACATGGCCTGGATGGGCTCCTCTGCTGCAGCCTGCAGCCGCCGGCGGCGCATGTGTCGGAGGTAGCGGGCGAGGGCGGCCTGCCAGAGGGCGACGGATCCCGCGGCCGCCAGCCCCACCGCGGCTCCTGAGGTCAGGGTGGCCGCGAGCGCCGCAAGGGGCGGGAGCCAGCGCAAGGCGGCTCTGGCCCCCGCCGTCGCGAGACTGGTGCCGAGGAGCGCGAGGGACGCCAGGAGGAGGGCGCCGGTCATGGCCACACCTGCTCGGCGCGGCCGCCTTCGTACTGCAGCAGCAGGGTGGGCTGGCGGCTGCCGCCCGGCAGGCGCTCCAGGTGCACGACGCCGCCCAGGAGATGGCGTAGGCGCTGCCGCAGCAGGCGCGGCGGCATGCTGCGCGCCGGGGCGGCCGCGTAGAGCAGGCGGTCGATGACATCCCAGGCGGAGGTGGCATGCAAGGTCGTCAGGCTGCCGCGGTGTCCCGTGTCGAGGGCAGAAAGCCAGGCCACGGTCTCGCGCCCGCGGATCTCACCGACGATGATGCGGTCCGGACGCATGTGCAGCGCAAGTCGAAGGAGATCCTCGAGGTCGATCGCATAGAGTCCGGCGCGGTTCGGGGAGCGCGTCTCGAGGGCGACCACGTGCGGGTGGACCCTGCCCAGCTCGAGCTCGCGCGTCTCCTCGATGGTCAGCAGGCGTTCGGACGGGTCGATGACCTCGGCGAGGAGGCGGACGAGCGACGTCTTGCCGGTGCCCGCCGCGCCCGCGATCACCACGTTTCGGCGGCTGCGCACCCAGGAGCGCAGGATGCGTATGGGCCGCTCATCGCCCTCCAGCGCCTCGAGCCATGCCCGCTCGAGGTCGACCTTGGCCACCTTGCGGATCGTCAGGGTGGGTGCGGGCGTCAAGGGCGGCATCGTGGCGGTGAAGCGCACGCCGTCGCCGAGCCGTCCGTCGGTGTAGGGCGAGGCCTGCGTCAGCTCGCGTCCGAGCGGCAGCAGCAGCCGTTCGATCAACTCCTGCAAGGCACGCCGGTCTGGGAACGCGATCGGCTCGGGCACGATCGCGCCACGCCGCTCGACGAACACGCGGTCGAAGTCGAGAACCATGATCTCGCTCACCTGCTCGTCCCGGAACGCGGCCTCGAGCGGGCCCAGCCAGTACCCGAGGTGCGTCTCAGCGACCATGGTCCGGAGTCTCCTCGCGCTGTCGCCAGATCTGCTCCCCGTGACGCGCGAGGGTCGGCCTGCGGAAGGTGAGGCGACCCGCAGCCACCGGGGTCAGGCGGGCATGCGGTGCGAGCCCCTGCAGCCAGCGCCTGTAGTCGGGCTCGCCGCCACCCGCGACGAGCAGAATGTCGCTCGCGTGCGCCAGCGAGGCGATCAGGCCGCGGTCTGCGAGATTCGCGCTGGCCCGCACGATGACGTTGCCCTGGCTGAGGTTATGCTCAAGCCGGTCGAGGAGCGGCTGCATGCCGGCCTGCAGCAGCAGTTCCGGCTGGACCGGTGCCGGCACGAGCCGAAGCCGTCGCGGATAGCCCTCAGGCGCCAGGGCCTGCCCGGCGGCCATGTACTCGGCGAGGCACGGCCTTAACTGCAGCCGCCGCGCGTATACGGGTTCGGCCGTGTCCGTCTCGACGAGCAGGGTGTCGCGGCTGCGCGCCAGATAGTGGGCGACGCCGAGGGCTACAGCTGCGCCCTGGACGGCGTCGCCGGGTGCCACCACCACCGCGAGCGCCGGCTCCTCGCTGGGGCTCTCGCCGCGGAGTTCCGCCGCGAGATCGGCGATGGCCAGGTCGCCGCGGGCCGAGAAGCGCCCGCGCAGCCAGGCGATCTCCGCGTCCGGATGGATCACCTCGATGCGGCGCAGGGCTCGCTGCTCCTCGCTCGAGCGGACAAGTCCCGGGTCGATGACGACGCGCGCGTACTCCTCGTGCAGCATGCGGTCCTCCGTTTCGGCGAGCGAAAGGGTCAGCGGCTGCCCATAGACGGCCGCACCGCGCTCATGCAGCTGCAGCACCGTCTCTGGATGCAGGGCGTAGAGCGAGCGCATGGCGATCCCTCCTACTCTTGCGGCATTGCGGTAATGATCAGGTGGCCGGCGGCGACGCCCGCCAGGAGCGCCGGTAGACTCGCGGCCGACACCTGGATCGCGACCGCGCCGCCCGTACCGCTCTGGGCGACGCGCGCGGAGGACACGACGCGCTGCGGCGGCTCTCCTGCCTGTGCGATGTAGACAGAGACAGCCTCGCCCACCGAGAGGGGCGGGGCGCTGAGGAGCGAGACCGACGGAATGCCCACCACCTGCTCGGTCTGAGACCGCGGGAAGCTCAGGCGGACGGCGCTGCGCAGCAGAGGCAGGCCCGCGGCCACCGGGGCAACGAGGCGTCCCTGCGGCCGCGTCAGCACGGGCCCGGGCAGGCTGCCCGTCCAGTGCGCCCGGCGCACCTCGGCGGCCGTCAACTGGGCGCCGGCAGGGAGGTTCCGCGCGGCGACCAGGATGGTCTGGCCCGAGCCGAGGCTGGCCGCCTCGTAGGCCAGCAGGGCGAAGAGCGCACTCAGCACCGGCAGCCAGAGCGGGTCGCGCAGGCGCTCAGCGAGCGCGCGCAAACGCGGGACGCGTATCGACAAGTTGCAGCTCCTCCTCCGCGAGGCTCACGTGGAACGGGACGGTGCCGTACTCATCGAGAAGCAGGGCCTCGCCTGGCCGGCAGGCGCGCAGGAAGTCGAGGGCGCGGTCGGAGAGGTGCAGCACTTCCTTGAGGCGAGGCAGGTCGCTTGGCTGCTGATGAAAGAGCGTCAGGCGGCCGGCGTTGGCCAGGACGAGCTGGCCGCCCTGGGAGTGCACGAAGTCGCCCACGTTCTGAGTGACGATCGTGACGATCAGGCCGCGCTTGCGCGCCCGCTTGGCGAGATCGACAAGGGCATCTTCGGCTCCGCCGGGACCCAGCCAGAGATGGCCCTCGTCAAGAGTCAGCCAGAACGGGCGCTGAAGGGCGATGGCCTCCGCCGACGAGATGGCGTACCGGGCCGCCTCGCGCAGCAGCCCGGGCCAAGCCGGCTGGGGCAGTGTGCGCAGTGAGAGAGCCAGTCGGAGCGGGTCCTGCGGCGCCGAGGGCAGGGACGTGCAGGCGGCGCCGCCGAGATGGTCCACGACGGGTCCGTATTCCCCTTCGGGATCCACCACCAGCAGGCAGTCCGGCCGCTGGCGCAGGAGCTCCGCCTTGACGAAGGCCGACTTTCCGTGGCCCGGGCTGCCCAGCACGACCGCCATCGGGTTGGCCGCGCGCAGGCGGTCGCGCCGCACAGGGGTGCGGTCACGCAGGTGCTCGCCCAACTGGTCGCCCTCGGCGGCGGGGGCCGCGGCAGGCGTCAGATCGAGGCAGGAGAGCGCAGAGGCCGTGAGCAGGCGTGCCGGCGGCTCGCGGGGGCTCGGCTGGGGCAGGAGCCACTCCTGCTGGGCCGCCTGCAGCCCCAGCTGCACCTGCAGCAGGAAGCCCATCTCGGCGAATGTCGTGCGCTGAAGCGCCGCCTGTGCCTCGCAGCTGTGGCGGTCCGGTCCTTCCGCCGCGACCAGCAGGGCTGCCGCGAAGAGCCGCTCACGGCCCTCCACAATCACCTCGCGCAACCGCAGGGCGTCCTCCTGGGCCTTCTCGGCCTCGGCATCCGGGAGGCGGCCGCGCTGGCGGCGCAGGAAGGAGCTCGCGTGCAGGTGCTGCAGGCGGTGTTCCAAGCGAATGCGGGCCTGGGCGGCGGAAAGCGGCGCGAGGCGCAGCGAGACGATCGCAGTCTGCGAGAGCGCCCACAGGCGCTCGAGGCTGAGCTCGTCCAACTGCTCGGGGTAGGCCTCCACGCCCATGAGCTGGCGGTAGCCGGTGCCCGCCTCGAGCAGGCGAACGTGGGGGCGAGGCCTGGTGCGCCCTGAGGTAGGACTGGCAGCACGCGGTCCGGCGGCCGTGCGCCCGACGCTCCTGTACCAAGGGGGTAGGGCGGGATTGGCGATGGCCCAGCGGAGCTCTGGCGGTGCCTCCTGGCCCAGGGCGTCCGCCCGGATGCCGAGGTCTCGCAGCGCCTGCAGGTTGCCCGCGCCGTCCGCAAGCCAGAGGTAAAGGTGTCTCTCGCCGGACTGCAGAGACAGCGTGAAGAACAGAGGCCCTTGCGCGGCAAGGAGGAAGTTGCGCAGCGCTGCCTGATAGGCGTCGCGTTCCTCGGGCGGCAGCCAGGCATACTCCCTGCGGCCGAGCTCGTAGACGATGCCCTTTGGCTGCGGGGCATCGGGGTGATGCGTCAGGCGCATGGCCGAGCGCGGGGACCGGAGCGTCGCAACGCCAAGGGAACCACGACCTTCCAGGGAGGATAGGCCATAGTTCCAGATGCTGACATTGATTCCTTCAAAATACTGTTCGGGTTCCGGGTGAACCAGTCTGCGCGAGGAGCCCTGGACAGATTGTCTGCCCCGAGCTGGGAGCAGGTGGCAGGCGAAGCGGTGCGCCGCATCGGATGCACGTGGGCAATGGGTGCCGCCTGCGCCTAGCAGGCCTCCCCATCTCTCGTTTGCCTGCGGCTCAGTCTCGGTGAGGCACCCACCAGCGCATCGGGCCCGCATCCTGGGACACCATGTCGGGAGGCGAATCGGGAGCGCCAGAGAGGACGTAATGTGGCGCCTGCGGCAGGCTCCTCGGCCGAGCGGACGTTGGGAACGGGTCTGAGTACCGCAGGGTCTCGACCTTTAGCTCTCCCTGGTGGAACGACAGCTGATAGGCGTCGGCGCCGACGGTCGTGGTCCCGCTGCCGAGGATGAGACTGGGCGGCTCCGCGGTGGCGCTTGCGTCCACCGACGCCGCGGTCGGAGCGCAGACGAGGCTTGGGTAGATCCACAGGTTGCCCGCGCGTGTCACAATCACGTGCAAGCGCTCCTTTCGAGGGTCTTGCAGCAGGTTATGTAACCTACGGTTGCGATGTCACCCGTGCGGGGGCGCCAAGCCTCCCCGTGCCGGCCGGAAGAGGGCAAAGAAAGGCGGCGCCCCGCGATGGGGCGCCGCCAGGCACCGTGGATTGGACGAGGGGGCGGTCAGGCGAAGAGCAGGCGGTCGAGGCCGCGCACCAGCCCCTGCACTCGCAGGACCTCTTTCGCTGCCAGCAGGGTGCCGGCGACATAGGGGTCAGCCCCGGACCCGGCATCGTGGCGTATGGTCAGCCTCTCGTTGGGAAGGCCGAAGATGGTCTCAAAGGCGATCACGTAGCTCGGCAGGCGCAGGGAGTGCACGTGCGTGCCCTCGATCTCGGCGCCGCGTGCTTCCGGGCGTCCATGCAAGGCTTCAGGCGGCAGATCCTGGCGAGGCCTTGCGACCTGCCCGAGCTCCTCGGCCAGTTCCTGCACCGTGCCACTCGGAGCATCCACCTTGTTTGCGCCCGCGTAGTCGACGATCTCCCACGAGGGGATGTACTTTGCCGTGAGCAGGGCGAAATGCTTGGCCAAGGCAGCCGTGATGGAGAAGTTGCCCGCCGCGATGACGCCGAGCCCCTTGGCCGTCGCCAGGGCCGCGATCTCCTCATAGTCCTGCGCCGTCAGCCCGGATGTGCCGATCACGACCCGCACGCCGTGCTCGAGCGCGGTGGTGGCATGCCGCTTGACCGTATCCGGCGCGGTGTAGTCGATCAGTACGTCCGTCGGTTCCAAGAGCGCGGACTCGAGATCGGACGCTATCGTGAGGCCGGCCGCAGGCAAACCGAGCGCCGTACCGATATCGACGCCAGCCTGCCGGCGTGCCACGGCACCCGTCAGGCGAAAGCCCTCCGACGAGATGATCTGCCGCGCGACGGCGCCGCCAGTCCAGCCGGTGGCTCCTGCCACGCAAACGCGAATGGTCATCGTCACCCGCTCCATGGCAATTATGCCGCCGAAGTTGCGGCGTTGGCGGTACGTTCGCCTGCTGGCGCCGTCTCACCTGCCGCGGCGCATCCTACCCACTAGACAATGCAGGACCGCCTGCATCTGATGCAAGGGCACGTCCCGCACCGCGTCCTGCCAGAGCGTTAGGTCCAGGTCCACCGTCGGCGGACGGCGCCACGCGACGTGCCGCCAGAGGCGGGGTGCGATGCGGCGCAGCGGCTGGCCATCCACCTCCAGCAAGGCATATCCGCCAAAGGGAGCCGCCATCAGGACCGCCCCCGCAGGCGGCAGTTGGCCGGCAAGCGCCGCAAGAGCCAAGACTCCTGCCGCGAACAGGCAGACCGCCTGACCGGTCTCGAGGTCGCCCCAGATGCGCGGCTGCACCTGCAGCAGGTCGACGGGCACGTGGCACTTCACGGCAGAAGGCGCCGCCAGGCGCCAAGCAGGGTGAAAGGCAGTCGCAGCATGAAGAAGAGCAGCACGAGACTCAGCAGCATATCCGACGCCGGCACCGCGATCGCGAGCTCTCCCGCCAGACCCCTTACACCGACCAGGATGAAAGCTTCGGCGGCGGGCAGGATCGACCAGGCGGCCGTCTGCCAGAGCCAGAGCATGGTGAGACGTCCGAGGCGTTCGTGGATGCCGAGCAGAAAGGCGAGCGGAGCGATGGCGGACAGCAGCGCGAGCGCCGCCAGACGCGCCAGGAGGAGCCCGGCCAGGAAGACGAGCATGAGCAGGTAGGGGAGGCCGAAGACGAGCAGGTCGATCAGGGTGGAGCCGAAGCCCGGTGAAGGCACGGCAACCGATCCCGCCACCTTGCCGATGGTGGCGACGAGGGCGTCATTGAGTTGCCAAAGCCACGAGAAGATCGTGTGGCTCACGAGGACGCCCCCCACTGCGAGCACCAGGCGGGCAAAGGCATGCAGGGAGCGACCTGCGCCTGCCTCCAGCATGAAGAGCGGCACGGCGAGCGCGCCGCCCGCCAGCAGCGAGATGTGCGCCAGCTCCGACACCACCGGGCCGGATGGCGGGAAGCCGTGCGCCCAGAGCAGAGCGCCCACCCAGCCGTAGGCACGCTGCAGCGCGGGGCTCAAAGCGGCGCGGAAAGTCCAGCCCATTGAAAGATCACCCGCACGATGTCCTTGGCGAAGATCACGAGCACAAGCCCGGCCGCGACCGAGTACAGGTGGCCCCAGGCCCGTGTCCGGCTCTGGGGGTTGTCGCCGCTTGTCCAGAGCAGGTAGGCGCCGTACAGCAGTGCGAGCACCGCGAAACCCGCAAACCAGCTCTGCAGCGTCGTGATGGCATTGAGGACGAACTGCAGGATGGGCATGAGGCTAATCCTGTGCCGACGAGTCGGCCGCCTTGGCTGCGGGGGTTTCCTCGCCCAGGGCCAGCGGCGGATCCAGGAAGCGCAGGCGGTCCGCCACGACCTCGATCACGCGGCGCTGCTCGCCGTCCGACGTGTCGAGCGGTCGGCTGGCGATGCGCCCCTCGATGCCGACGAGCCTGCCTTTGAGCAGGTAGCGGGAGGTGGCTTCGGCAAGCCTGCGGAACACGACGACGGGAAGGAAGTCCGCCGCGCTGTCCGCGCGGCCGATCGCCAGCGAGAACGCCGAGATCGCGAGGCCGTCGCGGGAATATCTGAGGACGGAATCCGTGGCGAGGCGTCCGACAAGCACAACTCTGTTGATCATGGAACCTATCCCCTTTCCTGGACCATGGTTTACATTCGATCCTTGAACTGGGCACACCTTCCAACGGATGTTCGGCCACCTATGGCGAATTGAGAGGACCGTGGCTCTGACCAAAGGGGGAGTTTTGGTGACAGAGGAGACGTGGTTTGCGGTGGATCGCTTCTTCTGCGACCACCTGGTACCCGACGATCCGGTGCTCGCGGCGGTCCTGGCGGAGTCGGCCGCGGCAGGGCTGCCGGACATTCAAGTAACGCCGAACCAGGGCATGCTTCTGCACCTTCTGGTACGCCTGCAGGGGGCACGCCGGGTGCTCGAGATCGGCACCCTTGGCGGCTACAGCGGCATCTGGCTGGCACGTGCCCTGCCCGAGGCCGGAGGCCTCGTGACCATTGAGGCGAATCCCCGCCACGCGGGGGTGGCCAGGCGCAGCTTCGAGCGAGCAGACCTGGCGGGCAGGGTGGACCTGCGAGAGGGATCGGCTGCGGATGTCCTGCCTGTCATCGCGGCCGAAGGCAGTGATCCCTTCGATCTGGTGTTCATCGACGCGGACAAGAAGAGTACGCCCGTCTACTTCGAGTGGGCGCTTCGCCTGACGCGACCGGGGAGCCTGATCATCGTCGACAACGTAGTGCGGCGGGGAGCGGTGGCGGACGCGTCGAGCCCGAGCGAGGACGTGCAGGGCGTACGGCGCTTCATCAAGGGCCTGAAGGGCGATCGGAGAGTCCAGGCGACGGCCGTGCAGACAGTCGGCGCCAAGGGCTACGACGGCTTTGCGATCGCCCTCGTGGCGCCCGCTAGCCCGAGCTGAGCCGCGAGGCGAGTCAAGGGCACCGCCCTGGCGGCGGTGCCCTTCCGATTGACAAACGCTGGGCGGGTCGCTATGGTCTTAGAATAAGCGAAAACGACGATGGAGAGCGCCCGCGGGAAGCGGTCCCAGAGCGAGCCGGGATGGTGGAAGCCGGCGGACTGCGCGCAGGGTGATGCCTCCGGAGTGCGCGCACGAAGCCCCTGGGCCAAGGGCGCGCCGGTGCCACCGTGATCGGCGAGAGTCCGGCCGCTCCTGGCTGGAGAATGAGGGTGGTACCGCGGTCCGTCGCCCCTTGAGGGTGACGGCGTTTTTCTATTTCAGGGGAGGTAGCCGAGATGACCGAACGGTTTACGATTACGACCCCGATCTACTACCCGAACGATCGCCTGCACATCGGTCACGCATATACGACGGTGGCGGCCGATGCCATCGCGCGCTTCCACCGCCTGCGCGGCGAGGATGTCTTTTTTGTCACCGGCACCGACGAGCACGGCCAGAAGATCGAGGATCGGGCCAGCAAGGTGGGCAAGACGCCGCTCGCGTACGTGGACGAGATCGTGGCCGACATCCGGGACCTCTGGCAGGTGCTCGGCATCTCGCACGACGACTTCATCCGCACGACGGAGAGCCGCCACGAGCGGGTGGTGCAGGAGGTGTTCCGCAGGCTCGAGGCCAAGGGCGACCTCTACCTTTCGCAGTACGAGGGCTGGTACTGCACGCCGTGCGAGTCGTTCTGGGTGGAAGGCAAGCTCGTCGACGGCAACTGCCCCACCTGCGGCGGACCGGTGGCCCGCCTGAACGAGGAGAGCTACTTCTTCCGCCTCTCGCGCTACGCGGAGCCCCTGCTCGCGTACATCGAAAGCCACCCCGACTTCATCCAGCCCGTGTCGCGCCGCAACGAGATGATCCAGTTCATCCGCCAGGGCCTCGAGGACCTCTCCGTGTCGCGCACGAGCTTCCGCTGGGGCATCCCGCTGCCGCAGGATCCGCGTCACATCGCCTACGTCTGGGTGGATGCCCTGACGAACTACATCACGGCCTGCGGCTACCTTCAGGATCCGGAGCGCTTCAGCCGCTACTGGCCGGCCGACGTGCACCTGGTCGGCAAGGAGATCGTGCGCTTCCATGCGGTGATCTGGCCGGCTCTCCTGCTTTCGCTCGACCTGCCGCTGCCCAAGGTGGTGTACGGCCATGGCTGGCTCCTGCTAGGCGAGCAGAAGATGTCGAAGTCGCGCGGCAACGTCATCGACCCCCGCAAGCTCGTGCAGCGCTACGGCCGCGACGCCGTGCGCTACTACCTCCTGCGCGAGGTGCCGTTCGGCGCCGACGGCAGCTACACGGAGGACGCGCTGATCCTCAGGACCAACGTCGATCTCGCGAACGACCTCGGCAACCTGCTCTCGCGCACGACGGCGATGATCGAGCGCTTCACCGGCGGCATCATCCCGCAGCCTGGCGCCAGCAGCCTGCGCGGCCAGGCGGAGGAGACGGTGCGGCGCGTCGAGGAGCGCCTTGCTAGGCTCCAGGTGTCGGACGCGGTTGCGGCCGTCTTCGAGCTCGTCAAGCGCGCCAACAAGTTCATCGAGGAGGAGGCGCCGTGGCAACTGCACCGCAGCGGTGACGCGCGCCTGTCGGACGTCCTCTACGACCTGGCGGAATCCCTGCGCATCACTGCGGTGCTGCTGAAGCCCTTCCTGCTCGACGCGCCGGACGCCATCTTCCGCCAACTGGGCCTCGGCAGCGCCGAAGGCGCCACGTTCGCGGCGGCGGCCTGGGGCGGTCTGCCCGCTGGCACCAAGGTGCAGCGGGGCGAACCGATCTTCCCGCGCATCGAGACGGAGCGCGAGGCGGAGGCGGCTGCAGGAGAGGCGGTCGCGGCCGCCAAGGCGCCGAAGGTCGAGAAGGCGGCGCCCGCCCCCGCGGCGGAGGAGCCGGGCGTGATCACCATCGACGAGTTCCAGCGCCTCGACCTGCGCGTCGGCACGATCCTCGAGGCCAGCCGCGTCAAGGGTGCGGACCGCCTCCTGCAGCTCAAGGTGGATCTCGGCGAGCAGGAGCCCCGCACGGTGGTATCCGGCATTGCGGAGTACTACCAGCCGGAAGCGCTCGCCGGGACGCAAATCGTTCTCGTTGCCAACCTGCAGCCGGCGAAGATCCGTGGGGTCGTCTCGCATGGCATGATCCTGGCCGGCAAGACGTCCGAGACGCTGCAGATCGTCGCACCGCGCGAGGGGCTGCCTGCGGGCACCAAGATCAAGTGATTGTCGACAGCCACGCCCATCTCAACCACGAAGACCTGCTGGAGGAGGCGGATGCCGTCCTCCAGCGGGCCGCCCTGGCCGGGGTGGCAGCGGTGGTGGTCGTCGGCTACGACCTGCCCTCGTCCAAGCGTGCGGTGGAGCTCGCCGAGCGCCTGCCCCAGGTCGCGGCGGTCGTCGGCCTCCACCCCTACGAGGCCGGACGGGCCGCAGAGGACGACATCCGGGCCATTTCCGAGCTCGCCTCCTCGACGAGGGTCGCGGCGATCGGGGAGATCGGCCTCGACTATCACGGCGAGGAATACGCGCCGAAAGCGCTTCAGATCGAGCTGGCGCGCCGCCAGATGGCCATGGCGGACGACCTCGGCCTGCCCGTCGTGCTGCATCTCAGGGAGACAGGCCTCGACATATTGCCGCTGCTCGACGCATATCCCGAAGTCAGGGCCGTAGCTCACTGCTTCGACGGCGGTGAGGCCCTGCTGACGGAGGTGCTAGCCCGCGGCGCCTTCATCTCGTTCGCAGGCAACCTGACCTACAAGCGCAACGAGACGCTCAGGAGCCTGGCCGGCCGCGTGCCGCCCGGTCGCCTGCTCGTCGAGACCGACAGTCCCTATCTCGCGCCGCAGGGGCATCGCGGCCGGCGCAATGAGCCTGCCTACATCGTGGAGACACTCTCTGCGCTGGCGGCTGCACAGGGCGTCCCAGTCGCTGATCTTGCCCTTGTGACCAGCCGCAATGCCCAGGAAATCTTCCGTCCGCTGCGCACCGCGTTTTAGGCGTCCGGAACAATTCTCATCATTTCCGTGTTTGAAGCCAGGGGAAGCGGGTGATAGAATACGGCAGTCCTACAACTTCTGCCGAATGGAAGGTTGTAGGAAGAAGGAGGTCCGTCTTGCCAAAGCTACGGCAGGCAGGATGGCGCAGCATCGCGCTGATATCTGGCGCTCTGCTCGTCCTGCTTGCGGGTTACGCCGCAAGGGCAACCACCCTGCGCAGCGTCCGGCCTCTACAGGCCGCTGCGAAGGCGCACAAGACGCTCACCAAAAAGCCGCTCCCACTGCCCACTTACGGCGCGACGCTTGACGGCGCCGACCCGGCTCCCGGTTACCAGAATGCTCTCTGGAGCGGCGCCGCGCAGGATACGGCCACGATCGTCGCCGCGCGGCTGAGCGATGTATCGGTTCCTGTTTCGTACGGTGTGCGCACCGTCTACGACCCGACCCTGGCGCTCGGGCGCGAAGTGGTCGCCCAGGACGGCGCGCCCGGTGTGGCGGTCGAGACTGTGCGCCGGATCTACCAAGGTGCCCGCGTCGTATCCGTCGCGATCGTCGGCGAGAAGGTCGTGAAGGCAGCCCGTCCCGAGCTCGTCCACATCGGCGCGAAGCTTCCCGAGGTTTCCCGCGGTAGCTTCGTCGGGCGGGTGACGGCAACCTTGAACATGGTTGCCACCGCTTACTGGGCGGATCCCAGCTGGTCGAACGGCAGAACGGCCACAGGAGTGCCTGCGCGTTACGGCGTCGCGGCCGTGGATCCGAGCGTCATCCCGCTCGGGACGCGCCTCTACATTCCCGGCTACGGCTACGCGGTGGCCGCCGACACCGGTGGTGCCATCGTCGGTGACCGCATCGATCTCTGCTTCGATACGGGGCAGCAGGCCCTGGACTACGGTCGCCAGACCGTTTCCGTCTACGAACTCGCAAGCAACTAGCACCAGCAGGCGGCGCCCCCCAGGCGGGGGCGCCGTTTTGCGCGCCTTTTGCGGCGGCATGCTACAATATCGGAAATGGAGTCGAAACTGACCTCTCCGAGCGTGGTTCGGGAGGTGCTCGCCGGTCTCGGAATCCGGCCGCTGAAGCGCCTTGGGCAGAACTTTCTCGTGGATTACAATCTGCGCGAGCGCATCGTCTCCGGTCTCGAGATCAATCCCGGCGACCGGATCGTGGAGATCGGGCCGGGAGTGGGCGCGATCACCCAGGGCCTGCTCGAGTGGTCCGAGGACGTGCACGCGATCGAGATCGACCGCGCCCTCGTCGGACACCTCCGCAGCTTCTTCGGCCCGCGGCTGCACGTCTACGAGGCGGACGCGCTCGAGACGGACCTCAAGTCCCTCCTGGGCCCAGCGGGGAAGCTGGTGGGCAACTTGCCCTACTACATCTCCACGCCCTTGATCGCAGCCGTGCTGCAGGCCAGGCCGGCGGTCGCCGTCCTGATGCTGCAGAGCGAGGTGGCTGATCGGCTCCAGGCACCACCCGGATCATCCGCCCGCGGAGCGCTTACGCTACTGGCGGAGTACGCGGCCGACGTCGAGGCGTGGGCCAAGGCGAGCCCCGGGCAGTTCTACCCGCCGCCCAAGGTCTCGTCGCAGGTTATCCGGCTGCTGCCGCATCCCAGTCCCGTCGCTCTGTCCTGGGACGCGATACGCCCGGTGGTGGCGGTGGCATTCCGCTACCGGCGCAAGACGCTTGCCCGTGCCCTTCGGGAAGGACTGGGGCTGACGTTGCAAGACGCGACGTCAGCGCTCGAGGCGGCGGAGATCGCCCCGCAGCGCCGGGGAGAGACGCTGTCGCTCGCAGAGTTCGGCCGCCTGGCCGCGTGTCTTGCCGACCGCGGCAGCCTTCCTGCGCAGGACGACCCCGACGACGCTCCGAACTGAGCGCGGTGGAGGGAGAGGTCAGTGCTCTATCACAGTCCGAGTCGCGGCGTGATGGACCTTGAGCAGGTGTTCCAGGACATCGTCGCCTTCGTCCGCGATGCGCCGCAGGCAGAGCACAAGCTGATCATCGGCACCGACTCCCAGGCACGGGACGAAGTCACTTTCGTCACGGCCATCGTAATCCATCGCCTTGGCAAGGGCGCGCGCTACTACTATCACCGCGAGGTGCACCGGCGCCTGCCGAGCCTGCGCCAGCGCATCCTGCTCGAGACGTCCCTCAGCCTTGGCGTCGCCAGCCGCCTCACCGAAATGCTCTCGCGGCGCGGCCAACAGGGCTTCGACATCGAGATCCACCTGGACATCGGCCAGAACGGCGATACGCGCGACCTGATCCGCGAGATCGTCGGCATGGTCTCCGGCAGCGGCTTCGACGCGAAGATCAAGCCCGACTCGTTCGGTGCGTCGACCGTCGCCGACAAGTACACGAAGTGAGACCGTCCTCAGCGTCTCCCCCTAGGGTGAAAGGCCCTGCAGAGGGTGACGGGCGCGGCTCCGATCGGGCTCCTGGGCACCCGGTCGCTCCCGCTCTGGCGACCTTTCGGACCACCCGGGAAGCCTACGCTTGGTGACACAATGACGCTTGACACCGTTTCAAAGGCTCTGCTAAAATGCTTCGATCTTGACCCCGCGCTTTCTTTCTGGTAGTATCAGAGCGTACCGCTCCGTTCAGGAAGGAAGTGGGGCGTTTGGCGGCTAAGCGCGTCTTGTCGGATATCAAGCGCGACTTGGACGGCATGATCGGCGAAAGGATTCGCCTCAAGGCGAACCGCGGACGCCGTAAGGTGGACGAGCGGGAAGGCGTACTGGAGCGGACTTATCCGTACATCTTCGTGGTGAAGATCGACGATGAGCCGTCCGGTGCCAGACGCGTTTCGTTCAGCTATGCCGATATTCTAACGGAGACTGTTGAACTTGAAGTGGCGTCTGATGGCGTCTTTCATAGGGTCAGCGTGAACTAGAACTGAAAAGATGTCCGGAGGCACTTTGCGGTGCCTCCGGTTTTCTTTTGGGCCGCAGTGGGCACGGCTGCTATTCCTCGCCGTCGTAGTAGTCGAACTCGGCCATACGGAAGACCTTGCCTCCCGCGGCCCACTTGCCGGAGTCCGGATAGAAGCAGGTCTCGTCGAGAGCGTTGTTGGCGATGACGTAATAGAGAAGATCCTCCTGCCCATTGTTCTCGACGGTATGGACCCAGCCCGGTGGCTGCAGCAGGTGGTCGCCTGGCGCCATGGGGATCGGTGCGTCGCCGTCGCCTTGCACCATCTGCCCACGGCCGGCCAGCACGATATAGTACTCCCATTCGACGCTGTGGCGGTGCCGTGGGCAGAGCCGCTTGCCGGGCGGGATGCGCACGAGGTCCACCTCAAAGGGCCGGGAACTTTGCCCCGGGCCTGTCTGGCCGGAGGGCTTCGGCGCGACCTCAAGTTGCTGGGACATCTGGCGGTACTCGCATGCGTAGCGCCCCTTCGGCGACCGATCGGGCTCCCACGCCACCTCGGCCTCGTTCCTGCGCGCAGCGATCTGCTCCCCCACATCATCGCCTCCCCAGCAGGGAATACGCTCTTTCGGCGGCAGGTCCTACGCGCTGGCCGCAGGAGCTGCCGGACGCGGCGCAGGAGCACCGCGCGGCCGTGCAGAAGCGTGCTCCACACCGAGCAGCGCGGAGGGATGGGACTGAAGGCAGAGGCGGTCGTGTTCGATCTTTTCGGGACTCTGGTGCCGAGCTTCTCGACAAACGCCTACGAGCCGTGTCTCACGGCCATGGCGGCTGATCTCAGCGTGCCGCTCGCGTCTTTTCGCAGGGTCTGGAACGGGCAGCTCTGGGAAGACCGCGTGATGGGGCGTTTCGCCGACGCCCAGGAGAGCATTGCGAAGGCCTGCCACGCCATCGATGCCCACCCGGCGTGGGACGCGGTGGAGCGGGCGCTCAAGCGCCGGCTCGATTACGAGCGCTCGCTCCTGACGCCCTTCGACGATGTCCTGCCGACCTTCGACTGGCTGCACGGACGCGGCTTGCGCCTGGGCCTCATCAGCAACTGCGCGATGGAGCTGGTGCCTTTGTGGGACGAAACCGAACTCGCCAGAGGGCTCGACGTCTCCGTGCTTTCGGCGGCGGTGCACCTGGCCAAGCCGGACCCGCGGATCTACGAGCTCGCCTGCAACCGGCTCGAGGTGCAGCCGAAGGATTGCCTGTACGTGGGAGACGGCAGCGACGACGAACTTCAGGGCGCCCAGGCGGTCGGGATGCAGGCGGTGCTCATCGCCACGAGACCCGATCCCGCCCGGCGCAGGAGGCCGGTGCCCCACTGGGACGGGCCCAGGATCGAGGGTTGTGCCGAGATCAAGACCCTGCTTGCCTAAGAGGTCACGCCGCACCGTCCGCGTGCGGCAGGTTCAGGAGCTCGCCGAGCGAGCGGATGCGCCCTTCCCTCAGCTCGGGGTAGGCGTTCCAGCGGTCGTAGAGAAGCGCTTCGAGGCCGGCGGCCCTGGCACCCTTGACGTCGACGTCGAAGAGATCGCCGACGTAGCAGGCGTCCGCGGCGTCCACCTGTAGCAGCCCGAGCGCGATGCGGAAGATGCGCGGATCGGGCTTGTCGACGCCTACGGCGTACGAGTCGACCACCGTCCGAAGCGGCTCTCGCAGGCCTGCGGCGGCGAGCTGCTCCTCGACGCGCCCGTCGGCGTTCGAGACGACGCCGAGCAGGACTCCCCGGGCGTTGAGGCCTCTCAGCACCTCGAGCGCCTGGGGCGCAGGGCTGCGCCAGATGCCGCGGCGGTCGCCCAGGTGTTCCGTCTCCACCGCCAGGGCAAACCTTTCGGCGGCCCGCGCGGAAAGGCCGACCGCCTCGCCGATCGCGCCGAAATAGCCGGCGAAGAACGCCGTCGGCCGGTCGTCGACGCGGGGGGCCGGCCAGCCCCGGCGGGAGACCTGTGCGGTCGCGAAGCCGACGTCGTCCGCCAGGGCCTTGGAGCCGAGACTCCGCGCGAGGCTCGCAAGCCAAGGGTAATCCAGGTGGAGAAGCGTGTTGCCGGCGTCGAACAGGATGGCTTTCATCGATCGAGACCTCCGGCCCGGCATCCGGGCTGCCTGGGCTGGCTATGCGTTCTGCGCCCGGAGGCCGCGTCTCCTGCCGCCTTGATCCGCATGCCGTCGCTCTTGTAGGGGTAGCCTCCTCGGAGTGCAGACCGCTTGCGAGCAAGGCCGAAAACGGCAAACGGGGGTGGCGGCATGCCAAGAGGAGCGCTCCTGCTGATCGGCGGGCACGAGGAGCCGCGCGGCGAGATCCTGCGTCGCTTCCGCGAGATCGCGGGCGACTCGGGCGCGATCACCCTCGTCACCCTGGCGACTGTCGAGCCCCTGGCGGCGCTCAAGCGCTACCGCGAGAGCTTCAAGGACCTCGGCGTCACGGCGGTTCACCACCTCGATGCCCGCACGCGCGAAGATTGCGCGGACGAGAGAGGGATCGGCCTCCTCGAGGATGCGAATGGCATCTTCTTCACGGGCGGGGACCAGTTGCGCATCACAAGCGTCCTCGGCGGCACGCCGTACGAGGATGCCCTGCGCCGGGCCCACCTGAGGGGAGCGGTGATCGGCGGCACGTCGGCCGGCGCCTCCGCGATGAGTTCCACCATGCTGGTCGGAGGTGCGGACGAAGAGTCCGCGCGGCGGGGCACAGTGCGGATGTGTCCGGGCCTCGGCCTGTTGCCCGACGCGGTGGTCGACCAGCACTTCGCCCAGCGCGGCCGCATCAACCGTCTCCTCGCAGCCTTGGCGCAGAATCCCGGCACGCTCGGCATCGGCATCGACGAGAACACGGCCGTGCTCGTGCACCCTGGTGAGGAGATGGAGGTGCTGGGCAGCGGCACGGTGACCGTGCTTGACGCCCGCGGCGCCTATGTCGGCGATGCCTCCGAGGCTGCCGTCGACGCACCCATGCGGCTTGGCCCTGTGGCCCTGTGGGTGTTGCCGCAGGGGTCTTCTTTCGATCTTGCGCGCCGCATGGCGACGCATAATCGGGCTCGGGCGGGAGACCATAGCGAAGTGCCTGCATCGCGCTGAGGAGGAGCCCTTCGTGCAGATCCTCGCCTGGCGGTATTTCGAGGGACCAAACCCGCACTGCCACAGGCCCATGCTGGAATTGGAACTGGAACTCGGCCGGCTGGCCGAACAGACGACACGGGAGTTTCCCGGCTTCACGGACACCCTTCTGCGGGATGTCCCAGGACTGAGCGATCACCATTGCAGCCTCGGCTACGCCGGCGGCTTCGTGCTGCGGTTGCGCGAAGGGACGCTGCTCGGCCACGTGCTCGAGCACCTGGCGCTTGAGTTGCTGCATGGTTGCGGCGCCGAGGGCGTCTACGGCAAGACGCGCCAGATCGGGCGCAGCAGCCGCTTCCGCATCGCGTTCGAATCCCCCGAGGCCGAGGTGGGCCATGCGGCGGCGGACCTCGCGCGGCGGTACATCGCGGCGCTCGCGGAGAGGCGGACGTTCGTCCTCGAGCCGGAGCACCGCCGGCTTAGGGAGCTCTATGCCCGGCGCTGTCTCGGCCCGAGCACGGCGGCGATCGTGCAGGCTGCCCTGCGGCGCGACATCCCTGTGCGCCGCATCGGGGCGACCAGCATGCTCGAACTCGGTCACGGCCGCTACATGCGACGCCTGCAGGCGACACTCACGGACCGCTCTTCGGCGATCGCCGTCGATCTCGCGGGCGACAAGCAGCAGTGCAAGGAGACCCTCGCGGCGCAGGGCATCCCGGTGCCGCGCGGCTACGTCGTGGAGAGCACCCCGGAAGCGATCGCGGCCCAGGCCGCACTCGGCTGCCAGGTGGCTGTCAAACCCCTGGCCGGCTGCCAGGGGCGCGGCGTCACGCTGGGGCTGACCGAGCCCGACGAGATCCGCGCGGCGGTCGAGGTGGCGCAGGAAGTGATGCCTGAGGTGCTCGTGGAGGAGCAGGTGCAGGGCAGGCAATACCGCCTCCTGGTGGTCGCTGGCCGGCTGGTGGCCGCAGCCCAGCGCCTGCAGGCCCAGGTGACGGGGGACGGCCGCAGCAGCGTCGCGGAGCTGGTGGCGCAGCTGAACCTCGACCCGCGCCGCGGCAGCGGTCATGAGAAGCCCCTGACGCAGGTGCCGCTCGACGTGATCGCGCTGCGCTGTCTTTCCCGTCAGGGCCTCACCGCGGAGGACGTGCCGCCGCTCGGGCGGACCGTCCTGCTGCGCGAGGCGGCCAATCTTTCCACCGGCGGCAGTGCCGTCGACGTGACCGACGAGGTGGCGGCACCGCACCGGTTGCTGGCCGAGCGGGCAGCTCTCGCGATCGGACTCGACGTCGCGGGGGTGGACATGGTCGCGCGGGACATCGCGGATCCCGAGAGTCCCGCATGGGTGCTGGAGGTCAACGCCGCGCCCGGCATCCGCATGCATCACCATCCAACGCTCGGAGAGCCGCGCGATGCGGCAGGAGCCATCGTGGACTCGCTCTACCCGCCCGGTAGCCCCACTCGCACCCCGCTCGTGGCCATCACCGGCTCGAACGGCAAGACGACCACCGTGCGCCTGGTGCGGCAGATGCTCGAGCAGACGGGGCTCACCGTCGGCTACGCCTGTACCGACGGACACGGGGTAGGCGACGACTCGCTCGGACGCGGCGACGATGCGGGACCGCGTTCGGCGCGGGCGGTGCTGAGAGATCCGCGGGTGCAGGCCGCGGTGCTCGAGGTTGCCCGCGGCGGCATCGCGCGTGGCGGGCTCGGCTACGACCGTGCCGACGTCGGCTGCATCCTGAATGTGACGGGCGATCACCTCGGGCAGGACGGCGTCGAGACGATCGAGCAGCTGCAGCTTTTGAAGGCGCTCGTGATCGAGGCCGTGCGGCCCCAGGGTCGCGTCGTGCTCAACGCCGACGACCCTGGCACGCCGCGCCTTCAGCAGCGCGCGGCCGCACCGGTCATCCTGTTCGCCGCGCGGGCGGATGGCATCGTGCTCCGCCGCCACGTGGCGGCGGGCGGCGAGGCGGTGGTGGCGGCCGAAGGGCAGCTGGCCTGGGTGCGCGGCGGCAGGGCGGAGGCGATCCTGCCGATCGCGGAGATCGCCGTCGCCGGGGGAGGGGCGTGGAGGCCCATGCTCGAGAACGCCCTGGCCGCGGCGGCCTGTGCCGTTGGGCTCGGTCTGCCGCCGTCCGCGATCGCGACAGCGCTTCGCAGCTTCCGCAGCGACTCCGGCCAGAATCCGGGCCGGCTCAACGTGCACGAGATCGGCGACGTGCGCGTCGTGGTGGATTACGGCCACAACGCCGCGGCCCTCTCCGCCGTCGCGCCGGGCCTCAGGGCGATGGCGCAGGGGCGCCTCCTGGGCGTTGTCGGCCTGCCCGGCGACCGCCGGGACGAGGACGCCCTGGCGCTCGGGCGCACGGCGGCGGCCGCGTTCGACGTCGTGTACTGCAAGGAGGATCAGGATCGCCGGGGCCGGGCAATCGGGGAGATGGCCCAAAGAGTGGCGCAGGGCGTGCGTCTCGGGGGCGGTCGGCCGTTTCTCGTGCTTTCCGAGCGCGATGCCCTGCGCGATGCGCTGCGGCAGGCGGCGCCCGGCGACGTGGTGAGCGTCTTCTTCGAAAAGCTCACGCCGATCCTCGAGGAGATCGACCTTTGGCGGGCCGGCATGGTGCCCGGCGCCGAGAGGCTCGCTTCGCTTGCGCGGCGGGGAGGCGCAGGCTAACCTCAGGTCGGGGGTGTGTCCGTGCGCTTTTTCGCGCCGGCCAAGCTCAACCTGAGCCTGGACCTGGGCCCCGCCCGGGCGGACGGGTACCACGAGATCCGCTCGGTGATGCAGGCGGTCTCCCTCGGAGACCGCCTGCACGTCGTGCCGGCAGCGCGCTTTCGCGTCGAGAACCCGCAGGTTCCGGCGGGGGATCTCGTGACGCAGGCGGCAGAGATTTTCGAGGCGACCACCGGAATCCGCGCGGCCGTTTCCGTCAGGGTGCAAAAGCGCATCCCGATCGGGGCAGGTCTCGGCGGCGGGTCGAGCGATGCCGCCTGCATCCTGCGGGCCCTGCGCGACATCCTGCTGCCGGAGCTGCCGGCCGACCGGCTTCTTGCGATGGCGCGGCAGATCGGCAGCGATGTCCCTTTCTTCCTGGGTGGGGCACCGCGTGCGCTGGCCGTCGGGCGCGGCGAGATCCTCACGCCGCTGCCACCGGCCCCGCCCCGGTTTGCGGTGATCGCTTGGCCTGGCGTCGGGCTGCGGACCCAGGAGGTCTACCGGGTCAGCAGCCCTGGCCCCGGCAACGCCACCGAAGCGGTTCTGGCGGGCGCCGAGCAGGCGGCAAACGACCTCGCGCCGGCAGCGCTGCGGCTCTGTCCCGCACTCAAGGAACTGGTGTTCCAAGCCGCGGCCAAGGGCGTCAGGCTGCAGGTGACCGGGAGCGGCAGCGCCGCCTTCAGCCTTCACGCCGACTCGCAGTCGGCCGCTTGCGCCCTGCAGGCCTTGAGGCCCCTGGCGCCGCGGGTGCTGCTCTGCCAGACGCTCGATGCCTGGCCGTGGCGGGCCCAAAGCCCCGACCGCCTCTCGGGACGGCGTCCCACGCGGGGTGGAAGCCTGGCCTAGCCGGACAGCGCCAGGATTTGGCCAATCGGCGGCGAAGGACCGCCATGGGGCAGCTTTGCGCCCGGCCGACGGCGTCAGACCGACATAGGCTGGGCAGAGCTAGATGGCGGGACCGGCGGTCACGGATGACGCGGCGCCTGAGCGCGCGGGAGACGGTCCGGGAGGAATGTCCAGGTGGTCGATGTCGTGGTCCTGGCTGGCCGACGCAACGAAGGCGAGCTGCGGTCCGTCGCGGATGTCCAGTGGGAGGCGCTTGTGCCGATCGCAGGCAAGCCGATGGCAGCCTGGGTGATCGAGGCGCTCAAGGCGTCCGGGGTGGCCAAGCGGATCGTGGTCGTGGGCCCTGAGGAACTGCGGGTCTACCTGCGCCCGGAGGACGCCGTGATGCCGCCTTCGGACGACCTCATCGAGAACGTGCGCCGCGGCGCGCACGCCATGAGCCTGGAGCAGCCGCTTTTGGTGGCTACGTCCGACATTCCGATGCTGACGGCCGGGTCCGTCGAGGCGTTCGTCAGCGCCGCGGCGCAGAAACCGGCAGAGTTCCATTACCCCGTCGTGAGTCGCGCGGACGTCGAGCGGCGCTTCCCTGGCAACAAGCGCACCTATGTCCGGCTCAAGGACGGCGTATTCACCGGCGGCAACATCATCCTTTTGGACCCGCAGGCGGCACCGCGTGCGATCAGTGTCGCCGAGGAACTTGTCGCCTTGCGCAAGAAACCTTGGCGCCTGGCCCTTAAAGTGGGGCCCTCTTTCATGCTACGATTGCTTCTTGGGCGGGCGACCGTCGCCGAGGCCGAGGAGCGCTTCTCCCGGCTTCTCGGCGTGTTGTCCCGCGCTGTGCCGTTGCCGTATGCGGAGATCGGAGTCGATGTCGACCATCCCGGCGACATTCCGTTCTGCGAGAAGGAGCTGCGCAGCACGGAAACGGGGGCAAGCGGTGGCTAGGGAAGCGCGTTACGCAAGGCTGCGGCGCATCATTGAACTGACCCGGCGCATCGCATCCGCGCCGGGGCGCCTGTATTCCCTGGCGGAACTCTCGGTCGCCACCGGCGCCGCGCGTTCGACCCTCTCCGAGGATATTGCCCTCATCGACGACGTTCTGCAGGAGAAAGGCCTCGGCGTCATCGAGACCGTAACCGGAGCGGCCGGCGGCATGCGTTACCGCACGGGTTTCTCGGCCTCTCACGCGGAAGACTTGGCTCAAGCTCTCTCCGTGGAGCTGTCGGATCCCGAACGGATCATTCAGGGCGGCTTCCTCTACATGACCGACGTCATCTTTTCCCCTCACTGGTCCGAACGCATCGGCGCGCTCTTCGCCGGACGCTTTCAGCCGGAGGCGCCCGAGATGGTGCTGACCATGGAGACCAAGGGCATCCCCCTCGCGCTGATGACGGCGCGCTCGCTCGGGGTGCCACTGGCGGTGGCCAGGCGCGAGAGCCGCGTCACCGAAGGGCCGGCGATCGGCATCAACTATGTATCGTCTTCCGGCCGCATCGGCACCATGTCGCTGCCTCGACGGGCCCTGCCGGCCGGCAGTCGGGTGCTTGTGGTGGACGACTTCCTCAAAGGCGGCAGCACCGTGCGCGGACTCGTGGAACTCTGCCAGGAACTTCGGACCACCTGCGTGGGCATCGCCTCGCTCTGCGAGACGCCGTCCGAAGACAAGTACCTGCCCGCGCCGCAGTTCAGCGTGCTGAGGCTCGACGCGGTGGATGAGCACCTGAGGCGCGTGCAGCTCGGTCCATCGGAGTCTTTCCAGCTCTATCTCGAGGAGGCACGTCATCATGCCTGAGGGGATTCGCCCCGTCGTCCTGGCAGCCGGGAAAGGAACCCGGATGCGCTCCGAGCTGCCCAAGGCCCTGCATCGGCTGGCCGGTCGGCCGATGCTCGGTCACGTGCTGGCGGCCATCGAGGCCGCCAGCCTCGACAAGCCGCTCTGCGTCGTGGGCTACGGCGGGGAACTGATCGAGGAGTACCTCGGCGAGCGTGCCGATGTCGTCTGGCAGAAGGAGCAGCTTGGCACCGGCGATGCGGTGCTCACGGCCCTGGAGGCGATCGGCGAGGACACCGAGTGGATCCTTGTGGTGAACGGCGACCTGCCGCTGCTCCAGGGTGAGACCCTGAACGCCCTCGTTGCCGAGCGCGGCCCGATGGGCGGCTTGCTCGTGGCTGAGGTCCCGGATCCGAGCGGCTTCGGGCGGGTCGAACGCAGCCAGACGGATGGCCTGCAGCGGATCATCGAGGATGCCGACTGCGACGAGCGCGAGCGGGCCATCCGCGAGGTCAACGTCGGGGCCTATCTGCTGCCTTTGGCGCCGCTGCGCGAGGCGATCGCCCGCGTGGGCACGCAGAACGCGCAGGGGGAGATCTACTTTGTCGACGCCGTCACGGACCTCGCCGCCCGGGACCGACTCAAGGTGGTCATGGTCCCCGCGGCCGAGGCGGCGCAGGTGAACGACCGGCGCGAGCTAGCCCTGGCGGAGGCAGCCCTCAGGCGCCGCCAGGTGGAGCGTCTGATGGACGGCGGAGTGACGGTGCTCGACCCCGCCACGACCTATGTCGACGCAACGGTGGTGGTCGGCCGTGACACCATCCTGCACCCCTTCACGTTTCTCGAGGGTGAGACCAGGGTGGGCGAGGGCTGCGAGCTTGGGCCGCAGACGCGGCTCCTGGACTCCGTGCTCGGCGACGCCTGCAAGGTTTCTTTCTCGGTGCTGGAGGAGACAGAACTGGGCGATGGCACGTCCTGCGGGCCGTTCACGCATCTTCGTCCAGGAACGCGGACAGGCAGGCAGGTGTCGATCGGGAATTTTGTCGAAATGAAGGGCGTCGAGGTCGGTGACCAGACCAAGGTCCGTCACCACAGCTACCTCGGCAACGCAGCGATCGGGCGGCGGGTGAACATCGGAGCCGGTACGGTGATCGTCAACTACGACGGGCGCCGCAAGCACTTCACGCGCATCAGCGACGGAGCGTTCATCGGCTGCAATGCGAACCTGATCTCCCCCGTGGAGATCGGCCGCGAAGGTTATGTCGCCGCCGGTTCGACCATTACCCAGAATGTGCCGGACGAGGCCCTTGCGGTGGCGCGCGAACGTCAGCGCAACATCGAGGGCTGGGTCGCCCGGCGTAGATCGCGGGAGGAGTAAGCGCAGTGGGATACCGCGACGGTGAACTCAAGATCTTCTCCGGCAGGGCCAATCCGGCGCTGGCCGAAGCGATCGCGCAGCAGATCGGGGTGCCGCTGGGGGACATGCAGATCGGCCGCTTCTCGAACGGCGAAGTGCGCGTCATGATCCGCGACAACGTGCGCGGATGCGACGTCTTCGTCATCCAGCCGACCTGCGATCCCGTGAACGAGAATATGATGGAGCTACTGGTGATGCTGGACGCCTTTCGGCGCGCCTCGCCGCAGCGCGTGACCGCGGTCATCCCGTTCTACGGCTACGCGCGGCAGGACCGCAAAACGTCTGGGCGCGAGCCGATCACGGCCAAGCTGGTAGCGAACCTGCTGACGACCGCCGGCGCGGACCGCATCCTGACGATGGACCTGCATGCACCGCAGATCCAGGGCTTCTTCGACATCCCGCTCGACCATCTGACAGGTGTGCCGATTCTCGCCCAATACTTCCACGACCTCAGTATCCGCGACGGCATCGTCGTGGCACCGGACGCCGGCGGCGGCAACCGCGCGCGCGATCTTGCCGAGAGGCTGGACATGCCCATCGGCTTCATCGACAAGCGTCGCCCCGAACCGGGCGTCAGCGAGGTGACCCACGTCATCGGCAAGGTGCGGGACCGTACCTGTATCATGGTGGACGACATGATCGACACCGGCGGCACGATCGCCGCCGCGGCGGTGGCCCTCCTGGAGCACGGGGCACGCGAGATCTACGTCGCCTGCACCCACCCTGTGCTCTCGGGCCCTGGGATGGCGCGCCTGCAGGCGGCGCCGATCCGTGAGGTGGTCGTGACGGACTCGATTCCCCTGCGCAGCGACGCGGGCGAGCGCTTCCGCGTGCTTTCGATCGCTCCTCTCCTGGGCGAGGCGATCACGCGCATCCACGAGGACGAGTCGGTTTCGCTGCTCTTCCAATGAGCCAGACGCCGCGGCTCCTCTGCGGGCTCGGCAACCCGGGACTTGAATACCACGGCACAAGGCACAACATCGGCTTTCGCGTGCTCGATACCTTTGCGCGCGAACAGCGCCTTTCGTTCCGCCGCAGCCCGTACCAGGGCTACCTCGCGAAGGGCAGCGGCCCGTCGCCGCTCTACCTGCTCAAGCCCACGACGTTCATGAACCTTTCCGGCAGGTCGGTGAGCCAGGCGGCCCGTGCCCTGGGCATCGCGCCGGAGGACGTCCTTTGCGTGTGCGACGATCTTGACCTGTCCGCGGGTCAGCTCAGGCTGCGCGCCGAAGGCAGCGCAGGCGGGCACAATGGTCTCAAGTCCATCATTGCGGAGCTCGGCACCCAGCGCTTTGCGCGCCTGCGGGTCGGCATCGGCAGGCCGCCGGACGACGATGTGGTACGCTTCGTGCTTGGGGCGGCACGCGGCGAGGACGCCGTGCGCCTTGCCTGGGCCGTCGAACTCGCCGTGCAGTGCCTGCGCACCGCGGTGGAGGACGGCATCGAGGCGGCCATGAACACATTCAACGGCCGCAGCTATCCGGCATAGGTAGAGAGAGAGACAGCGCCCTTGGACGCTGCGTTTGGGGGGACGCGATTGGAGCTCACGGCACTGTGGCACAGTGCCCCTGAGTATCGGGCCTTGCGCCAGAGCCTCAGCGGCGCTCCGACGGAACAACTGGTGGTCGGCCTGCAGGGGGCGGAGCGCGCCTACCTGGTGGCTGCGCTTTTGCGTGACCGTCCGGGCCCCGCTCTCTGGCTCCTGCCCACCCCGCAGGCGGCCGAGCGCCTGCAGGCGGACCTCAGCACCCTGCTGCCCGAACGCGAGGTGCTCTACTACCCGGAGCGCGAGGTCCTGCCCTTCGAGGTGATCGCCGAGTCCAAGGGGCGCATCGCCGCACGCCTGCACGCCCAATCCCGGCTGCTGGCGGGACGCGACGTGGTGGTGGTGGCGTCGCTCGAGGCGGCCATCTCGCGCCTGACGCCGCCCGACGTGGCCGCTGCGGCGGCTCTGGACCTGAGGACCGGCCAGCGCCTGGACCTGCGGCGCACCGAGGCAGCGCTGGCGCGCCTCGGCTATGCGCGTGAGGAACGGGTGGACGCGCCTGGCCAGTTCGCGGTGCGCGGCAGCATTCTCGACGTCTTCGGCCTGGGGGAGGACGCCCCGGTGCGCGTCGACCTGTTCGACGACGAGATCGAGAGCCTGCGCAGCTTCGATCCCGAGACGCAGCGCTCCCTCTCCAGCCTGACGGAGATCTCCATCGGCCCGGCGAGCGAACTCGTCCTGTCGGAGGCGTTGGCCCAACAGGGCATGACGCTGATCCGGCGCGAACTTGCCTTGCAGATCGCGCGCCTGCGCCGCGCCGAGCGCCTGGACATCGCCGAGCGCCTGGAGGAGCGCATCGGCCACGTTGTCGAGGGCTGGGATGGCATGCCGGCCGGACAAGGCGCGGAGCGCTTCCATGCCTTCTTCTACAGTACCGGCGCGAGCCTGATCGACTACCTGCCGGAGGACGGCCTCGTGCTGCTGTCCGACCCTGACCGTGCCTGGGAGGCCGCCCGCGCTGCGCATCGCCTGGCGCAGGATCGCTCGCTGGCCCTGCTCGGCGAGGGAGCGATCCTGCCGCGTCAGGGCGAGGTGCTCGTGCCGGAGGCGGAAGCCGAGGCGGCCCTGCGACGGCGCCACCGCGTTGCCTTCACCATCCTGGCGCGGCGCATCGGGCACTCCACGCTCGGCAGCGTCGTCTCGATCGCGTCCCGCCCCGTGGAGAACTTCCAGGGCCAGTGGCCGCTCTTCCTGAAGGAACTCGAGCGCCACCGCGACGGCGGCTATCGCGTCGTGCTACTCGCCGCCACGCCCGAGCGCCAGGAGCGCCTGCGCCAGGAACTCGTGAAGAACGGCGTGCAGCCGCGCGAGGGCACGCTGCGCGACGCCCCCGAGCCTGGCGAGGTGCTGCTGGTACCCGCCGCTCTGCAGAGCGGCTTTCACCTGCCCGGCATCGCGCTCTGGCTCCTGAGCGACGGCGAGGTCTTCGGCCGCGAGAAGCGGCGGGCCATCCGGCCACGCGCCGCCGAGGAGGGCCAGAAGCGCCTCAGGAGCACGGCGGAGCTGAGACCCGGCGATTACGTCGTCCATGTCCACCACGGCATCGGCCGCTACCTCGGCATGCGCGCGATGGAGATCGAGGGCGTCCGCAAGGAGTACCTCCACCTCAGTTACGCCCAGGGAGACAAGCTTTACGTACCTGTGGAGCAGATCGACCTCGTGCAGAAGTATGTCGGCCAGGAGGGGCAGGAGCCCCGCCTCTACCGGTTAGGCGGCAACGATTGGCACAAGGTGAAGGCGCGCGTCCAAACCTCGGTACGCGAGATGGCGGTGGAGCTCCTGGAGATCTACGCACGCCGCGAGGCCACGCCGGGGCATGCCTTCTCGCCGGACGGCGAATGGATGCAGAAGCTTGAGGATGCCTTCCCCTACGAGGAGACGCCGGATCAGCGCCGGGCGATCGAGGAGGTCAAGCGGGACCTCGAGCGCCCGCGGCCGATGGACAGGCTGCTCTGCGGCGACGTCGGTTACGGCAAGACGGAGGTGGCGGTGCGCGCGGCCTTCAAGGCGGCGCTGGACGGGCGGCAGGTGGCCATTCTGGTGCCCACCACGATCCTGGCGCAGCAGCACTTCAACACCTTCCAGCAGCGCTTCGCGGGCTTCCCGGTCGAGGTGGAGCTGCTGTCGCGGTTCCGCAGCGCGAAGGAGCAGGCCGACGTGCTGCGGCGCCTGCGGCGCGGCAGCATCGACGTGCTGATCGGCACGCACCGCCTGCTGGCGCAGGACGTGCAGTTCCACGACCTCGGCCTCGTCGTGGTCGACGAGGAGCAGCGCTTCGGCGTGCGCCACAAAGAGCGCCTGAAGGCGCTGCGCGCCAGCGTCGACGTGCTGACCCTCACGGCGACGCCGATCCCCCGCACCCTGCACATGGGCCTTGTCGGCCTGCGCGACCTCTCCACGATCGACACGCCGCCCGAGGACCGCTTCCCCGTGCAGACGTATGTCGCCGAGTGGGGGGAGGAGCTCGTCCAGGACGCGCTGCGGCGCGAGATCGGCCGCGGCGGGCAGGTGTTCTACGTCCATAACCGCGTGCAGACGATCGAGGCCGCGCAGCTGATGCTGCAGCGCCTCGTGCCGGAGGCGAGGATCGCCATCGGGCATGGCCAGATGCCGGAGCACGTGCTCGAGCAGACGATGCAGCACTTCCTGGACGGGGAGTATGATGTGCTGCTCTCCACGACGATCATCGAGTCCGGTCTTGACATGCCCCGGGTGAACACCCTGATCGTCGAGGATGCGGACAGGCTCGGGCTCTCGCAGCTCTATCAGCTGCGCGGCCGCATCGGCCGCTCGAACCGGCTTGCCTACGCCTACTTCACCTACCGCCGCGACCAGGTCCTGAGTGAGGTGGCCGAGAAGCGGCTTGAGGCGATCCGCGAATTCACCGAGTTCGGTGCCGGTTTCAAGCTTGCCATGCGAGACCTCGAGATCCGCGGAGCCGGCAACATCCTCGGCGCGGAGCAGCATGGGTTCATCGTCGACGTCGGTTTCGACCTCTACAGCCAGATGCTCGAGGAAGCCGTGCGCGAGCTCAAGGGGGAGGTGCAGGTGGAGCACCACCTGCCGTCGCTGGACCTGCCGGTGGATGCCTTCGTGCCAGGCGATTACGTGCAGGATCCCCGCCAGAAGATCGAGATCTACAAGCGTCTGGCGGCTGCCCAGGACGGGGCGGAGGTCCAGGATCTGTACGAGGAGGTGGAGGACCGCTTCGGCGAGCTTCCCCAGCCGATCGACAGCCTCTTCCGCGTCGCGAGCATCCGGCTGCGCGGCGAGGAGCTCGGCGTGAGCGGCATCCGCCGCGAGCGCGGCGAAGTGGTGCTGAGCATGCGCAGCCTGGGCGCCGTGTCGCGTGAGCGCCTCAAGGAACTGCCGATCCGCTATCGCGGGCGCGCGACGGTCTTCGCCGGGCAGAGCCCCTACGTCGCCCTGCGTCTGCCGGGAGCGTCGGGGCCCGAGATGCTGACCGCGATCGAGGAGCTCTTCGATTTCCTCAAACCGAGCCAAGCCACCGCCTGAGAATCCTGTCGAACGCTGGCCCAAGCACCCCCAGAAATGCTCTCTTAGCCACGAAGCCTGTAATGAGCCTGCCAACCGGCCTCCCGGTCGAGGAGGACGGGCTTTCGGTGCTGCCTGCAGGAACTGGAAAAATCCTGCATAGGGCGCAGAGGGGCTAAATATACTACGGTTGGCAAAACTACCGGCCGAGGGGGGAGCAGGGTGAAGGCTACCGGAATCGTTCGCCGTATCGACGATCTCGGCCGTGTGGTAATTCCCAAGGAGATCCGTCGTACCTTGCGGATCAGGGATGGCGACCCGCTCGAGATCTTCGTGGATCGGGACGGCGAAGTGATCCTCAAGAAGTACTCACCGATCGGTGAGCTCGGCGAGTTCGCCAAGGAGTACGCAGACTCTCTGAACGAGGCGGTCGGGCATATCGCCGTGATCGCCGATCGCGACGCAGTCATTGCCGTCGCCGGTGCTCCGAAGAAGGAGTTCCTCAACAAGGCGGTAGGATCCCTGACGGAGCGCTGCATGGAAGATCGGCAGGTCTACATCGGACCGCGACCTGGCGAAAAGCCGAAGGGCGCCCTCATCGGCGACGACGAGGACGAGACGCGCTTCACGTCCATGGTGGTGGCCCCGATCATTGCTGAGGGCGACCCGATTGGCGCGGTCATCCTCTGCACGAAGGAACCAGGCGTGCAGATGGGCGACATCGAGCGCAAGCTGGCGGAAACGGCCGCGGGCTTCCTCGGAAAGCAGATGGAGCAGTAAGAGCAGCCGCCTGAACACGGGAGGGCGCGCCAAAGGGCGCGTCCTCCTTGGTCATGCTCCTCTACGGCAGTTCCCTCATGGGACATGACATGAGGTGGAACGCTCGCAGCCGCGGCGGGCATAAGGACGCGCCCCCAAAGAGCGGCACGTCCCGTCGGGAAGACGGCGAAGGCCCGGGCCTAGAGATTCGCCTGCATACCTTCCTGCCGCCGCCACGCGCGCACGAATTCAGGCGTCCTTCGCCGCCCACTCCTGCTGGCGCAGCTCGACGCGCCGGATCTTCCCCGAGCTCGTCTTCGGCAGCGACGCGACGAAGTCGATCTTGCGCGGGTACTTGTACGGCGCCGTCACGCGCTTGCAGTGCTCCTGGAGCTCGCGGGCCAACTCGGCGGTGGGCTCATAGCCCTGGCGCAAGGTGACGAACGCCTTTACGACTTCTCCGCGGTCAGGATCGGGCGAGCTGACGACCGCCGCCTCAAGCACGGCGGGATGCTCCACGAGCGCACTTTCCACCTCGAAGGGACCAATCCGGTACCCGGAGGAGATGATGATGTCGTCGGCCCGGCCGACGAACCAGAAGTAGCCGTCGTCGTCGCGGTAGGCGCGGTCGCCGGTGACATAGTAGCGGCCGCGCCTCGTGGCCCGCGTCGCCTCTTCGGCGTGCCAGTAGCCGGCGAAGATCGACGGTGCGTCGTCGCGCACGGCGACGTCGCCGACCTCGCCCGGCTCCGTCTCGGCACCGGACTGGTCCAGCACCCGCACATCGTGGCCCGGTGTCGGCAGGCCCATGGACCCGAGGCGCACAGGCAGCTCGGGGTGGTTCGCGACGATGCAGACCGTCTCGGTCTGGCCGTAGCCGTCGCGGACCGTCACACCCGTGGCGTCGCGCCAGAGCCGGATCACCTCGGGATTCAGCGGCTCGCCGGCGGCGACCGCCGTGCGGACATGGCTGAGGTCGTAGCGCGAGAGGTCCTCCTTCACGAGCAGGCGGAACTCCGTCGGGGGCGCGCAGAGCGCCGTGATGCCCTGTTCCGCGAGGATCTCGAGGTGGCGCCGAGGCTCAAAGCGCCCTTCGTACATGAACGTCGGCACGCCCAGTTCCCACGGTCCGAACAGCACCGACCAGGCGGCCTTGGCCCAGCCGGTGGCGGAGGTGGACCAGAAGAGGTCCTGGGGCGTGATGCCTATCCAGTGGCGGGCGGTCACGCGGTGACCGATCGGGTAGCGGTGCAGGTGCAGCACGGCCTTCGGCTCGCCGGTGGTGCCGGAGGTGTAGTAGCAGAGGGCGGGATCGTCGCTGCGGGTGCGCACGGCGGGAGAGCCTGACGGGACCGTCTGCATCTCCGCGTCCAGCGAGCGGAAACCTGGCCGGTCGCCGCCGACCACATAGCGCAGCGGCGGCGCGTCGTTCGAGAGCGCTTCGACGACCCCTGCCAGCTCTGGCGTGGTGACGATCGCCTTGGCTCTGGAGTGCGTGGTGCGGTACAGGAGGTCGCGCGGACGCAGCATCTCCGAGCATGGGATCGCAAGCGCGCCGATCTTGAGCGCCGCGACCATCGTCTGGTGCCAGGCGGGGAGCTTTGGCAGGACGATCAGCACGCCGTCGCCGCGCCCGACGCCGTCCCGGCGCAGCACGTGGCCGATGGCGTCCGAGGCTTCGGCCATCTGCCGGAAGGAGTACTCGCGCACCGTGCCGTCCTGCGCCATGAAGCGCAGGGCCCGTCGCTCATCGGCCGCCAGCCGATCTACCACATCGGTGCCAAAGTTGTAGTACTCCGGGATGTCCCAGCGAAAGGCCTCGTAGTCCTCCTTGTAGCCCGCCACCGCAGCCACCTCCCGCGATTCTTTGAGCCAGGGATTCGCACTTGTGCGGCGAAGACCTGCGGCGCAGGCGATGGCCACATGGACACTGAGGTAGGTCCGTATGACCGGGGCCGCAGCCCCGCGGCGTTTGCTTCGGAGGAAGACTGCGGTCGGACGGTGGAAGAGGAAGGGAGCAGATTCGCTTGGTGCAGCTGATCGCACTCTACAGGCCGCCGGCGGACAGGGAGGTATTCCTGCACCGCTACCGCACGGAACATCTGCCGCTTGCGGCCAGGATGCCGGGACTTCTGGGCATCTCGGCCGGGCCGGTCGAGGGGCTCGGGCTGGAACTGCCCTACTGGTACATGGCCACGCTCGACTTCCCGGACCGCGACACGCTCATGGCGAGCCAGCGCTCGCCTGAGAGCCGGGCGGCCCTGCGGGCCCTCATGGCGTTTGCCCAGGGCCTCGTCGACTTCGCCGTGCGGGAGGTCGAGGCATGACGGAGGCCGCGGAGCACGAGGGCCAGCCGCTCGTCCTGGTGGAGCGGCGGCTGTCGGTCGCCATCGTCACGCTGAACCGTCCCGAGGTGCGCAACGCACTTTCCTTCGCGCTGATGGAGGCGCTTGCCCAAGCCCTCTCGCAGCTTGACCGCGACCCCGAGGTGCGGGCGATCGTCCTGACCGGCCAAGGGGGGGTGTTCGCCGCAGGGGCGGACATCGCGGAACTGGCGGAGGCTGGGCCCGTGGACCTCATCTTGGAGGATCGCCTCGCCCTCTGGCAGCGGCTCCGCGCGACGAAGCGGCCGATCGTCGCAGCCGTGGAGGGCCTGGCGCTCGGTGGCGGCATGGAACTCGCCATGCTGGCCGACCTGATCGTCGCCGGAGAGGGAGCGCGCTTCGGCCAGCCGGAGATCCGCCTGGGCGTGATGCCGGGCGCCGGCGGCACGCAGCTTCTCACGCGGGCCCTCGGCAAGTGGCGCGCGATGGAGATGGTGCTGACGGGAAGGCTCCTGAGCGGTCGCGAACTCTACGAGGCGGGCCTCGTCACGCGCGTGGTGCCCGACAGCCAGGCCCTGCCGGAGGCGGAGCGCCTGGCCAGGGAGGTCGCGGGGATGGCCCCGGTAGCGGCGCAGCTTGCGAAGGAGTCGGTGCAGGCCGCTTTCATGGCGGGGCTCGAGGAGGGACTTGCCATGGAACGCAAGAACTTCTACCTGCTGTTCGGCACGCAAGATCGGCAAGAAGGGATGCGGGCGTTTCTCGAGAAGCGCGACGCCCGCTGGCAGGGCAGGTAGGCATGGACAGTTACGAGACATTGCTCGTGCGCGAAGAGGAAGGCGTCCAGGAGATCCGCATGAACCGGCCGCAGGTCCTCAACGCGCTCAACCGCACGCTCAAGCTCGAGCTGCAGGCGGCCATGAAGGCAGCGAGCCGGCGCCGCGAGGTGCGGGTCGTGCTTTTGTCGGCAGAGGGCAGGGGCTTCTGCTCCGGGCAGGACCTCTTTGATGAGGAGACAGACGGCAGGCGGTCGATCGGCGAGTCGCTGAAGACGCTTTACAATCCGCTGATCGAGGCGATGCTCGGCATGCCGAAGCCGATCGTGGCCAAGGTGCAGGGCGTTGCGGCGGGGGCGGGCATGAGCCTCGCGCTGGCGGCCGACATGCGCCTGATGGGCGCGTCCGGCCGGCTGGTGGCCGCGTTCTCCCGCATCGGGCTGGTGCCGGACTCCGGACTCTCCTACATGCTGCCGCGCCTTGTCGGCCTCGGGCGCGCGATGGAGCTCGCGATGCTCGCGGAGCCGATCGACGCCCCACAGGCGCTTGCCCTGGGCCTGTGCAACCACGTCCATCCGGATGCCGAACTCGATACGGCTGCCTGGGATTTCTGCAGGCGGCTGGCGGACGGGCCGGCCCAGGCGCTCGGACTGACGAAGAAGGCCCTGCGGCGCGGCGCCGAGCTGCCCATCCGGGAGGCGTTGGCGTACGAGGCAGCGTTGCAGGAACAGGCGGGCCACGCAGGGGAATACGTTGAAGGGGTGGCCGCGTTCAAGGAGAAGCGCAGACCGATATACTGGAAGGCTTAGGGCAAGCCCGTTACGGAGGAGGTCCTCGCGGTTGGTGCTCCCGAACCCGAGCTTCGCGAGCGTCGGCATTGTCGGTGCTGGCACCATGGGGCAGGGCATCGCACAGATCGTCGCGCAGGCGGGCGTGCCTGTGCGCATCTACGATAAGATTCCTGGCCGGGCCCAGGAGGCGGCCAAGCAGGCTTCGGCCGGGATCGAACGCCAGGTGCAGAAAGGCCGCCTGAGCGAAGAAGACGCCGCCGAGGCCCACAAGCGCCTGATGCCCGTCGAGTCCCTGCAGGATCTGGCGTCATCGGCGCTCGTGATCGAGGCTGCGATCGAGAACATGGGCGTCAAGCAGCAGATCTTCCGTGAGCTGCGCGATATCACGCCTGCCGTCCTCGCAAGCAATACGAGCTCGCTTTCCATCACTGCCCTGGCCGCCGCGTCAGGTGCGGCCCAGCGCGTGCTCGGCATGCACTTTTTCAACCCGGTGCCTGCGATGCGGCTCGTCGAGGTGGTGCGTCACGACGACCTGGACGAGCGGGTGCTCCGGCAGGCGCTCGGCTTCGTCGGCGAGCTCGGCAAGGAGGCCGCCCTCTGCCAGGACACGCCCGGCTTCGTCGTCAACCGCGTCGCGCGGCCCTTCTACGGTGAAGCCCTGCGCATGCTGGGTGAGCGCCTCGAGGAGCCGGCCGACCTGGACCGGGCGCTGCGCGACGGCGGCTTCCCGATGGGGCCGTGCGAGCTGATGGACCTCATTGGCCTCGACGTCAACCTGCACGTCACGGAAGCCATGTTCCAGGCCTATTACGGCGAACCGCGCTACCGTCCGCACCCGCTGCAGGCGCGGATGGTGGCGGCGGGCCGGCTTGGCCGCAAGACAGGCAGGGGGTTCTACACTTATGAGCAGCCCTGAGTTCGTGGTCTCCGGCGAGTCCGTCCTCGGGCTTGAGCTGGCGACGCTCGCCCAGGAGCGGGGCCTGAGCGTCCGTTACCTGCGGCCGGGCCGCATCGCGCCTCTCCTGCCCCCAGGCATGCGCGTGCTGCGGGACCCTTCCGAGGCGGCCGACACCGAAACTGTCATCGTGACCTCCGTCCACCCCAGGCGCTCCTTCATCGCGGGTCTGCAGTTCCTCGAAACGCAGATCTCTCCCGAGGCGGCGATCGTGGTGTCGGGCTTCGCAGCGGGGCCGACCTCGCTCGGTGCCTATCTGCGCCATCCGGGCCGCGTGTTCTCGATCGGTGCGGTACCTCCGCTCGAGCGCATGCGCGGCGTCGCCGTGGCCAGGGGGCTCCTGAGTCATGAGCGCACCTATGACCGCGTACTCTCCCTCGCGCAGGACCTGTTCGGCCAGAGTTACCCTGGGCCCGACGCACCAGGCATGACCTTGCCGCGCGTCGTCGTGACCCTGGTGAACGAGGCCGCCTTCGCCCTGGGTGAGGGCGTGGCCCAGGCGCCGGACATCGACCGCGCCATGCTGCTAGGCGTCAACTACCCTGAAGGGCCGTTGGCCTGGGGCGACCGCATCGGACTGGACGAGGTGCTTGGCGGCCTCCTGGCGCTCTACGACCACTACGGCGAGAATCGTTACCGGCCCGCACCGGCGCTTCGCCGCCTGGTGCAGGCGGGATTCACTGGGCGGTGGCAGGGCAGGGGCTTCTACACCTACGCGGGGTCCGGCATGCACGGCTAGAGCGGCTGGCGGGCCGGCGGAGCGGGGACGGGGGGTATGCCGGGGAAGGGTGGGTTCTGCTTCGGGGGGAGACGCCGGTTCCGTTCGGTGTCTGAAACGATGAAGGAGGCCCTTTCATGGACATCTTCCGAGCTATGGCGGAGAACGGCCACGAACAGCTGATTTTCAATTATGACAAGACGTCTGGCCTGAGAATGATCATCGCCCTGCACGACACGACGCTCGGCCCTGCACTTGGCGGCATGCGCAACTGGCATTACGCGAGCGAGGACGAGGCGATCGCCGACGCGCTCCGGCTGTCGCGCGGCATGACCTACAAAAACGCCTTCGCCGGCATCGACTTCGGCGGTTCCAAGTGCGTCATCTTCAATGATCCGGAGGACAAGAACGACATCCTGCTGCGTGCCGCCGGCCGCTTCGTCGAGATGCTGGGCGGACGCATCTACACAGGTGAGGACGTCGGGCTGACACCGGACGATGTCGAGGTGATGGCGCAGTCGACGCGCTATCTCGTTGGCCGTCCGCACAAAAGCGGCGACCCCTCGAAGGCGGCGGCGCTCGGCACCTACGCCTCGATCCGTGCCAGCCTGCAGCAGGTCTTCGGTAGCCCGGACCCCCGGGGCCGGCGCATCGCGATCCAGGGAGCTGGCAATGTCGGTTCGGACCTCGCCAGGCGTCTGGCGGCGGACGGCGCCGAACTCTTCGTCTCCGACGTCCGGCCTGAACGCGCGGAGCGCACCGCCGCGGCCACGGGCGCCACGGTGGTCGAGCCAGACGCCATCTACGACGTGGAGTGCGACGTCTTCTCGCCCTGTGCTTTAGGCCTGTCGGTCCACCGGGACACGATCGACCGGTTCAAGACGCGGATCATCTGCGGATCGGCCAACAACCAACTCGCGGTTCCTGAGATGGCCGAGGAGCTCAGGCGCCGCGGTATCCTCTATGCGCCGGACTTCATCGTGAACGGTGGCGGCATCGTCAACATCGCGGACGAGTTCGAGGATGGCGGCTACAACCATGAACGCGCCTTCGCGCGCGTCGAGCGGATCGGCGAGCGGTTGCGCCAGGTCTACCTGCGAGCCGAGGCCGAGGGCGTCACGACCGAGGTGGCGGCGGAGCGGATCGCGGAGGACCGCATCGCCGCCCTTGCGCAGCAGCAGCGGCACTTCGTGCCGAGACGCGACTGAAGGTTGCCGCCCCAGGCCTCGCGGGTGTAGTCCCTAAGACGGAAAGGAGCGATCCACGGCCTTAGGCCGATGGATCGCTCCATATATGACATGATGGCGCGCGGTGCTGCCGCGGGTCAGCTTTGAGACTCGTCACCGCCGTGTTCGGCCTCGAAGCGGGCGATGAAGGCGGCCGCCTCCGAGCGCCGGGCCAGGCCGAGCTTTTGCAGGATGTTCGAGACGTAGTGCTTGACGGTCTTGTCGCTCAGGTAGACTTCCTTCGCGATTTCCTTGTTCGTCTTGCCGTCCGCGATCAGGTGGAGAATGCGGCGTTCCTGTGGGGTAAGCGACGAGATGGGGTCGTCCGGTCGCGTCGTCGTCTGGCCGCGCAGGCGCTCAAGCACACGGCCCGCCACCAGCGGGTCGAACAGCGAGCCGCCACGCGCCACGGTCGTCACGGCTTCCACGACGACCCGACCGCGCGTCTGCTTGAGGATGTAGCCTGACGCGCCTGCCATGATCGAAGCGAACAGCGCCTCGTCGTCGGAGTACGACGTGAGCATGATGACACGGGTGTCGGGCAGTTCGGAGCGGATCTCGCGGCATGCCTCGACGCCGCTGCCGTCACCCAGGCGGACATCCATCACGACGACGTCCGGCAGCTCCTGGCGCACGACCTCCAGGGCCTCTGCGACACTGCCTGCCTGACCGACCACCTTGACCTCGGGGTGACTTTCAAAGAGGGAGCTAAGCCCCATCCGGACAACTTCGTGATCGTCTACGATCACCAATCGGATCTCTTGAGCCATCTACTCCGCGTCCTCCTCTACGAGGGAATTCTCCTCCGGCTTGAATCGCACCTGCACTGTCGTTCCCTTGCCACGCGCCGAGAGGATCTGCAGATCGCCGTGCTGCTGGCGTGCTCGGATGCGCATGTTGCGCAGCCCGTGGTGGGACTCGTCAAACTCCTGTTGGGCGTCAAAGCCCTCGCCGTCGTCGCGGAACTGGATCAGGACGCTTCCACCCGGTTCGTTGCCGACGGTTACCAGGATCTTGTGCGGGTGGGCGTGCCGGGCGGCGTTGGAGAATACCTCGCGTGCGATGTGCCAGAGTGCAGCCGTTTGATCTCGGGACAGCCGCTGCCAGGCGTCCGTCTGCATGTCGACGCGGGTGATCGGCTGCACGCCGATCTGCGTCGCGATCTGCATCAGGGCTTCGGGCAACATCAGTCCAGGTGTCTCGGATCGCAAATCGAAGATGTAGTGGCGGATGTTGTCGATCGTCTGATTCAGCTGATCGGCTACCCGGTCGAGGCGGTCGCGCGCCGCGGCGTTTGACGGTTGCTCTCCGAGCATGACGATCACGGACTCCAGCATCAGGCCGATGGCGTACAACTGCTGGATAGTGCCGTCGTGCAGGTCCATGCCAATCCGCTGGCGTTCCTCGACGACTGCCAGGCGCTGCACTTGCTGGTAGAGGCGGGCGTTCGTTAGCGCCACGGCTGCATGGGCGGCGAACAGCTCGGCCATCTCCCGATCGGCCTCATCAAATGCGTGTCCGGATTCCTTGTCGGCGATGTACAAGTGGCCGATGGCCTTGCCCTGGTAGGTAACCGGCACCGAGAGGAAGTTGCCGTCCTTGCGGTCGAGCGGCAGAGTCGCCGCACCGTAGCTCTGGTCCTGCCTGCTGTAGATGAAGCGCTGCGTTTCGCCGTCCTCGCCGAAGACGCCGAGCGCCGCGTAGCGCGCCTGGATGATCTGACGCGACAGGTCCACGACCCGTTGCAGCAGACGGTCCAGGGCGAGGTCCGAGGCCAGGGCGAGACCAGCTTCCTGTACGGCCTGCAGGCGATCGCGCCCTGCCGAGGCGTCTGCGTACAGTTTCGAGAGGTCACGCTGGAGGCGGTCGAACACACCTACCACAAACGTCGAGAAGACCAGCGCAAGCACGACGAGGATCGCTGTTTCAACGATCCACCCCGACTGCCCGGGTAGCATGCGGTCGATGACCAGATGGCGGAACAGGCCCAGAAGGATCAGGCCCACCACCGGAACGACCGTGGCCAGCCAGCGCACGCGCCGCAGGATGGACACCTCCCTCTGTGCAGCATACCGCAGAGTGGGCCTTTGTGCATGGTCCACGTGTCGAACGAACAGAACGCTATGTCGGCAGGAACCGAGGCGGAAGTGCCGAATACGCTCGTGCTACTAGATGTTGTTCACTGTCCGACCTTGGGCCACAAGATGTTGTGGCACGGCGGCGGTGTAGGCAAAGCAGCGGGGCGGGGCCTGGGGGGGCGTCCTGCCGATATTGGTCGAGGAGGCGACGCATTGCGGACCGAGAAGAACCTGGGGCGCCAGGGACTTAGCATTCAGCGCGTGTACACCCGCAAGGGCGAAGACCCATACACGCTTACAGCGTGGGCCCGCCGGACCTCGCGCATCACGGACCCGAACGGCAAGGTGATTTTCGAGCTCAAGGATGCCGAGATCCCCGCCGCTTGGTCCCAGGTCGCGGTGGACATCATGGTCTCCAAATACTTCCGCAAGGCCGGGGTGCCACAGCTCGACGCCGACGGCAACCCGGTGATCGGCAAGGACGGCCAGCCGGTCCTGGGCGGCGAGACGAGCGTGCGTCAGGTGGTGCATCGGCTGGCTGGCACCTGGCGCCACCATGCCGAGCGTTACGGCTACTTCGCCACGCCGGACGACGCCCAGGCGTTCTATGACGAGCTTGTCTACATGCTCCTCCACCAGATCGCGGCGCCGAACTCGCCGCAATGGTTTAATACCGGTCTCAACTGGGCGTACGGCATCACCGGCCCCGCGCAGGGCCACTTCTACGTCGACCCCGACGACGGCGTCCTGAGGGAGTCCGAGGACGCCTATTCGCGGCCGCAGACCTCGGCCTGCTTCATCCAGTCGGTCGATGACGACCTCGTGGGACGGGGCGGCATCATGGAACTTTGGCTGCGCGAGAGCCGCATCTTCAAGTACGGCTCGGGGACTGGCACCAACTTCTCGAACATCCGCGGCGAGGGTGAGACGCTCTCCGGTGGCGGTACATCCTCAGGCCTCATGTCTTTCCTGCGCATCGGCGACCGCGCGGCCGGTGCGATCAAGTCCGGCGGCACCACACGCAGGGCCGCCAAGATGGTCGTCGTCAACGTCGACCACCCGGACATCGAGCAGTTCATCGACTGGAAGGTGGCCGAGGAGCGCAAGGTTGCGGCCCTGATCGCAGCCGGCTATTCGAGCGACTTCAACGGCGAGGCCTATGCGACGGTGTCCGGCCAGAACTCGAACAACTCGGTGCGGGTGACGAACGACTTCCTTCAGGCTATCGCGCAGGACAAGGACTGGCACCTGACCTGGCGCACCACGGGAGAGGTCAAGAAGACACTCAAGGCGCGCGACCTCTGGGACAAGATCGCGCGTGCCGCCTGGGCCTGCGCCGACCCGGGAATCCAATACGACACCACCACCAACGAGTGGCACACCGTACCCCAGTCCGGGCGGATCAACGCGTCCAATCCCTGCAGCGAATACCTCTTCCTGGACGACTCCGCCTGCAACCTGGCGTCTCTTAACCTGATGAAGTTCTTCGACGTGGAGACGGCCCACTTCGATGTGGAGACGTTCCGCCACGCGACGAGGATCTGGACGATCGTGCTCGAGATTTCCGTGCTGATGAGCCAGTTCCCGAGCGCGGAGATCGCGCAGGTCAGCTACGACTTCCGCACCCTCGGCCTCGGCTACGCGAACCTTGGAGCTCTTCTCATGGTCTCGGGCCTTCCTTACGACTCGGATGAGGGCCGCGCGGTGGCCGCAGGCGTCACCGCCCTGATGACCGGGGAGGCCTACGGCACCTCCGCCGAGATGGCGAGGGCGCTCGGAGCTTTCCACGGCTTCGAGCTGAACCGCGCCGACATGCTTCGGGTCATGCGCAACCATCGTAGGGCTGCCTACGGCGTCCCGGGCACCGAGTACGAGGGACTCGAGGTGCCGCCGCAAGGCCTTGACCAGTCCCTGTGCCCCGCGAATATCCTCGAGGGCGCGCACAGCGCCTGGGACCGTGCGCTCGCGCTCGGCGAGGAGTGGGGCTACCGCAACGCGCAGGTATCCCTGCTCGCCCCGACGGGTACCATCGGCCTCCTGATGGACTGCGACACCACGGGCGTCGAGCCGGATTTCGCGCTCGTCAAGTTCAAGAAGCTGGCGGGCGGCGGCTACTTCAAGATCGTCAACCAGTCCGTGAAGCCGGCGCTTCAACACCTCGGCCACAAGCCAGAGGAGATCGAGGAGATCCTCCGCTATGTGGTCGGCAGCATGACGCTCAAGGGGGCCCCTGGCGTCTCGCGCGAGGCACTCAAGGCAAAGGGCCTGACCGACGAGGAGATCGCGAAGGTGGAGGACGCCCTGCCTGGCGTCTTTGAACTCAGCTACGCGCTTTCACCGTGGGTGCTCGGCGAGGCAGCCCTCAGCCGGCTCGGCATCAAGCCCGAGGAGTTGCACAAGCCTGGTTTCGACCTCGCGCGGCGTCTCGGCTTCAGTCCCGCGGACATCCAGAAGACATCCGACTACGCCTGCGGCCTCCAGACCATCGAGGGCGCACCGCACCTGCGCGTGGAGGATCTCCCGGTCTTCGACTGCGCGAACCGCTGCGGCACCATCGGCCAGCGATTCATCCACTACCTCGGTCACATCCGCATGATGGGCGCCGTGCAGCCGTTCCTCTCGGGTGGCATCTCGAAGACCATCAACATGCCGCACGAGGCTTCGGTGGACGACGTCAAGCAGGCCTACTGGGAGAGCTGGCAGCTTGGCCTCAAGGCGATCGCGATCTACCGGGACGGTTCGAAGCTCTCGCAGCCCCTCTCCACGTCGACGGCCGAGCAGAGCGAGGAGAAGAAGGAGGAGCCGAAGCCGGCCACGGCTGCCGTGGCATCTACGGCACGCGCAGCGGCGGTGGCGGTACGCAAGCGGCGCCCGCTACCAGCAAAGCGCTTCGGCTTTACGCAGGAGGCCCGCATTGCCGGCCACAAACTCTATCTGCGCACCGGCGAGTATGAGGACGGTGCCTTGGGCGAGATCTTCATAGACATGCACAAGGAAGGCGCCTCCTTCCGGAGTCTCGTCAACATGTTCGCGATCGCGGTCTCGAAGGGTCTGCAGTATGGGGTGCCGCTCGACGAATTCGTCGATACTTTCACCTTCACGCGTTTCGAGCCGCAAGGCATCGTGGAGGGCCACCCGAACATCAAGCTCGCAACCTCCGTCATCGACTTCGTCTTCCGTGTGCTCGGCATGGAGTACCTCGGCCGAACCGACTTTGTGCAGGTGAAGCCGATCGATGACGGCAACGAGCACGAACCTGAGCATCACCCGGCAGCGGAGGCCAGGGTGCAGGCAAAGCCCATGGAAGCCGAGCATCCTGCCGAAAGGCCGCTGGTCATCCCGCAGCCGGCGCTTGAGATCCGTCCCCGCGATGCGATGGACGAGCAGCTCTCGCAGCTTATGGGCGACGCACCGATCTGTGACCAGTGTGGCCACATCACGGTTCGCAACGGCTCGTGCTACAAGTGCCTAAACTGCGGCAATAGCATCGGGTGCTCCTAAAACCGACAATGGTTGTGACATTGTTGTGTGAGCTCGCAACAAAGTGGGGGACTAGGGCATAAAGTCGAGGACTGGTTTGTAAAGTTGGAGACTTGCTCCCGGTAGGAACAACAGCGGATGGCGGCGGCCCGGGGGTTCCACACATCTAGGGCGAACCGCTTGCCGGGCGGAAGGGGCAGTCCGTTGGTGACAGCCGTGTAGTTGAGCCAGGCGAGCTTGATGCCACCGAGGCGAACGGATCCCGGCACAGATGCCTCGTCGCCTACTCGCTCGGCAACTTCATCGCCGACCAGCAGCAGCGCTACACCGATGGCGGCGTCATCCTGTATCTCGACATCGTCAAGGACAAGGCCGGCACGAAGGTGGCGCAGGTGCGCTACCTCCCGGTCTGGGTGGAAAAGAAGCCGGCCGGCGAAACCTTCAGGTTCAGGGTGCTGCCGTTGCTGTCCGCGGCGGCGGTCGTCGCGGACAGCTCCTTGAGCCGTAGCGAGAGAAGTCGGATGCTCCAGGCCTGGACCGACACGACCGCTCTGAAGCGAAACCCTGCGCTCGACATCAGGCCCCTAGGTGTGCATGGCGCCAAGGGGCAGTAAACGAGCAGCGGCGGAGCAAGCGCTCCGCCGCTCGGCTCATCCTTCCGCTACGGTCGGGTGATGGTCACGAGGCGCACGAGGCCCTCGCCGATCAGCCAGTAGACCGCCATGGCGACCAGGGTGAAGAGCTCGAAGCGCGAGATGCCGTACATCACGTTGTAGCCGAACAACGTGAAGAATGGGCTCACGAGCGGCAGGGACCAACTGTAGATCAGATGCGCAAAGGCGTTCAGAGGGTTGGCCCCGAGGAGCGCCAGAACGAATCGGAAGGCAAGGAGCACCAGCAGGACCCGGTCGACGTAGCGAATCACTCTCGCCGCCACTCGCTGGCCGCTCGACTGACGCGAAAAACGCATGAGAATCCCCCCTCGTCGTTGGGTGGACGGTAGCGTGTCCTACCATTCGCGTTTGTCCCGTCCTTTAACGCTTCGGCTGGGCGGCCGCGAAACTGACCGCCTGCGAGTGCCAAAAGGTGGCGGCGCATTTGGCGCGCTGACCACATGGCGCCGCCGCGCTCAGGCCCGCAGCACAGTTCCCGGCCGGTTCCAGCCCGGCTCCCAAGATGATGCCGCCATGGTTTACGGTGCGACGCGCCAGGATGTACGGGCCACCACAGCCAATTGTTCACCAGGCTCCAGTCGGCGAGGGGGATGCTCGCTTGGGCAAACAGTTCGTCCTCGACACCAACGTGCTGCTGCACAATCCCCAGTCCCTGCTCATGTTTGGAGAAGACAACGCTGTGATCGTCCCGATCGTCACGATCGAGGAACTGGATCGCTTCAAGACGCATCTGGATGCCATGGGTGCGAACGCGAGGCAGGCGATACGCCTTCTCGATCAGCTTTCCGCTGAGGGCGACATCGTCGCCGGTGTGGCTCTGCCGACGGGTGGCACGCTGCGCATCGAGCTGAACCACCAGGAACCGGGTGTCCTGCCGAAGGCCCTCGACATCGAGAAGGCGGATCACCGCATTCTGGCGGTGGCCGCCGCCTTGCGGCAGCTCCACCCGGACGAGCAGGTCGTCCTCGTCTCGAACGACTTCAACCTCAGGGTGAAGGCGCGCTCCATAGGCGTCAGGGCCGAGGCCTACCTGAACGATCAGGCGGGGCCGGTGGAGCATTCCGGCATCGTCCGTGTTTCCGTCGACCGAGCGATCTTCCGCGAGGTGGAGGAGAGGGGAGCCCTGGCGGCGCGCCTCGCCCCGCCAGGCTCGCCGCTGGTGGAGAGCGACTACATCCTCGCGACGGTGGCCGAGCCCTGCGAGGGCTGCGGCGCCAAGGACGCGCGCGAGGTGGTGTACTACACGGACCCGCCCCGCACGGCCTGGCTTTGCGCCAACTGCCTCGGCCACGGGGCGCCCAAGCTCGGGGCGGACGAGATCGACCGGTTCTACCGGGGACGGCCGAAGGAGGAACTCGGCTTCGGGGTCGGCCATGTGGCGCTGCAGGAGAAGGGGTACTGGGAGGTGGCGGATTCCGTCGTCCGGCCGCTCTCGAGCTACCACCCGGGGCAGAAGGTGTACGGCAGCCTCGAGGCCAGGAACGACGAGCAGGTGTTCGCGCTCGACGCTCTCCTGAATCCCCGCAAGGCGCTCGCCGTCATCCTGGGACCGCAGGGGTCCGGCAAGACACTGCTCGCCATGGCGGTCGGCATGGAGTTCGCGGAGCGCCAGGAGATGGAGAAGGTCGTCTACACCCGCGAGATCGTCCCGATGGGCCGGGACCTCGGCGCCTTGCCGGGCACCGAGGAGGAGAAGATGCGCGAGTGGGTGATGCCCGCCTACGATGCCCTCGAGACGCTGTTCGAGCGACCGAGGCGAGCTACCCACGGCAACCGGACCGAGCGGGAGACGCTCGAGGACCGGGTGGACTACCTGAAGCGCCAGGGGCTCATCGAGTTCAAGTCCATGTCGTTCTTCCGCGGCAGGAGCTTCTCGCAACGCTTTCTGATCCTCGACGAGGCGCAGAACGTCACGCCGCACCAGGCGGCGATCACGGTGAAGCGCGCGGGCAAGGGGACGAAGGTGGTGCTGATCGGCGACCCGAACGAGATCGACAGCCCATATCTCAGCCAGGGCGCGGACGGCCTCAGCTTCATCGCCCAGAAGATGCGCGGCCAGGATCTCTTCGCCGCGGTGCGGCTCGAGTCTGCCGAGCGTTCGGAGCTGGCCGAGCGTTGCCGCCAGATCGGGCTATGACCTCCTGGGAGAGGCTCCTCGCGGCCCGCCTGTCCTTGCGACTTGCCTGTGGGATCTCTCATAACGCCTTATGCAACAATGGCTGCGATCTTCAGGCCGGAGTGCGAGGGGCGCAGGGCGTCGCCCCGCAACTAAGGCTTGAAAAGTAGTTCGGGAGGCCCGCACGCTGGCTGCGCAGAGGACGCGACGGTGCGACAGGAGAGCGGCGAGGCGCGCCGCTTCACCATCTCGATCGGTTTCACTGCCGCGCGGGAGGCGTTCGGCGCCGCCTTCAAGCTGGGAGACGCGGAGCTCTATCAGGCGAAGGACGGCGGTACACAACCAGGCGAGGCCACAGGTCGCCGTCGATCCCTCACCGTGGGGTGAAGATCGTCATGCAGAGTTGTGTTTTTGTGAGAGGCGTGTCTTATACTG
>JAJYSZ010000202.1 GCA_021793315.1 Bacillota bacterium | reverse complement strand
TCTGGGATGGAGCTTGGCAACGAGGTCGAGCTGCTCAATCTGTGGGTGGCTCCGCATGCTCGCGGCCAGGGAGTGAGCGACGCGCTGGTCGAAGCCGTGGTCGCCTGGGCGCGATCACGCCGCGCAGAAGAGGTATCGCTCGGCGTATGGGCAGGGAATGACCACGCCTTCGATCTGTACCGTCGCCACGGCTTCGTCGACGTCGAGCCGATCCGAGGCGATGCCTCCAACGGACCACGCAAGCACCAGATGGTCCTTCGCAGGCTGTAAGTCCTCCCGCCGGCACCTACTCGTGCACCACGATCTGAGGTCGAACCGCTCGCGCGTCACCAGTCACCGCTCCGCCCGGCGCCTTATCCGGCCTCGCAGTCGTTCCCTATCCCGCGAACGGTTGCCCGGAAAACTCGACCCAGTGGCCGATTCCGACCTCCTTCGCTCGCAGCAGGCAGTAGTTCGCGGCTGCGAGGTCTTCTATGGCGAGCCCGACAGACTTGAACAGGGTCACTTCCGTGTCTGACGTCCTGCCCTCGCGCCGCCCGGCGAACGCGTCGCCGACCTCCGTGACGTCCTCCTCCGCCAGCTGTCCCGCCGCCAATGGCAGGCGCACGTCCTCCGCCTCGCGCAGGCAATGCTCGCGCGAGTCCACGAACACACGGGAGCGCCCCATCGTCTCGGGCTCGATCTCGCCATAGCCCGGCGCGGCGGCACCCACCGCGTTCACATGGGCTCCTGCCGCAACGCACCCGTCCGGCAAAACCGGTTCACGCGCCGACGTGAGCGTGCAGACAATGTCGGCGCCGTCCACCGCTTCCCTCGCGTCCGCCGCGACCCGCACGACGCCGCCATACCGCGCGCCCGCGCGCCGCGCGAAGTCCTCGGCATGTCCCGCGGTCGCGCTCCACACCCGCACCTCGCGCACCGGGCGCACGGCCAGCATCGCCGGCAGGTGGGCTTCCGCGAGCCCCCCGCTGCCGAGCAAGGCCAGCACCTGCGCATCCGGGCGCGCCAGGAGATCTGTGGCGGCCGCGGTCACCGCGGCCGTCCGCGCCGCCGTCACGGCGTCAGCGTCGAGGATGGCCTCGACATGGCCATCGCTCGGCGAGAACAGCACCACCACCCCCTGGTGACTGGTCATGCCCTGGCGGCGGTTCTCCGGGTAGACCGACACCACCTTGCTGCCGAAGAGCTTGCCGCCAGCGGCCAGAGCCGGCATCCAGGCGATCAGTCCTTGATAGGAGGGGTGTTCAAGCACCTGGCGCCGGGGAAGCAGCGTACGCCCCGCGCTCAGGTCCTCGAGCGTGGCGCGCATGACCGGCACGAGCCCGGGAAAGTCGAGGAGCCTCTGCACCTCCGCGTAACCGAGCACCAACGTGCGCACGCGGTAGACCTCCTCACGCGGCGAGGCAGGCCCGGGCCGGGGCCACAGGGCCCGCAGCTCGGCCTGCCGCCGGCTTCAGGTTCAGGCGATGACGCCGCTCTGGTAGTCCGGCGCCTTGCGGGCGCCCTCCTGGCGCAGGACCGCGGCGAGGCGGTCCACATCCTCGTGGGTGTTGAAGTAGTGGCAGGACACCCGCAGCCCGCCGATCCGCGACGTGAAGCGCATTGCGACATAGACACCCTGGCGGTGGATCTCCCGCATCAGGCGCTGCTCCTCGGCCATGTCCTGGTAGAAGCGGAACACGACGATCGCGGAGCGGTTGCCCTCCGGCGCCTGCGCATGCGTCACCACGTGGGCGCCGGCATCCCCGAGAACCTCGGCGCAGTACGAAGCGAGCTCGAGGTTGTGGCGCTCGACGTTCTCGATGCCGATCTCGTTGACGAGCGCGAGGCTCTCGCCCAGGGCCACCGCGCCTGGATAGTTCGAAGTCCCACCAACTTCGAGCCGGCGGGCGGTCTGACGAAGTGCCAATCGTCGACGGGCTGGATGCTCGGCGTGCCGAAGTAGCCGGGCCAGCCCTGCGGCGGCGTCACCAGGTTGAGGTAGCCCCAGAGCGGCGGGTCGAGCTTGCCCAGAAGCTCCCGGTTGACGTAGAGGAGCCCGCAGCCGAACGGGGCGTTCAGCCACTTGTGCCCGCCGGCCGTCATCATGTCGATGTGGGCGTCCCGCACGTCGAAGTCGAGCGCCCCGACGTGCTGGATGCCATCCACGACGAAGTGGATTCCCCGCTCGTGGCAGAAGCGGCCGAGCTCCTTGACATCGATGCGCCAGCCGTTGCACCACTCCACCGAGGAGACGACGATCATGCGGGTGCGCGCGTCGGCGAGGGCCTCGAAGTCTTCAAGGGCGAAACGCCCGTCGCGCCCTGGTACCACCACGACCTCGCAGTCCTTGGCCATGGCCCAGGGCATCGCCACCTGCAGGAACTCGAGACTGGTCGTGAGCACCCGGCTGCCCGCCGGCAGCGGCAGGCTCAGGGCAGCCACGTTGAGGCCGTAGGTCGTGCTCTCGACGAGCGCGATCTCCTCCTCCGCCGCGTGCAGCAGCCGCGCGCCTTCCGCGTACGCCTTCGCGCGCATGCCATCCATGGCCACGTGGTGGGCGCTCGAGTCCTCTTCGACGCAGTCCGCGGCGGCGTCCGCGAACGCCTTGACGGCCGCCACGGCGCGCGATGGCGCCAGGCTGACGCATGCGGCGTCGAGGAAGGCCTTGTCGCGAAGCGCCGGAAACTCTCTCGTGCGCACCTCTGCGAGGTCCATTGGGCAGGCTCCTTTCCTCCCGCCCCCCGGAACCCGGGGGGCGGGCATGCGGATGGGGCGTGGGACTACGAGGCCGACTTGTGCTCCGGCGCGTCCGGCGCCTGCGCAGGCGTCTGCGTGCCGCGGCGCACGAAGTAGTAGAT
>JAJYSZ010000079.1 GCA_021793315.1 Bacillota bacterium | reverse complement strand
GCACGTGCGGCAGGCCGCCCGACGTGCAGGGAAACGTGATCTCATCGCAGGAGAGGATCTCCCAGTCCCGGTAAAGCCGCTCGAGCTCGCCCGCGTCGAAGAAATGCTCGTCGCGACCCCAGTCCGGTGGCGTGGGCAAGCTGGGCTGGAGGATGAAGGCGTTCCAGGCGTTGACGCCGCCGGGTCGCGTCGAGGCCTTGTAGTGGCTGAAGATCTCGCCGCGGCGCTCCGGACGCAGGAAGGTCACGGTGCCGCTCGCGTAGACAAGGTCATACATGCCGTCCAGGCGGTAGTCGTTGAGGTCCGCCTGCACCGTCTTCAGGCGAAGACCCTCCGCCAGCGCCCAGCGCTCGGCCTTGTCGAGCCCCGGCCGCGACAGGTCCACCCCGGTCACTTCAAGGCCGTGGCGGGCGAGATAGATGGCGTCGCGCCCTTCGCCACAGCCGAGATCGATCGCTCTCAGCTGTGGGCGGTCATCGGCCGGCCAGACCCCGAGCGCCCGCCGGCAGAGATCGTTCGGCTGCCGGCCCCAGTAGAATTCCGTCCGGCGGTACACCTCGTCGTAGCTCTCGAGACCTGAGCTTTCCGTGGCCTTCCCCCCTGACGCCCGCGTGCCGTCCCTCCTGTGATCGCGGACCCAGCGCGGCAATTGCCCTGATGGCTGAAACACAAGAACCGGCTAAGAAAGAGGAGGCGCCGCCCTCCAACCCCCAGAGGGATCCCCCTTTGGCTCGCATTCCTCTAGCGAGCCAGGGTACATCATCGCGCCCCGCCGCACCAGTGGAGGGGTTACGGGAGGGATCTCCTTTGGGAACTATGGCGCTCCTCTGGGAGCTGCTCCGCGATCGCACGGCAAGGCGCGTCCTCCTGCTGGTCGCGATCGTGTTCGTGCCGCTGGCCGTCCTGGTGCCGTCGGCGATCGCGCCGGGCCTCGGCACGGCGGGCGGCTCCGGCGCCCTTCTGGCGCTGCTGGTGCTCTCGGCCTGCAGCGCGGGCGTTCTGATGCTCGGGTCCAGCGTGGCCGTCGCGGCCGTCACCATCCGGCTCCAGGGCCTCTCCTGGCGGGAACTCGGGAGTCGCACGCTGGCAGCGGCCATCGGCGGCGTTCTCGGGCTGGTCGGCGTGGGCGGCGTACTGGCGCCCGCGCTTGCCATCGCCTTTGCCGCCACGCCGGTCCTGCGCTGGCCGGTGGCTGCCCTCTGCCTCATGGGCGGCGGCTGGCTCGCCATGCTGGCCGCCGTCTCCGCGGACGTGGGTCCCGCCGGGGCTGCGAGGGCCATCTTGGGGCTGTGGCGGCAGCGTGCGCTCGCCGTCACGCTGCGGCTTGCGGTCCTGGCGCTGGTGCTCGCGGCGGCCCTGGCCGCTCTCGCGCGCCTCGGTCTCCAGGAGACCATTGCCGTGTGGCTGGCGGCCGCCGTCATTTGCCTGGCACCCGCCGGCGCGGGTATCGTCTGGCAGGCGCAGCGACGGCTTGTGGACCGGACGCTCGCCTTGAGGACCTTGCGCCGGGAAGGCGGGGACATGATGGGCTGGGCGGCCGCGGCGCTGCGCGACTGGATTGTTGTCGAGGAGCAGGAAGAAGCCACGTCGGAGGCAAAGCCCCCCTCGCGACGAACCGCGGTGTCGGGCGGGGGCCGCTTCGGCTCCAGGGCTTAGAGGGCTTCAGGGCCTGTCATTGTGTCCGATGGCAGAGCTTTGGCTCCGCGGCCTTGCGCCCGGCGGCAAGCGGTCTATGTCGCGTGAGGGGGGAGCCTCGTTGATGCGCAAGAGATGGATGCTGGCGCTGCCACTGCTGGTCCTGCTCGCCGCCTGCGGCACGACCGCGAGTGCGGCGACGCAGCACCACCATCCGAAGAAGACCAGCTCCTTGAGCAGCGGCCCAGCTGCGAGCGGAACCGCCACCGTGGCCGTCGGAACGGTCAAGGTGGGCGGCAAATCAGAGCAGGTGCTGACGACGCCGTCCGGCATGACGCTTTACTACTTCACGCCGGACAGTGCCAGCAAGGCCACCTGCCAAGGGGCGTGCGCCACGATCTGGCCGCCGCTCGTGCTCGGATCCGGCCAGCCCTTGGCGCCGGCCGGCCTCACGGGGACGCTCGGCACCGTGCAGGGATCGAACGGCCTGCAGGTGATCTACAACGGCCACCCGCTCTATGCGTTCTCGGGGGACAAGAAGCCGGGGCAGGCCAACGGCCAGGGGCTGCAGGGCAAGTGGTTCGTCGCCACGGTGGGCCTCGCCGCAAGTGGCGGCGGCTCATCGGGAGGCAGCTCCTCCGGAGGCTACAGCTACTAGCGAAGGCGCGCCAAGGCCCCCTCCCGCGGGAGGGGGCCTTGGCGTTCGGAGGTGCCGACCCATGCCTTCAGATGCGGTCTTCGGCGGCCGCGATCTCGAGCGGGAGTCCCTTGGGCTCGGGCAGGGCGTAGATCGTCAGCAGGGCGCCGAGCAAGGAGACGCCTGCCAGGATCGCCATGGTGCCGGCGAGCTGCAGGTGTACCACGAGCAGCGGCATCAGGAAGGCTCCGAAGAAGGCGCCGAGCTTGCCGCTGCCTGCGGAGATGCCGTCGCCGAGGCCGCGGACCTCCACGGGGAAGACCTCGGCCGGGAAGATGAAGGTGGTGACATTCGGACCGAACTCGATGAAGAAGTAGCTGATCGCGTAGACCGCAAGGAAGACGATCGGCAGGGCGCGCACCGCCGGGATCAGCGCGATGGCCCCGTAGGCCGCGGCCATCACGAGGAAGCCGCGCCACTGGATGCGCTTGCGGCCGGTCTTGTCGACCCTGCGCACGGCGAGCCAGTAGCCGGGCACGGCCGCGACGAGGAAGATCAGTGCCGCGATCAGGGTCGAGCCGAGAAGAGAGGCGCCAGGCAGGAGGGCATGCAGGATGATCTGCGAGGAGACGCCCGTGCCGTAGAAGGCGATGTCCATCAGGAGCCACGCGCCGGCGGTGCCGAGCAGGCGCTTGCGATAGGGCGGATCCCAGAGCCTGGCCTTGCGCGTGCGGATCGGGACCTTCGCGTCCGGCAGGTCGAGGCCGGCAACGTCGTGCGCCACCTGCGCCGCCGATGTCACCTCGCCGCGGACCGTGAGCGCGTAGCGCGGCGTCTCCTTGATCGTGCGCCGGAGGTAGATCACGGAGGCGGCGGGAATGGCGCCGAGGGCGAGCATGAGTCGCCAGGCGATATCGTGCGGCACGCCGGTCGCGAGCAGCAGCGAGGCGATGGCCGGACCGGCCAGGAGGCCGAGGCCCTGCATCGAGAAGACGGTGCCGATCATCTGGCCGCGGTTCGAGCGGTTCGCGTACTCGCTCGTGATGATCGCCGACCCAGCGTAGTCGCCGCCGACGCCGAAGCCTACGAGGGCGCGGAACAGCATAAGCTGCCAGACCGTATGGGAGAAGGCGGAGAAAACGGCACCGAGGGTCAGGAGAATGACCTCGATGCCGTAGATGCTCTTGCGTCCCAGAAGATCCATCACGCGACCGAAGACGATGGCTCCCAGCATCGACGCCAGGAGAGAGGTCGAGTTCAACCACATCAGGTCGGTCGTGCTGAGGTGCCAGATCGGCGTCAGGATCGCCGTGACGGTTCCGATGATGAAGAGGTCGTAGGCGTCGGTGAAAAATCCCATGCCGGCAATGAGAACGGTGCGCCAGTGGTGGCGCGAGAAATCTGCCTCGTCGAGTGCGTGGTACACCGACTGGATATCCGACGACTCCGTCAGCAAGCAGCGGTCGCTCCCTTGACCTGACGCACTGCGATCTCCTAAAAGGAGGCCCCCCGAACGGGCATGCCGACACGCCGTGCGAAGCGGCGCAGCGCATGTCCGATGTCAGACTAGCCGAACGGCAGGTAGCCCGCAACGGGCCTTCGGACGCTCGGGGCCAACCGGCCGGCCAAATGCGTCCTGAGGCCCGGACATCCGGCCATCCGTGGCCTGGGCGGGCCCGGCGCGATGCAGGGCACGGCAGCGCGGACTGTTGCGGAACTTTCTATCTACCACGCTGCGACAGCCCCCATTGTGGCGCCGCGGGCGGCTTATCCGGCACGAAAGCGCTCTTTTCTCCTGGCTGCGGGCCCTTTTGACCATGGGGCCTTCGGGGGCAAGCCTGTGCGCGCTGGGCCCCCCGTTTGGCCGAGAGACCCATGGCGCGAGACGGTCAGCGGAATGGAGACAGCCTTCAGGGCAGGGCGAACGGAGTAAGGATTGACCCCGTTTGGGTTATGGGATGCGGCAGGTGCGCGACGTACAGTGCAATTGGGAACGAAATCACAAGCGCCCCGCGGCGCTGTGGGAGGCAGAACACGATGTCGGTGACAGAACTCTCGACGCTTCAGCCGAACAAGACCGTGGATGCGCGCGGCACATCCTGCCCGGGTCCGATCCTCGCAGCCAAGAAGGGCATCGTCGACGTCAAGGTCGGGGAGATCATGGCGGTCCTCGCGACGGACAGCGGCACCAAGAAAGACCTGCCGGCGTGGGCGAAGAAGATGGGCCACGAATTCCTCGGCGTGATCGAGGAGCAGGGGTACTTCAAGCTCTTCGTCAAGCGCGCGAAGTAAGGCCATGGCGGTCCATCTGGAGGCTGAGGCCAAGGCGACCGATCAGGGCTTCAAGCCGCGGATCCTCGTCTTCTCGACGAACAACATCTCGGACCCGGGCATCGATCTCGCCGGGTCGGCCCACATGCACTACCCGACCTCGGTGACAACGATCGCCCTGCCTTGCACGAGCGGCATCAATCCGGAGTGGATCGTGCGCGCGTTCAAGCAGGGGTTCGACGGCGTCTTCATCGCCTCGGACGGCGAGGAGTGCGCCTACCTCACCGACTGCGCCGAACGCTCGGCCCAGATCTTCGAGAGAGCGCAGAAAGAGCTCGAGGAGCGCGAGATCGCCCCCGCGCGGCTGAAGATGGCCGCCATCTGCTCCGTCTGCGCGGAGCCCTTCACCAAGTACATGCGCGAGTTCAGCCAGATGCTGACGGAACTCGGCCCGGTCAGGAAGGAATAGCCATGGACTACGACGCCCTCGTGGTCGGCAGCGGCATCGGCGGCATGGAGTCCGCCCTCAAGCTGGGGGACATGGGCTACAAGGTGCTGGTGGTCGAGAAGGAGGCCTCGATCGGCGGGAAGATGATCCTGCTGAGCAAGGTCTTCCCGACACTCGACTGCGCGAGCTGCATCTCCACGCCGAAGATGGCCGCGACGATCCACCACCCCAATATCAAGGTGCTGACCTACGCCGAGGTCGAGAAGATCGAGCGCAGGCCGGACGGGCACTTCCACGCCAGCATCCGCAAGAATCCGCGCTTTGTGGACGAGGATGCCTGCACGGGCTGCCAGCAGTGCGAGATGGCCTGCACGGTGGCCGTGCCCGACCAGTTCAACTCGGACCTCGTGGCGCGGCGCGCCGCGTACATCGCATTCCCGCAGGCCGTGCCCAAGAAGGCAGTCGTCGACCGCCCGGGCACCTCGCCCTGCACGTTCACCTGCCCGGCCGGCATCAAGGCGCACGGCTACGTCTCGCTGACGCGCAGTGGCGAGTACGAGAAGGCCTTCAACCTCATCCTCGAGTCGACTCCGCTGGTCGGCAGCCTCGGGCGCGCCTGCTTCGCGCCGTGCGAGGACGCCTGCTCGCGCGGCAGTCTGGAGGGGCCGGTGCCGATCCGGCGCATCAAGCGTTTTGTCGCGGATACCCATTACGCATCCGGCAACCCGCTCGGGGTACAGGCCGGGAGCGACAACGGCAAGCGGGTCGCCATCGTCGGAGCCGGCCCGGCCGGACTCACGGCCGCTTGGCAGCTCAGGCTGCTCGGCTACGGCGTCCGGGTCTTCGAGGCCGCAAGCGTCGCCGGTGGCGCGCTCGCGCTCACGATCCCGGCCTACCGCCTGCCTGGCGACGTCGTTGCGCAGGATGTGCAGAACCTCACGGACATCGGCGTCGAGATCACGCTCGGCCAGCGGGTCGAGGACCTCGAAGCCCTGCACCGGGACGGCTACGACGCGGTGCTGGTCGCCACGGGCACGCCGCGCGCCGGGCGCCTCGGCGTACCGGGCGAGGACCTGCCGGAGGTCATCCCGTCGCTCAAGTTCCTGGAGGACGCGAAGCTCGGCCGGCCCCAGGATCTCCGGGGCAAGCACGTGGTGGTGGTGGGCGGCGGCAACGTCGCCATCGACGCGGCGCGTTCGGCCCGACGCCTCGGCGCCAGCGTGGAGCAGGTCTGCCTCGAACGGCGGCATGAGATGCCGGCCTTCGATTGGGAGATCGAGGAGGCCATCCATGAGGGCGTCGTCCTGCACGACGGCTGGGGCGTCGCTTCCGTGCTCGGCGAAGGCGGCGTCGCGGGCGTCGACCTCAAGCGCTGCACGCAGGTCTTCGACGCGGCGGGGCGCTTCAGCCCGGCCTACGACGAGCAGGTGCGCAAGCGCCTCAGCTGCGACGCGATCGTCGTCGCGATCGGCATGGGTCCCGACACCGAGGCGTTCGGCACAGCCCTCGACCTGCGGCGCAACCGCACGGTCGAAGCCGACAGCCAGACGCTGCAGACGAAGGTGCCGTACATCTTCGCGTGCGGCGACGTCGTCCTCGGGGCGACCATGATCACCCAGGCCGTCGGCTCCGGCCGTCGCGCCGCCTACATGATCGACCGCTTCCTGCAGGAGCAGCCGTTCGAGGCCGAGCTCTTCGACCTCCGCCTGCCGAAGGTGGAGCCCGAGGACGTCCTCAGGCGCCAGAAGAGCCACAGCCGCAAGGACCCGCTCCTGGTGGGCAAGGCCCTCGTCGCGCAGCCGGAGGACTTCCACGAGATCGAGGCGCCCCTGACTGAGGAGGAGGCGCACTACAGCGCGGGACGCTGCCTCGACTGTGGCGTCTGCTCGGAGTGCCACGAGTGCGTCAACACCTGCCCGGCCGATGCCATCCACCTCGACATGCGCCCGGAGCAGATCGAGGCGGAGGTGGGCACGGTCATCGTTTCGACAGGATTCAAGCTGTTCCCGGCGGACCTCAAGCCGCAGTACGGCTTCGGCCGCCTCAAGAACGTGATCACGGGCATGCAGATGGACCGCCTGCTGGCGCCGACGAGGCCGTACAACACGGTGCTGCGACCGGGCGACGGCAAGGTGCCGGACCGCATCGCCTACGTGATGTGCACGGGCTCGCGCGACCAGACTGTCGGGAACCCGCTCTGCTCCAAGATCTGCTGCATGTACTCGATCAAGCAGAACCAGCTGATCATGGGCGCCCTGCCGCTGGCGGACGTCACCGTCTTCACGATCGACGTGCGCACGGCCGGCAAGAACTACGACGAGTTCTATGTCCAGGCCCAGTCCATGGGCACGAACTTCGTCAAGGGCCGCATCTCCCAGATCCGCGAGCTCGAGAACGGCAACCTGATCGTGCGTTACGAGGACATCGAGCAGGGTGGCGCCATCCGCGAGGACGAGTTCGACCTCGTCGTGCTGGCGGTCGGGGTGCAGCCGAACCTGGACAGCCAGAAGCTCTTCGCGGACGGCGACTTGAGCCACGACGCCTACTACTACGTCGAGGAGACCGACGAGGACCTGAACCCTGGCGAGACCTCGATCGCGGGGGTCTTCGTCGCGGGGGCGGCCTCCGGCGCCAAGGACATCCCGGAGTCGATCCTGCACGCCGGCGCAGCGGTGGCGCAGGCGGCGGCCTACATCGAAGAGACGAGGGTCAGCGTATGAGCGAGCGCAAGATCGGCGTCTACGTCTGCCACTGCGGCGGCAACATCTCGGACTACGTCGACGTGGAGAAGGTGATCGACGCCGTCAAGGGCGAGGAGGACGTGGTCGTCGCCCGCACGGCGATGTTCACCTGCTCGGACGCGACCCAGCAGGAGATCTACGACGACATCCAGCAGATGGGCCTCGACGGTCTCGTCGTCGCCTCCTGCTCGCCGAAGCTGCACACCTTCACCTTCCGCGGTGTCGCCAAGCGCGCGGGGCTGAACCCGTTCCGCTATACCCAGGTCAACGTGCGCGAGCAGTGCTCGTGGGCGCACACCGACGACCGCCTGGGCGCCACCGAGAAGGCGATCCGGCTGGTGCGGGCGGGCGTCGCGCGCACGCGGCTGCTCGCTCCCCTCGAGCCGACGGTCGTCGAGACCGTACCGAAGACGCTCGTGATCGGTGCCGGCATCGCGGGCCTGCGGGCCGCGATCGGCCTGAGCGACATCGGCCTCTCGGTCGTCGTCGTCGAGCGGGAGGCGGCGGTGGGGGGCTGGGTCAAGGAGTTCGGGCCGCTCTTCCCGCACGAGAAGGAGGGCCGTGCCCTGATCGCCCAGCTCGAGGCCGAGGTGAGGCGCCGCGAGAACATCGCGCTCTTCACGCAGGCGGAGGTTGTGAAGAAGGCGGGCTCCTTCGGCAACTACGTCGTGGACATCAGGACGCACGGCAAGTCCTCGATGACGATGCAGATGGAGGTCGGCTCGATCATCGTCGCGACGGGCTTCGACAGCTACCAGCCCGAGGAGGGCGAGTACGGCTACGGCATCGACGGCGTCGTGACCCTGCCCGAGTACAAGAAGATGCTCGACGAGGCCACGGGACCGCTGGTCTACCGCGGCCGGCCGGTCAAGGACGTCGCGTACATCTACTGCGTCGGCAGCCGCCAGGGCGAAGCGGGCCCCCACCAGTACTGCTCGCGCTTCTGCTGCTCCGCGGCGGTCCACTCCGCTCTCGAACTGCATGGCAAGGACCCGTCCGCACACCAGTACCACCTCTACCGCGACATGCGCACCTACGGTCGCTACGAGCTCATGTACCAGGAGTCGCGCGAGAAGGGCTCGCTCTACCTCAAGTTCCCCGAGAGCGAACCGCCCGCCGTGCAGAAGGGATCGGACGGCCGCCTGCTCGTCACGGTGCGCGACCAGCTGACGAGCCAGAAGGAGATGCAGATCCCCGCCGACCTCGTCGTGCTCGTCACCGGCATGGTGCCGCGCGAGAACGACGACCTCGTCAAGGCTCTCAAGCTGCCTGTGGGCCGCGACGGCTTCTTCAACGAGATCCACCCGAAGCTCCGCCCGGTCGAGACGGTCGTGGACGGCGTCGCGATCTGCGGTGCCTGCCAGTTCCCGAAGACCGCCTCGGAGAGCGTGGCGTCCGGCCTCGCGGCCGTGACGCAGAGCGCGGCGATGCTCAAGCAGGGCCGCGCGGAACTCGACCCGCAGGTGGCGACGGCCGACCCCGAGCTCTGCACCGACTGTGGCACCTGCTACACCACCTGCCCCTATGACGCGATCAGCCCGATGGAACTCCCCGGCGGCAGGCGGGTGGCCTCGATCGCCCCCGCGACCTGCAAGGGCTGCGGCGGCTGCGCACCGCTCTGCCCGGAGCACGCGATCGACCTGCAGGGCTACACGAGCGCCCAGATCCTGGCCATGATCGATGGCCTCGCAAGGGAGGTCGTCTGAGATGGAGACGGCAAACCGCGACGTGCGCGAGATCATCCGCGAGGGGACGCTCAGGCGGCGCGAGATCCTGCGGGTTCTCGAGGACGGTCCGCTCACGGTGCCTGAGATCGCCCAGGCGATCGAGGCTCCAACCCACGAGACGATGTACTGGGTCATGGACATGCGCAAGTACGGCTGGATCGCCGAGGTGCCGGAAGCGAACGACGACGGGCTCTTCAGCTACCGGGCGATCGAAAGGAAGGGAGCCTGATGACCGTCCTGCAGCCGAACCTCGTGGACGAGGTGCGGGCGGACGAGTCCTTCAACGCGTCGGCCTGCATGAACTGCGGGGTCTGCACCGCAATCTGCCCGATGGAGCTCGAGCACCTGCCACGCGAGATCTTCCGCTACGTCCTGCTGGGCATGAAGGAAGAACTCCTGCAGCACCAGGAGACGGTCTTCTCCTGCCTTCTGTGCAAGATGTGCGAAGTGAACTGCCCCGCCGGCGTCCATATCACGGAGAACGTCCGATCCCTGCGCCACTACTTCGACCGCAAGGTCTTCCGGATCTAAGGAGGCGAGTGTGATGCCGTTGCCCACCGGTGACACCATCGGCATCCTGGCGGACAATCTTCGCCTCAGGCGATCCGTGCTGCCGATCCCGGTCGAGAGCGCCATCCGCTGGACGAAGGGTCTCGATCTGCCGCACGGCGGCGAGCGGGTGCTCTACACGGGTCTCATGTACCAACTGATCCCCTACATCGAAGAGCTCGTCGCGGCGCAGCAGAAGATGGGCGAGTCCTGGATGGCGGGCTTCACCGGCTTCGGCCGGCAGATCAACAAGATCCTGAATGTCTCGGCCTTCATGGCCCACCCGAGCCGGGATAAGCTCGAGTCGTTCGATCGGGTGCCGCGCAACGTGGCGCTTCTCCTGAAGCGGGCGGGCATCGAGTTCGGCGCCCTCTACGAGGACGATCTCTACTCGGGGGCGCTCGCCTACGACCTGGGTGCCGACGAGGAGCTCAAAGAGCACGCCTCGAAGGTCTACGCCACCCTGAAAAAGCACGGTGTCAAGGAAGTCGTCACGATCGACCCGCACACCACGAACATGCTGAGGTCCGTCTACCCAACGCTGCTCGACGGCTACGACATCAAGGTGCGCAACTACCTCGAGGTGCTGGCGGAGGCCGAGATGGTCCCGAACCACCGGCTCGACGGTGAGGTCGGCATCCACGACTCCTGCGTCTTCGCGCGCTACGAGGGGGTTACGGCCCAGCCGCGCCAGTTGCTCGAGGGGGCCGGTCTGAGCTTGCGTGAACCGGAGCACGCCGGGACCATGACCTTGTGCTGCGGCGGCCCCGTCGAGTCCCTCTATCCCCAGAAGGCGGCCGCGCAGGCCGAGCGCCGCGTGGCGGAAATCGCGGCGGTCGCGGAGCGCGGCGTCACGATGTGCCCGCTTTGCTACGTCAACCTGCAGAAGGCGGCGAAGGACCGCATACGCTTCGATGACATCTCCGACTACCTGCGCCAGGCGTACGAGGCCTGAGGCGCCAGGAGGCTGCTCACTGTGGACACCACGAAGAAGACGCTCATCGTCTTCAGCGGCGATCTCGACAAGGCCATCGCGGCATTCATCATCGCGAACGGCGCGGCTGCGATGGGCGACGACGTGACAATGTTCTTCACGTTCTGGGGCCTCAACATCCTGCGCAAGCCGGTGGCTCCGTCCCACAAGAAGAGCTTCCTGCAGGGCATGTTCGGCGGCATGATGCCGCGCGGCTCGCAGAAGCTCGGCATCTCGAAGATGAACTTCGCCGGCATGGGCGCCAAGATGATGCGCCGCGTCATGCGCCAGCAGAACGTGACGAGCCTCGAGGAACTCATCCAGACGGCCAAGGAGCAGGGCATCAAGATGATCGCCTGCACCATGTCCATGGACGTCCTCGGATTCAAGGAAGACGAACTGATCGACGGCCTCGAGTTCGCTGGCGTCGCCACGTATCTTGGCGAGGCCGACGAGGCCAACGTCAACCTGTTCGTCTGACCTGGTGACGCTCCCTGGCGAAGTGGCTTCGCCCCGACCCAAAGGGCCGGGATGTCAGAAAGGGAGGACCCGAAATGTCCAAGATGGTCGTCGGCATGGCGAGCGGCAGCGTCGAGAAGCTCATCGTCGCCAGCACCGTGATCGGTGGGGCGGTGGCGCTCGACACGGAGGTGGACGTCTACCTGCTGCTCGGCGGCGCTCGCGCCTTCCGCAAGGACGTCGCGGGCACCGACCGGATGATCTACGACTATCCGCAGCTGCGCTCGGAGATGGAAGCTGGTCTCAAGCAGAACCAGATTCCCGACCCGTACGCGATGCTGCGCAAGCTGAAGGCGGACGGAGAGCTGCACATCCACGTCTGCGCGACCGCGGGCAAGATCTGGGGCGCGGCGGATCTCAAGGACTTCGTCGACCTGGTCGATGACATCGTCGGCATCGGTGAGTACGTGATCAAGTCCGGCGAAGCGGACAGCGTCCAGGTGCTCTGAACCGGGCAAGCCGTGGGGGCGCTCCCTTTTGTGGGGGCGCCCCCACGGCTTTTGCTTCGGGGCCGGGGTGGGCAGCGGAGCCCTTCGCGCATAGGCACCCGCGCACGCCGCGCTCTCAGGGATCACAGCCCAACCATACCGGTGTTCAGGGGAGCAGAGGGGCGCCCGCGCCGGATACACTCCGTCCGATTGGAGGACAGTCGCATGGCCGGACGCGTCGCCGCTCTTGCTCTCGTCGGCCTGCTGCTGGCGGGGTGCGGAACGCCGCGGGGATTTCACCAGGAGTACATCGGCAAGGAAATCGGGGGGACCGGTCCTCTACAAGATCGTCGGCACGGTGCCATCGTCGGAGCTGGGAGCGAGGCAGGGAACCGCCGTCTACCACGGATATGTTCCCGGGGGATGCCACGTCTTTCGGGTGGAGATCGACGCACGCCTGCAAAAGAACGAACTGGCGTTCGCGGCCATCGGGTATGGGGACGGTGGAGTCAAGCAGTGAAGGGAGACGATCCGCACCTTGCGCGCCTTCCGGGCGGCGAAAGGTATCAAGCCCTCTCGGGCTCGGTCAACCAATTCAGTGAACTTCACGCATTGGGACCAGGACATCCGTGCGGCGACAGCTGACCTGGTCAGTCATGCCCTGATGGACCATCGCGGGGTCAGCAGCCCGCTGCCGCTGTGCCGGTGCACGTCGCAGTACCAGCTGAAGCACGCAAGAGACATCGTCTCGCGACCCAGTCGTTGCGGCTGCGCTGCTCCAGCGACCCCGCGGACGATTTGTGATATCATATTGCTAGCGCTTGAACGTCTTCCAGGCTCCGCCTCGCGAGCTTGCGGACCGCACCGTGTCGACACCACCAGCGGTCCCACTTGGCATCATAGGGAGGGCATGTTTGATGACCAATAGTAGATCATTCACCGTTTTGGCTGCGTTCTTTGGGGTGATTTGCGGCTGGGCCGCAATCCATTCGTTTTTCTTCATTCATACAAGATCTGTGGCAAGCGACGCCATTCAAGGCGTCTTCGCCGGTTTCGGGCTAGCGTTTCTCACTGTGCACATATTGGCGAATCTCAAGGTCACCAAGGTCAACGGCTGGATCACCATGTTTGGATGCGGCCTGCCTGGGAACGGCATGTTTCTGCGTGCCGTGTGCTCCCATACCTTTCTTGGCCCGGTGAACGTACCGCAAGAGGCGATGTATTGGATCACGAACGTAGACGGCGCGCGTCGGGGACTCTCCGGAGAGCACAACTACATCATGCACTTTCCAGCGGGCGGACTGCCGCCGAATAATGCGTTCTGGTCGTTGACTATGGGTGACGCGGGAAACCGTTTTGTGGCGAATCCAATCGATCGGTACAGTGTGAGTGATCGGTCAGGACTCGGGTCCAACGCCGACGGCTCCGTTGACATCTACATTCAGAACGTCGCTCCGACGGATCGCGAATCCAACTGGCTGCCCGCGCCCTCGGGCAAGTTCAATCTCTGGCTGCGCGTGTATATGCCCGGAGGGGCGATTCTCGACGGAAAATACAACGTGCCACCGGTTGTGGAGGTGAAGTGATGGAGCACATGGAGTGGCAGCATTTGGTGATATTCGCTGCAGCCATGGTCTTGGGATGGGTCAGTTTCATCTACTTTTGGCCGCGCCTGCTACTGTATGCATACAAGAGGGCGATCCTCGGACAGGGGTTCGGTGACGGCCCCGTCCCGGTCAACACGCTCTATGCGGAACGTCAAGCGCATTTTGCAGATCCCCTCCACGTGCCCGACTCAGGGTCCAACTTGATGAACACTGGCGTGAACCGTGACACGCTCCTCACGGCCGGCTGGCTTGACCTCGGTAAAGGGCCACAAATCCTGCATGTGCCCGACGTGGCTGGGCGCTACTACAGCGTGCAGTTCACCGATGCGTCGAAGAACATCAACTTTGCTTACGTCGGTAAACGCACCACGGGAACTGAGGCCGGCGCCTACCTCATCACGGGCCCTGGGTGGAAAGGGGCCGTGCCGCAGGGAGTGTCCCAGATTTCATCGCCAAACAATTCGGTGCTCGTTGTTGGGCGCGTCTTTGTCGAGAACGACCGCGATCTCCCGACCGCCTATGGGCTTACAAAGCAGATACAGCTGTCTCCGTGGACTCAGCCGTAAGGTTGCATTTTCTGACGGGGGGCCTCCACCCGTCACCCCGCGGCGCTCCAATACAGTTCCTCCTGGTCAAGGGGCGGATGGAGTTCGGGCAGAAGATGCCGGGCACGGCTTGACAGGAACGAGGTCTTCCACGTAGCGGCCGACCACGTTTGAAGCGCTCGGGGTGACGCGCGTAGGCACTTGAGAGGACGGGGGCCCGGGAGCGGTGATCTGACCAGCCATGTCGTGGTGGCCCATCGCCGGTGCGCCTACGGCAAGCATGGCACAAAGGCGGCGGTACTAGGTCGTATACGGATAGGCTCCTGCGGCAAGGTGTCTTGCCTGCGCAAATGTCTGCGTGGCACTCGGGACGATGTCGCCAGCGCGCGCCCGGGTTCCAGGACATGCTGGAGGTTTCGCAAGGCATAGCTGCGGCAAGGGGGCCGCTGCGCGGAGCCGTCAAGAGTACAGATCCACCATCAAGATGCCCGCCTGCCCAAGGGGAAGGCTTTCCTTGCGGCTTCCGTCCGCACCGATCACCATGGCGCCGCCGACGTAGTCTTCGTCCAGATAGTTGACGAGCAGGGCCGGGGTGGCCGCCCTGCGCACGCGGGCCTCGTATTGCGGTAGCTCCTCGCGATCCCAGCGCTGCTGGTCGTGGCCTCCGCCGGAAAGCGCCCGGGCGAACGGCACGAGAAGAAGACCCGGTCGCTCCCGGTGGATCTCATCCACCAAGCGGTCGTCAAAGAGGTCGCCGCAGACAAGAAAGGCCACGCGGCCGAATTCGGCGTTGAAGCAGTCCACGTGACGCCCTTCGCCGTAGAAGCGGGCGTCTGCATACGGGCCGTGCCAGCCTGGGCTGACGCGACGGTAGCGGAAGACCGCCCGCCCGCTGCGGTCGATCAGCAGCGCCGAGTCGTAGAGGCGCCCGCCATCCTGTTCCAGGAAGCCCAGGGCCACATGCACGCGCAGGCGTTCCGCCTCGGCGCACACAGCCCGTACGAGGGCTCCGTCGACGGTGGTGGCCAATGCAGCATCGTGTTCGGGGTCGTCATCGTTGGCGAGACCGGTGAAGGCCGCTTCCGCGAACATGACGAGGTCTGCCCCGAGCGCCGCCGCTCTGCGCATGGAACTCGTGAGTTCCTGGAGGTTGTGGTCCTGACTCGTCGTAACCTGCTGTACTGCGAGCGCGGCACGCATCGGACCACCTCCTCGGCGCGTGTAGTGGCACCGTTACCGGGCAGGGATGGGACCAGGCTCAGGCAGACTGAGGGTCCTGGACCAGCCCCATGCGAGCATGCCAGAAGCAGGAACAGACGCGGCGCCGCAGAAGAGTGCGGCTGAAACACAGCCAGAAGCGGGTGGGCCAATGTTCAAGCGCTTTGGCGGAACGGTACCCCTCCTGCTCGGTGTGGCACTTGCGATCAGCGCGCTCGGAGGGTGCTCTGCGCAGACCGCGCCGGCCCACCGTTCGCTAGGAGATCTCTCGATCCCTGTTTCGGTGCCGAAGGCGAATGGAGAACCCATATCGCTCAAGTCGGTCCCCCTGCGGGCCGCGGCCGCCAAGTACGTTCCAGAGGGAGTCCGGGTCTACAGCCTCGTCTATTGGAGCCG
>JAJYSZ010000078.1 GCA_021793315.1 Bacillota bacterium | reverse complement strand
GTGGCCTCCTGCACGACATCGGCAAGGCCCTCACCCACGAGATGGAGGGCACGCACCTCGAGCTCGGCATCGATCTGCTGCGCAAGTACAAGGAGCCGCAGGCCGTGATCTGGGCCATGGAGGCCCACCACGGCGGCGAACCCCACTCGGTCGAGGCGGTCATCGTGACGGCCGCGGACGCCATCTCGGCGGCCCGGCCGGGCGCCAGGCGCGAGAGCCTGGAGCTCTACGTCAAGCGGCTGCGCAAGCTCGAGGAGATCGCCGACTCGTTCGACGGCGTCGAGAAGACCTACGCCATTCAGGCCGGACGCGAGATCAGGATCATCGTCAAGCCGGATAAGGTGGACGATCTCCAGGCCGTACGCATGGCGCACGACATCGCCCGGAGGATCGAGCAGGAGCTCACCTATCCGGGTCAGATCAAGGTTGCGGTGGTTCGCGAGACGCGCGCCGTCGACATCGCGAAGTAGGAAGCGGGATGGCGGGGGGCGGTCTAAGGCCGACCCCCGCCTTTGTGGAGGAGGGCAGTCGATTGTCGTCGCTGGAGCGTTTTGTCTCCAATGCGGACCGCGACGTGTATGCGATCTACAACCTGCCCGAGGAAGTGATCGCGGTCATCTTTGCCTACGTGTCGCGCAGCCCGTTGTCGTTCCGTGAGAACCTGAGGCGCCTGCTCGCCGGGGACGAGGGCGACATCGGCGCCTTGGGCGCCGGGGCGGCCATGGTGGGAGCGACGCAGGCCGCGGCGACGGCGTCTGCCTTTCACGAGCGTTGGGTGGTGAGCTACGGGCATGCCTCCGTGGCGGAGCATGCTGCGGTGCACCTCGGTGTCGAGCGGGTTTCGCGCCTCGCGTCGGCTGCCCTGGAACTGGCGAACCCCTTTCTGAGCTTTACGGAGTATTCGCAGCGTTACCAGGGCCCGCAGCGCGGGGCGTACTACCGCCCCGAACTCAGAGGGTCCGAGGCAGACCTCTACGACAAGACGATGGACGGCCTCTACGATAGCTACCTCGCCATCCGCACGGCCATCGTGCGGCATCTTGCGGCGGAGGGGCAGCTGGACCTTGCCGACGAGAAGACGGCCCGTCGCCTTGAGCGACTCGCGTTCGAAGACGCCCGCTACGCCCTGCCGCTGGCTACTCTGACGAACCTCGGCGTGACAGGCAACGCCAGGGCGTTGCGCGACGCCATCGTCCTGCTGCGCTCTTCCTCCCATTTGGAGGACGTGCGGCTGGGAGAGGCGATGCTCCATGAGGCCAGGGTCGTCGTGCCGACGCTCCTGCGCCACTCCGACCCGTCGCAGGCGGCGCGCCGGCGCCCACTCGGCGGTGAGCCCCGCGGCGAGGCGACGACGCCGGTGCGGCTGATCGGCACGGTGCCGAACGGAGCGGCCCTGAGGCGGCTTGCCTCGGCCGTCAAGCCGGGCGAGGACCTCTCGCGCCGCACCGATCGCGAACTGCTCGACATCGTGCAGTCGATCACGCCGTACGGGCCGTACGACACTCCGCCCGCCGCCTACCACCTGCTGCGCTACGAAGTGCAGTTCGACATCTCCGAGGCCGCATGGCACCAACTGCTGCGGCACAGCCGCCGCATCGACTTCACATGGTCCGAGCCGGGTTTCTCAGGCGGCACCGTGGTGCCGCCGCTCGTGCGTGCGGCTGGCGCTGAGAGCCTCCTGCAGGAGGCGTCGGAGAGGGCTCTGGCGGCGGCCACGCGACTTGGCGAGGGCCACCCGGCCCGCCGCTACCTGGTGCTGAATGCGCACCGGCGGTCCATCCTGGCGTCACTCGATCTCGCGGAGGTCGGACACTTCATCCGGCAGCGGGCCAAACCCGACGCCCAGTGGGAAATCCGCCAGGCCGCAGGCTTCCTGCATGCCCTGGTCCAGGGGGTGCATCCTTTCGCGTGGTTGCCAGAGCCTGAAGGGGGTAGCTGATTGCGCATCTTGATGGTCGGGGACGTGTGCGGCCGGCCGGGGCGCAGCATGCTGCGCGAGCACCTGCCTGCCCTGCGGCGCGCTCACGCTGCCGATCTGGTCGTGGTCAACGGGGAGAACGCTGCGGCGGGCTTCGGCATCACCCCGTCGGTCTACGAGGAACTGCGCGCTGCCGGCGCGGATGTGGTCACGCTCGGCAACCACACCTTCGACAAGAAGGAGGCCATGGCGCTGCTCGACGAGGAGCCGCGCCTTCTGCGTCCCCTCAACTACCCGCCTGGGGCGCCCGGCCGCGGCGCAGCCGTCGTGGACGCAGGGGGCTGCCGGGTGCTCGTGATGAACGCGATGGGCCGCGTGTTCCTGCCGATCCTGCTCGATGACCCCTTCCGCGCGGTGGAGGCCGAGCTTGAGGCCCACAGCGGCCGCTACGACGCGGTCTTTCTCGACTTTCACGGCGAGGCGACCTCGGAGAAGGAAGCCATGGGCTGGTACCTGGACGGCCGCGCCGCCGCCGTCGTGGGCACGCACACCCATGTGCAGACGGCGGACGAACGGATTCTGCCGGCGGGCACGGCGTACATCACCGATGTCGGCATGACAGGTCCTGCCGACTCCGTGCTCGGCATGAACAAGGACGCCATGGTGCAGCGCATGCTGCGCCAACTGCCGACGCGTTTCGAGGTGGCGGAAGGAAGGCGCCAGCTCAATGCCGTAGTCGTGGAGGTGGAGTCGGGACTCGCCAGGGAGGTGCAGCGGATATTCATCCGCGAGTGATTTGACGCAAGCTTCAATTGCCGATGCCCACTGCGACACGCTGATGCTGCTGACTGGAGATCATCCTGTGGCCCAGAGCCTGTGCGAACCCATGCCCGGCCATCTCGACCTGCCACGCCTTCTCGAGGCGGGGGTGGGTCTTCAGTTCTTCGCGCTCTTCACGGTGCCGTCGCACGACGCCGGGGCGAATCTCAGGCGCATTCTTGAGATGATCACCCACTTCCACCACTCGGCGGCCCAAAGCGAAGGACGCCTCAGGCCGGTGCTGACGGCGGACGACGTCGAACCTCGCGAGGGAACCGTAGGCGGGCTCCTGGCCGTCGAGGGCCTGAGCTCCATCGGGGGATCCGTGGAGGTGCTGGAGGCGCTTCACAGGCTGGGCGTGCGCAGTGCGATGCTGACCTGGAACGAGCGCAACGATCTGGCCGACGGCGCCTTGGAGCAGACGTCGGGCGGCGGCCTCAGTTCCGCTGGCCGGCGGATCGTCCAGGCGATGCAGCGCCTGCACATGGTGCTCGACGTCTCGCACCTCGGCGAGAAAGGCTTCTGGGATCTGCTCGAGGCGAGCGAGGGCCCGTTCATCGCATCGCACTCCAACGCCTTTGGCGTCCGCGAGCATCCGCGCAACCTGCGCGACGAGCAGCTCAAGGCGCTGGCGGCACGCGGAGGGGTCGCCGGCATGAACTTCTACACGCAGTTCGTCGTCGACGAGGGGCCGGCCACGCTTGAGGACCTGATCCGGCACATGCGCCACATTGCCGATCTCATCGGCCCGCAGCACATCGGCCTCGGTTCGGATTTTGACGGCATCTCCGCCTGGCCCGAGGGACTCGGCGGCGTGCAGGACTACGGCAACCTGCGCTCTGCCCTGACGCAGGCCGGCTTCAGCGACGCGGAGAGCGAGGGTATCCTTGGCGGCAACATGAGACGGGTGTTGCGCGCGGTATTGGCCTAGAAGGGAAGGTTGACCTTGGAGTTCCTATGGCAGACGGGAACCGCGGCTGGGTTCACAGGCGATGCGGTCGTCGCGTTCGCGTTCTCGGACCGCTCGCTCGACGGTGTCCTGACTGGGCTGGACGAGATCTCCGGCGGCATCGTGGGTCGCGTGTACGGGGGAAAGGCGTTCAAGGGCGAAGCGGGGGACCTGTTCACACTGCCGCTGCAGGGCGGTGAGCGGATGGGGATTCTGGTCGGGCTCGGCCCGCAGGCCGACTGCGACCGCCTGCGGCTGCGCCGGGCGGCCGCACAGGGTGTGCGCAAGGCCTTGGGCCTCGGCTGCACGGACGTCGCCATCGCCGCGGAAGAGCATGCGCCCTGCGGCCTCGAGGCCGCAGTTGAGGCGGGACTGATCGGCGGTGCGGCCGGCGCCTACCGCTTCCGGCGCTACAAGTCCGGCGCGGCGGAGCCAGGAGTCGAGCGGTTGACCATGATCTCGTCGACTCCGGTCGCCGAGGCGGCTCAGAGGCGGGCTGTCGCGATTGCCGAAGGCGTCGCCATCGCCCGGGAGCTCGTCGACACACCGCCGAATGACAAGACGCCCGACCTCCTCTCGAGGCAGGTGGAGGACATCGCGGCCCGCTCGGGGCTCAGCTGCGAGGTCCTGACCGCGGATCGCTTGCGGCAGTTGGGTGCAGGCGGCATTCTCGCCGTTGGACGGGGATCCGCGCACGCACCCGCGATCGTCGTCCTGCGGCATGACGGCGGCGAGGGACCCTGGCACGGGTTCCTTGGCAAAGGCATCACCTTCGACTCCGGCGGCCTTGACCTCAAGACGCAGGACGGCATGCTCACCATGAAGAGCGATATGGCGGGCACGGCGGCGGTTGTCGGAGCCATGCACGCCATCAGCCGCATCGGCGTCAAGGGACGCTACATCGGCGTGCTGGCCGTGGCGGAGAACATGACGGGAACGGGGGCCTACCGGCCGTCCGACGTCCTGCGCATGCTCTCCGGCGACACGGTGGAGGTCTCGAACACCGACGCCGAAGGGCGGCTCGTGCTCGCCGACGGCCTCGCGCTCCTGCGGAGCGAAGGCGTCCAAGACATCATCGATCTGGCTACTTTGACTGGCGCGATCGTCGTGGCACTCGGCACGCACCGCTCCGGCCTTTTTTCCAACAACGACGATCACGCGACCGCCGTCCTCGGCGCTGCTGACCTGGCGGGGGAGCGCTACTGGCGCATGCCGATCGATCCCGAGCACAAGGAAGCCTTGAAGAGCTCGATCGCGGACACCAAGAGCACGGGCGGGCGCGCCGGCGGCTCCTCGACCGCAGCGGCCTTCCTGGCGCGCTTTGCAGGCGACACGCCGTGGGCGCACCTTGATATCGCTGGCGCTGCCTACCGTGAGATGCCTGGCGATGCGGGCCCGGGCGCGAGCGGCGTCGGCGTGGAGACGCTGGTCCGCTTCGCGACCCAAGGCTGAGCCAGGACGGTGCGCGGCGATCTGCAGCTGCACTCGACCGCCTCGGACGGACTCTATGAACCCGAGGAGCTCATCGCGGCCCTGCAGGCCGCAGGCGTGCAGGTGGCCGCGCTCACCGACCACGATACGTGCAAGGGGTATCCGGCCTTCGCCGCCGCGGCGGCGAAGGCCGGCATCGTTCCGGTCTGCGGAGCGGAAATCGCCGCGGAGCAGGCGGGAGACGAGGTGCACCTGCTGAGCTACTTCCCCGAGCCGCCGTCCGGCAGGTACCAGGGGATGCTGATCAAGCTCTCTGACGAGAGAGGGGCGCGAGCCCGGGAGATGTTGCGGCGGCTGGGGGATATCGGCATCCGGCTCGACGAGTCCGAGGTGCTCGGTCATCCGCAACCCGGCCGCCCACATGTCGCCCGGGCGCTGGTCAAGGCGGGAGTCGTCAAGGACCCGGCCGAGGCGTTCGAGCGCTTTCTGACGCCGGGGCAGCTGGCGTACGTCGGCCGCTTCCGGCCTCAAGCCGCGGACGTGATCGCCGCTGCCCACGAGGCGGGAGGCATCACGAGCTTGGCCCACCCCTGCCGCTACCGTCGGGCACCCATCGTGGAACTCGCCAAGGCAGGGATCGACGCGATCGAGGTCGTCCACCCGAGCGCGAGTCCCGCACAGAGAGAGGGGCTGCGTCAGACGGCAAGGCGGCTCGCCATCGCGTTCGTCACAGGCGGCAGCGACTTCCACGGCAAGCCGGATGACCCGCCGCTAGGCACCTACGTCCTGACCGGCGACGCGTTGCGGCGCCTTCTGCTGAGGCTTGGCGCATGACGGCAGGCTCGGCATCGTAGGCTAGGCTTGGTGATGCCATGGATACGGAGGAAGAGATCCAGCAACTGCGCCTGATGGTGGCAAGGCTCCGACACGGCCGCACCTTGCTGCTGCGGCTGCTCGACGAGTCGCTGCATGCCCAGGAAGCGCTGCAGGCCCGTCTGGCCGCTGCACCAGGCGTGTCGAACGTAAGACAGCTGGCGCCACAATCGGCGCAGGACAAGGGTTCGGCGCCTTAGAAGCAGGCTCTCCGAGGTGTGGACATGTCGGAGAGGACCATCGGGCGGGCTGAGCTGGTTCGCCAGCTCGGCGTATCGCCGCGCCTCGTGCGCGAGCTCCTGAGGCAGTACCACGGCTGGCTGAGCCAGCCCGATTCGGGCCGGTTCACGGCCCTCGACCTTGCACGCCTGCAGATCGCGGCGCGCGGCAGAGTTTCCGGCCGTCCGGCAGAGGAGATCGAGAACCAGCTGGTCGCGACGCGCCGACGCGGCGAAGGAAGCCCGCGGGCTGCGCTGGACACGTCGCAGAGGGCCGACGCGGCCGGAGAGGCGGCCGCGGCCCAGGAAGCGTGTGAGCCGCCCGCGCCGCAGGAGGGCCCGATCGCCATCGAGCTGCAGCGCCTGCACCAGACGATCGCGGAAGGCGCTGAGCGGGAGCGCAGGGACCGCGACCGCATGCTGACGGCGCTAATGCGCACCCAGCAGGAGGTTGCGCATCTGCGCCAGGAACTTGGCACCTACAGGTCGCGTCGCCAGCGCAAGCGCGGGCTCATGCGTTGGTTTCGCGGGTGATGCGTTCGCGCCGCATCCGCTCGAGCGAGAGCACACGCCCCTGACGTGCCGGCAGCTCGTCGTCCGGGGAACGGCGAGCGCGCAGGAACGCGGCCGCGTTCAGGAAGCTGAACGCCGCCTTGCCGTGGCGCTGGACAAGCTCCTCGCCGCGTGCGAGGAGGAGCCGGATGAGGTCCTCGCGGGCAGCCCACGGCAACTGTTCGAATTCGCGCTGGTAGAGGCTCAAGGAGAGGATCGCCCGGACGGTGTCCTCCACGTGATGCAGTTCGTGCCGAAGGTGGACTTCGCGGACCTCGATGTCGACGTAGCCGAGATCGTGGAGCAGATCCTCCGCTTCCCGCAGGGTGAGGAAGCGCCGGTCGGTGAAGCCGCTTTCCTTCGGGTGCTGCATCATGCGCTGCAAAGGCGCGATCCACTCGGCAAAGGCGGGCACGCGCTTGAGATCCCAGGGCAGGCTCCAGAACATGCTCACCTGCCCGCCGGGCACCAGCAGGCGCTGGGCTTCCGAGAGCGCCAACCTGGCATCGGTGAAGTGCAGCGCGAGGCAGCCTACCACCGAATCGAACGAACCGTCCTCGAAGGGCACCTGCTCGGCACGGCCGAAGAGGAAGCGCACGTTGCGCAGGCCCTGCTCGCGCACCCGGCGCTTCGCGACGAGAGTCATCTCCAGCGAAGGGTCGAGAGCGTAGACGATGCCGGCGTCGCCGACGCGGCTCGCAAGACCGGATTCCACCGTGAAGAGGCCGGTACCTGACCCGATCTCCAGAACGCGGCTACCCGGCTCGACCTGGCAGAAGTCGAGGAACTCCCGGCGCTTTTCCGGCACGCTCGGCACCAGCTTGTCGAAGATGTGATCATAGTCCGCACCCTGCTCGTCGAAGTGCGCAATGTAGAGGGCTTGCACGCGGCGGCTGAGGAAGCCGGCGGCCTGCAGTGCCCTCGAGATCTCCACCAGACGTTCGCGGCCGTACGAGGTTATCTGGATGAAGCGGATGTCTTCGCGCAGGGTGATCTCGCAGGTGCCGATGGCCAGCATCACGCTCAGCTCGTCGTCCAGGGGCCTCTCCACCCATGGACGGTGCAGGCGGCCCGTGAGGAAGTCGTCCTCGCGCACACCGCCGAAATACTCGATCGCGAGCAGGTCCTCGTAGGCCAGCACCGACAGGGCTGCCCGCACGAAGGGGCCCACGCCGTGCAGGTCGGCGAACTCCGCAAGCTCGACGAACAGGCGGTGGACGGCATCCTCGTTCGGCACCCTGGGCAACCCCTCGTAGACGCCGCGCATGCAGGCCGTGGCGAGGGCGGCGGTGCGCAGCACGTCGTGGACGATGTCGCCGTACACGGGTAGCGCACCCAGGCTGCGGGCTTTCTCCTGTATCGTCCAGTACTGTGCCAGGAAGGCGGCGACATGCTCTTCCAAAGCGAACTCCGCACGCGGATCCAGATCTCGCTCGGTGATCGCACCAAGCCAGGGATCGAAAAACACCGCTTGATCCAGAAGGAGACGGAGATCCTCGGTAACGTCTGGCAGATCCAAGTTGGGCAACGGGTCAACCTCCGAAAGGAGTTTCGCCATCGCCCGCTGGCTTCCTACAACCACCAGAAGGACAAGGCGGTTCAGGCCAGAAAACACTAGAGTCCACGCATACCGTTCCCGGGGGGAAAGCATGCGCCGACGCACGTTGCGACTCTTCGGTGCAGTCCTGCTCATGCTGATCGTCCAGGCGCCCTTCGCCGCGGCTGCGGCGGCGGCAGGTCCGAGCGGGGTCGCTGCCAGCGGCTACGAACTGATCGACTTTCAGACAGGCCAGGTCCTGCTTGCGCACAACCCGAACCTGAGACTGGCACCGGCTTCCACGACCAAGATCATGACCGCTCTGCTCACCGTGATGCAAGGGCATCTCGGACGCGTTGTACGGGTCTCGCGCCAGGCGTATGGCGTCGAAGGCTCGAGCGCGTACCTGGTGCCAAATCAGCGGCTGACGTTGCGGGAACTCCTCTATGGCCTGCTGCTCGTGTCGGGCAATGATGCGGCTGTGGAGCTGGCGATCGCGGACCGCGGCTCGGTTCCGGCGTTCGTCGCCGAGATGAACCGGGAGGCCCGGGCGCTCGGCGCTACCCACACGACTTTTCTCAACCCGGACGGGCTCTATCTGCCGGGGCACCTCACTACGGCCCACGATCTCGCGTTATTTACGCGCGCTGCGCTCACCTATCCGGACTTCCGGACCATCGACAGCAGCAAGTCGTACTACTTCCCCGGCGTGCCGAAGCCCTATACCCTCGTGAACCAGAACATCCTGCTTTGGAACTACCCGGGGGCGATCGGGGTCAAGATCGGTTACACCATCCAGGCCCAGCAATCGATCGTCGCTGCCGCGACGCGCAACGGCGTGACGCTGATCGCAGTTGCCCTGCACACGAATTACACGCACATGTGGCAGGACCCGCAAACCCTGCTCAACTGGGGCTTTGCCCAGTTTCACACCCTGCACCTGGTATCCGCCGGCGAAGACTTCGCCAAGGCCCCCCGCGGCGACGGCAGGGCGGTCGCCACCGGCGGGTTCTCATGGCTCCTCGGGCAGGGCCAGGCACTGCCGGGCGTTCGGGTGAACTACGACTGGCCCGAGGCCTGGCGCGCGGGTCAGCCGGTCGGCGAGGTGGTCGTGGGACCGCAGGCGAAGCCCTTGGCGGTGATTCCGCTCGTGGCGAGCGCGGCGTCGCCGCACAAGGCGGCAGCCGGGGGCATGCTGCCCTGGGCGGAAGGCGGACTCGCCGCGGCTGCGGGCCTCGGTATCTGGCAGCTGCACAGGCGAACCCGGCACAGGCGCTATCGCCTCCGCATCCGCCGCCGCTAGGCGTTTCTACTCCACGGCAGGTAGATCGCGAGGCTGACGAGGAAGCCGAGAAAGAGGCTAAGGTTCGAGCCCTGGAAGATGCCGACCGCCAGCGGCCCATGCAGCAGCGGCGGGATCGATGACGTCAGCAGTGCGGCGACTGTTCCGATCAGCCACGCGGCGAAGGCGGGCAGGCGCAGCCTGCCGTAGGCGCTTTGGCCGCCGCGGTAGAGCTCGTCGAGCTGGTAGTCGCGGTGCAGGTGCCGCACCGTGTCGACGCCGAACACGGCGGCCCACGGGGCCAGCACCGTCGCCAGAACGGTCAGGAAGGATACATAGGCGCCGAGGAAGTTGTGCGCCACCAGCAGGATGTAGACGCTGGCGGCGATCGAAAGCGTCGCGTCGACCAGGATGGTGCGGGTGCGCTTCAGAGGAACGCCTGCGGCCATCAGACTGAGGCCCGACGAGTAGACGTCCATGATGTCGCCCGTCACCATGCCGCCCGCCGCCGTCAGCAAGTACGGCACCGCCATCCAGGCGGGCAGGATGCCTCCGATCGCGGCGATCGGATTCGCGGCCGACGCGAGGCTCGGACGTCCTGCAGAGAGCAGGATGCCGAGCACCAGGAGGCCGAAGGTGGGAACCAGACTGCCCAAAGTGGTCGCCCACACGATACCTGAGCCCTTGACGTTCTTGGGCAGGTAGCGGGTGTAGTCCGCCGCCGTGTTGACCCACGACAGGGCGCCGCCCGCGACGACGATGGAGAGCGCCGGCAGGAAGGCGGAGAGGAACGGCGCGCCAGGGGCCCTCAGCAGGAGGCCGAGGTGCACTTTGGGCAGCGCCAGCACTAAGACGATCAGGGTGAGGGCCCCGAACAGGTACGAGGCGACCGTCTGGATGCGGACGATGGTCGCGTGGCCAAGCAGGGCGACGGAGAAGGCCGAGAACGTCACGACGACCAGCGAGAGCAGGGCCACGAGATTGGATGGCTGCACGCCGAAGGCAGCGGTGAGCGCACCTTCGAGTGCGTAGGTCGCGGTCAGCAGGACGACCGTCTCCCAGCCGACGAGGTTCACCCAGGAGACCAGCGAAGGTATGACGTTGCCGTAGGTGCCGAACGTGGCCCGCGACAGCGTGAGGGTGGGAACGCCGGTGCGCGCTCCGGGGATGGCGAACAGCCCGATGCCTGCGTAGGCGAGGGGGGCCAGCAGGGCAAGCAGCACGCCTTCGAGCAGCGACAGCCCGAAGCTCATCGCGACCGCACCGAGCACGACGGTGAGAATGGCCAGATTGCCCGCGAACCAGACCCAGAACAGTCCGCCAAGCGTCGCGTCGCGCGACATGGCAGGCACCGGTTCGATCCCGCTGCGCTCAATGTGCCAGACGCGGTCCAACTGAGAAAGCTCTCCATCGGGCAAGGCCAATCCGATACCCCCATGGACGAAGAATGGCGCCGCCTCCTGATGGGAGTGCGGCGCCAGAATGTTTCTGTGCGGACGCGCTTCCCTTCGCTGGTATGACCCAGATCAGGTTCCAAGGGTCGGGCCCAAGGCCCTCTCAGCCTCGCATACGAGGCACCCCTAGCGGTGATTCGAACATAGCAGTCTCGTTTGGCCGGCGCAAGCCCGGGAGCCCCGGCAGAGAGGCAGCGGAGCGGGAGGACGCGGGAGAGCGGATCTCCCGCGTCGCAGATCTCAGGCTAGTTCGTCACGCGAATGACGAGATGGAAGGCCGGCAGCGTGTCGCCGGGGTGGTCCTGCGCGTAGGTCAGCTGCGGCATGCCGTACCAGTTCGGAAGCAGGTGCTGGCTCATGTACGGTGACGGGTAGATGTCGATGAAGTGGTAGCCTATCTGGCCGACGGCCGGAATCTGTATGTGCACGTCCCCGTGGCTGTTGAAGCCGCAGGCGTAGCCCATGAACGCGTTGTCGTAGTCGACTGCGTAGATGTTGTCGTACTCTGTCCAGCCCACACCCGTCAGGTGGACGGTCAGGAGGCTGCCCTCCCTGGCCGGGTTCGGCGAGACGCTGATGAACTTGGGCAGGATGCGGAACTGGGCCGAGCCGACCTTTTGCGTGCCGTCCATCACGTCGATCTCATGGGGCGGGCCGCCGAGGTCGTCGGGCACGGCTCCCTTCCAGGTGAAGGCGCCAGAAGCGTTGGTCCGCACCGTGGCGAGCGGGATCTGGGCCGTCTGGTACATCGACTGGGTGACGCGGTTGCCTGACTCGGTGTTCCAGACCACGCGCAGGGTGGTGTCCGGCGGCAGGCCGTGGCCCATGAGGGTCAGGAGGCTGCCGACGACGCCAGCCGTCGGGGTTGCCGTCAGGTTCCTGCCCGCCGGCAGGCTGACCTTGGGCTCCGCGTCAAGGATCGTCCTCGGCGTGGCGGCGGTCACCCGCACGTTCCAGTAGTAGCGTGGATTCAGGGGGTATGGGCTCTCCTCCTGGTTGAGGTAGGGGCCCCAGACACCCGCGCCGCGCAGGGAGATCTGATGCGTCCCGACCCCTTCCGCCCGCACTTCGAAGTTGGCTGTACCGTTCGTGGTCACCGCGGAGATGAAACCCATGTACCGATTGTCGTAGAGTACGCCGTAGTCCGAGGTGTACGGCGTGTAGGCGAGACCGAGCACCCGGATCTTGAAGAAGCCGCCGTCAGGTTCGCTGGTGGCGGCGATCGTGGCCGAGGGCCATTCCGACACGGTGCCCACGGCGACCGCCGTGCCGGCGGCTGTCGCCAGCTGGAAGTTGTGCGGACCGCCGAATCCCTTTGGTACCCGGAAGGAGCCGGACGCCGTACCCGTCGCGGACGTGCGCACGGTGTCGATGCGCTCGCTGGAGAAGGTGTACTTGGCCGGGGCCTGGCTGGCCGTACCGAGGCTGCCGCCGTGCACGACCCAGCTGCCTTGGACCTTCTGCCAGTCGAGTGCCAGGGTCTCGTTCGGCCCGAGCCCTTTGGCGGTCCAGCGGACCATGCCGCCCGGGTAGACGTTCGGCGTCAGGACCGTCATCTCTCCCTGGCGCGGCGCCGCGTCGGCCGCCGGCTCGCCGGGTCCCGTCACGGACAGGCTGAAGGACGCGAGCGTGACGCCGGACAGCAAGGCGAGCCCCAGTGCGGTCTGCCACGGTCGGACCCTCAGCCGTGGCATGTTACTGTACCTCGAAGGCGGGTGACGTGCTCGATCCGGTGTTGGGTGGGTTGACGCCGTCCTGCGCGTTGACCTGGACGACGTAGAGCCCGGCGGCGAGACCCGAGGCGGGGATGCTGGCCGTCCAAGCCTTGGCGGAGGCCCTGTAGCTCAAGGTCACCGTCTTGGCGGCCACGAGGTTGCCATGGCTGTCCACGTTGCCCTGCTGGCCGATCTCGGCGACCACCTTGCCGGCTGTGAGGCTGGCCGAGCCGGAGTCGGTGGGGTAAGTGACCTTGGCGAAGACCGGGATCGATGCGGAAGCCGCGAAGACGGACTGCGAGTTCGTTTCGCTGCCGACGGTCGCCGTCACGGAGTAGGTTGCGGGTACAATCATGAGTTCCGACGGGGCCACCATGAACTGGGGCTGGTAGGTGGCCGTCTGGCTGCCGTCCGTGGCCGTGACCGTGTACTGGATCGTGCCGGTGGGCTGGCTGAACGGAACGACCCAGGCCGCGGTGTAGAAGTGATCCTTCGTGTTCCACGGCGCCTTGTAGGTCTGCCCGCCCCTCACCTGGACCGAGACCTTGGCGCTCTTGTCCTGCTGGCCGTTCTTGAGTACGTTGATCCGCCAGACCAGAATGTCGACGCCGCGGTGGAACACGTTCGTCTGGATGCAACCCTGGTTCGTGACGGTGTCCGCATAGACGGTCAGGCGGCTGCCCGTGGCGGAACTGCTGCTGGTAGAGGCAGTGCTGCTGCCGCACGCCGCCAAGGACAGGGCCGCCCCGACGGCGACCGCGGCGAGCGCCGCTGTCTTTCTCAGGTGCATGGTAGTCCTCCTCCCGCTTGGCGGCTGCGGGCAGGTGGTCAGCAGGGGACCTCTGTCTGCGCAACCGTCGGCAACAGCGTAGAGGAACGAGTCACTTGTGAAACAGAGCACAATGTCCCTGGCTGGCACGGTGCGGTGTGCGCGACTCGACTGGGCCGAGGTGTGCAGGCGAGGGCAGGCGGCGCAGGCGCGGCGCGGCAGCCTGACCCCGGGGCCTGGTACGTCTGCCCCTGGCCTGCGGCGCAGAGCGCGCCCGGCGTCACGCGATCCGCGCTGCGAGATCCACTGGGGCGGCCGGTGCGCGACCGCCAGCGCCAAGGGATGCGGCGCCAGGTCTGAGGGGACGGTTGGAGGGCGCCTGGGGCCTCGTTACATAACGCCCTTCTGGGGGTAAGGACATGGTGGGGCGGGGCGGCGGCAAGGCCAGCGCGGGAGGCAGGATGCTCCGCTGCGCGGGCGCCTGGCTCGCTCGCAGGACTTGCGCACCTACCTCGCGCAAACGGAGCATAGGCTCTTCCCAGTGTGAGAAGGGGAGAGCGTATGCATCAGGTAGAGGCGCACGGATTGCCGGCGGCGGAAGTGGCCACGCAGCTTGCAAGCGATCCCGCTGCCGGGCTCACCTCCCGCGAGGCCAGCCAGAGGCTGGCGCGCTATGGCCCGAACGAACTGCCCCACGCACGCCCGCGCAGTCTCCTGCGGGTATTCCTCGCCCAGTTCCAGGACTTTATGGTGCTCGTGCTGCTCGGCGCCACCGGGATCTCGTTCTTCCTGGGCGAGGTCGGCGATGCCGCCACCATCATGCTGATCGTGGTCGTCAACGCCGTGCTCGGTGCCCTGCAGGAGTTCCGCGCCGAGCGCTCTCTCGAAGCGCTCAAGGAGATGTCCGCCCCCACCGCCAGGGTGCGCCGGGACGGCCAGGAGCGGAGGGTACCGGCGACGGAAGTCGTGCCGGGAGACCTGCTGTTGCTTGAGGCGGGCGATAAGCCGGCCGCCGACGCACGGCTCCTCCACACCACCGAACTCGCGGTCGAGGAAGCTCTGTTGACGGGCGAGTCCGTGCCGGTACAGAAATCGGCAGACTGGGTCGGCGACCAGCGGGCCCCGATCGGCGAGCGCAAGAACATGGTGTTTGCCGGCACGACCGTGGTGCGGGGACGCGCTGTGGGACTCGTCACGGCTACGGGCACCGCCACGGCCATGGGCGGCATCGCGCGCCTTTTGAGTGAACAGAAGAACGAGCCCACACCTTTGCAGGTGCGGCTCGAGGGGCTGGGGAGGACGCTTGTCTGGGCCTGTCTCGGCATTGCGGCCGTGGTCGTGGCGGCCGGGGTCATGCGTGGCGAGAGCCCGTTCCGGATGTTCCTCGCCGGCGTCAGCCTGGCGGTCGCGGCGATTCCCGAAGGCCTGCCGGCCATCGTGACGATCGCGCTCGCGGTCGGGGTGCAGCGCATGCTGAAGCGCAACGCCCTCGTGCGCCACCTGCCGGCCGTGGAGACGCAGATCGGTGCGACCTGCATCTGCTCCGACAAGACAGGACACTCAGTTTATCTACGCACAGGCAAGCCTTTTGTTGGACCCCGAGCTACAGCCTCCATCGTTCGATGAGGTTTACAGGCTTAACCACGAGCAGGGGATGACCCTCAAGGAGATCGCACGCGAATACGGGATGAGCTGGGACACTGTGCGTAGAATGTTCAGGGGCCACAGAGCCACATGGATCAGCCGCAGCGACTTCCAGCGTCGAACACGACACAAGGCACTCAGCACGGTGCTTGCGATGCGAGAGGCCGGTAGATCCCTACAAGAGATCGCAACGGCGCTGGACACCCATCCTCGGCGCGTCAAACGGATCCTCCAAGAGCATGAGCAAGCAGTATTTGAGCAACGCCCCGACCTCACCTAAAGCAGGTGCGGGCGGCTGCCAGGGACGCGAGAGACGGTATTAGTGCCAGGCTCCCCTCGCCGGGAGCCTGGTTCCTTTTGTCGAGGGGGTGAAGCGGTGTCGCAGGGAGCCATCGTGCGCAAGTACGGAAACGAACCTATGGTGAAAACCCCTACGGCACTTCTTCGGAATCCCGCCATCAGCAGCCATGCCGCGGTTCTCTACGGACTCATCGCCGTCTATCTGTCCATTGAACACACCAACCCGAACCACCGGC
>JAJYSZ010000077.1 GCA_021793315.1 Bacillota bacterium | reverse complement strand
CGGTGACCAGCGTGAGGAAATTGCCGAGCATCAGGTCGCACATGGCGAACCAGCCCCAGAAGGGGCCGAAGCGATCAAAGATCAGCTCGGCGTGGCCGCGGTGCGTGACCGCGCCGAGGCGCAGGGTCATCTCCTGCACGACGAAGCCCATCAGGAATGTCACGAGCACGAACGGCAGGAAGAAGCCGATGCCGAACTGCGCACCGGTGGCGGCGTAGGAGAGCATGCTGGGCGCGTCGTTCTCGCCCAGGAAGACGAGAATTCCCGGGCCGAGCAATAGCCAGAAGACGCGCAGCCCCCGCAGGGCACCCGAGCGGCGGGCAAGGGCGACGGCCAGCCGGTCGCGGGCGCGGTCGAGGTCCTCATGGGTAATGGCGGGATGCTCCGGCGCAGAGGCTTGCCCTGCGGGATCCCGATGGGCGTCGTCCATGGTTCGCCTCCCTTCCGCGTCGTCGGTGATGGTGCGCTAGCCCTTGGCCTCGGTTGGCTCGACCCAGAGGGCTTCGGACACCCGCAGGCCGAGAATGTGTTCCTGGCCGCCCGCTTCGATGGTCACGTTGAGATCTATGGGATTCCGCCCGGTCAGGCGGAGCAGGCTCCCTGGCATGAGACCGAGCTCCTCGATGTAGGGCAGCAGCCCTGGCACGCGCTCGTTGACGCGGGCGACGCGCACCGTCTCGCCAAGCGGCAGGTCCCGCAGGAGCACGAGATGCGGCTGGGCCAAGTGCCCGTGCTTGTCGGGAATCGGGTAGCCGTGCGGGCAGGTGTAGGGGTTCTCCAGGAGGGCCTCCATGCGGTCGACGACCTCGTCGGGGAGCGCGTGCTCCATCTGGTCTGCGTAAGCGTCCACCTGCTGCCAGGGGATGTGCAGCACGTCGGCGAGAAAGCGCTCCACAAGGCGGTGGCGGCGCACGACCCCGAGCGCCAAATCCTCGCCTTCGGGAGTCAACGTGACACCGCCGTAGTTGCGGTAAACGATCAGGTGGTCACGCGCGAGACGCTTGAACATCGCGGTGGCCGAGGCCGCCGTGACTCCCCGCCGATCGGCCACGGATCCAGTGCTGACGGGATCCTTCGGGCGTTCGCACTGCAGGCGGTAGATGTCGGCGAGGTAATCTTCTCGCGCGAGCCCGCTCATCGGGACATCCCCCTAAAAAGAGTTTTAGCCGCGTCTAAAACGCTTGTTTCATTATATGCAACAGGAGACCGCCATGCAACCTTGGCAGGTGCCCCCGACCTGCCCCCCGCGCACCCTATCTTGTGCCTGAGGCGGAGCTCGGTTACGTTGAGCTCGAAGCCGGGGACGTTCGTGGCCCCGCAAGGACCTTCGCGGGAGTGGTCTGCTTGACGAAACTGCGGCAGGGGGAGCCTTGGCAGACTGCGGACATCTACGGGCGCAGCCTGCGGGGTCTTAGTCTCAATCTGATCGTCCGCTCGGTACAGGCGAGCCTGCCCTTTTACGAGCAGACCCTGACCCTGCGTCGCCTGTACAGCGACGAGGACTTCGCGGCGTTCGCGGGCCACGGGCTGAGGCTGATGCTGCACGCGGACCACACCTGCGGCCGCATGCCGAGCGGCCGAGGTCTGGCGGCAGATGGACCGCGAGGCCTGGGGGTCGAGATCCGGCTGCTCGGTTTGAACCCGGACGATGCGGCGGCGTCCGCGGACCGTTGCGGTGGCGAAGTTGTGCTGCCGCCCACGGTCTTTGTGCACGGCTGGCGGGAGTGCCACCTCAGGGACCGCGACGGTTACCTCTTCGTCGTGGGGGAGGCGACACAGGAGCTGCCGCGGACCGGCAACGGCGTGCGCCTGCGCGAGCTGCGCCAGGACGACGCGGACATCGTCCTGGCGCAGCTCGACGACTGGTGGGGCGGCCGGCAGATGACGCCGAGACTGCCGCGCCTCTTCTTCGAGTATTTCTCTGACGCGAGCTTCGCCGCGGAGGATGGGGAGTCAGGCAGGCTGCTCGGCTTCCTCTGCGGGGTCTTCGCCACCGGCGACAGCGAGCGCGCCTACATCCACTTCGTCGGCGTCGATCCCTCGGCACGTGGACGCGGCATCGGGCGCCTGCTCTACGAAGCGTTTTTCGCGGCCGCCCGCGCCGCCGGACGGACATCTGCGACGGCCATCACGTCACCCGTCAACACGGGCTCCGTGGCCTTCCATCGGGCCATGGGCTTTACGGTGGTGCCGGGTGACAGCGTGGAGATGGGCATCCCGGTGCACACGGGGCGCGAGGGTCCGGGGACGAGACACGTCGTCTTCCGGCGGACACTTTGAATCAGCCCCGGTCCTCGCCGGCTCTGCTCAGGCCGGGATCGAACTGCTCATGGTAGAGGCGCGCATACAGGCCACCCTGGGCGAGCAGTTCCTGGTGGCGGCCGCGCTCGACGATGCGGCCCTGCTCGACGACGAGGATCTGGTCCGCAGCCAGGATGGTCGAGAGCCGGTGGGCGATCGCGATTACGGTCCGGCCCTCGAAAAGCCCCGCCAACGCCTGCTGGATCAGGCGCTCGGCGTGGCTGTCGAGGGAGCTCGTGGCCTCGTCGAGCAGCAGCAGAGACGGGTTGCGCAGGATGGCGCGGGCAATGGCCACACGCTGCTTTTCACCACCGGACAGGCGGTAGCCGCGCTCGCCCACGACGGTGGCGAGCCCTTCCGGCAACTGCGCCACCAGCTCGCCGAGCTGTGCCGCATCGACGGCCTCCGCGACGTCCGCAGCGCTCGCGTCCGGTCGGCCGTAGCGGATGTTGTCCTCCAGCGTCTGGTGAAAGAGGAAGAGCTCCTGCGTCACCACGGACATGAGTCGCCGGAGGTCGTCCTCGGCGAGCTCCGCGAGCGGCATGCCGGCCAGGAGCACCCGGCCTACGTCCGGGTCGTAGAAGCGGGCTGCCAGTGAGAGGATGGTGCTCTTGCCGGCGCCGCTCGGCCCCACGACAGCGGTGAGCTGGCCCGCCGCGGCTTCGAAGCTCAGTCCGTGCAGGACCTCCTCGCCCTGCCGGTAGCTGAAGCGCACGTGGTCGAAGCGGAGAGAGACGGGCGTGACGCCGGGCTCGGCCTTCACCGGCAGCGGGTGCGCGGGTTCCGGTACGGCGATCGGCTGGTCGAGGAACTGGAAGATCCGGTCGAAGAGCGCCAGCCCGCCGAGCAGCGTCGTGTTGGAGCCCGCGAGCGACGATGCGGGGCTGTAGAGTTGGACGAGGTAGGTGGCGAACGCCACGATGGTGCCGATCTGCACGGCGCCGATGATCACGAGATAGCCGCCGTAGCCGTAGAGAAGCGCCGGGCCGATGGCCGACATGGTGGAGAAGACAAAGCCGAGCCAGCGCCCGATCATGCTCTGCGCGATCTGGTTGCTGCGCACGTCGTAGCTGATCGACTTGAAGCGCTCGGCCTCGCGCCGACGCGTGCCGAAGCTCTTCACCACCACGATGCCGGAAAGCGTAAGGGTCTCCTCAAGGTGGGCCGTCAGGTGGGAGAGGCTCTCCTGCGTGCGCGTGATCGCCTCGTAGGTGCGCCGGCCGAAGCTGAGGACCGGGAGGGCGAAGGCGGGCAGGACGAGGATGCTCAGGAGCGATAGCTGCCAGTTGAGGGTGAACATCAGCGCGAGCGTCAGCACGATCGTCATGACGTTGACGAAGAAGCCGGTCAGGATCGTGCCCAGTACCTGCTGCACAGCGTTGAGATCGTTGACGAGGCGCGAATGGATCTCCCCGCCCGGGGTGCGCGTGAAGAAGTCGATGCCGAGCTTCTGCCCGTGCTCGTACATCGCCGTACGCAGGTCGTGGATGACGCCCTGGGCCACCACGGCGTTCAGGTAGTTCTGCCCCACCGACACGACAGCGCCCGCGGCGGGAAACAGGACGAGGCCGGCGGCCAGGTAGACGAGCATGCCCACGTCCTTGTGCACGATCGCGACATCGATCACCTGGCGCATCAGGAGCGGGGGTACGAGGCCCAGCAAGATGCCGAAGAGCGTCAGGCTGAGTGCCCCTGCGAGCCGCCGCGCATGGGGCCGGAGCACCCGCAGCAGCCTCTTTACCGTCTCGCGCGTCGGCCTGCCGCCTTGCTCGAGATAGCCGATCGAGCGCCGCTGCTCCCAGACACCGCGCATGCCGTTGCCGCCCATGCCCATGCCATGAAAGCTCATCGGGCGTCTCCCTCGGGCTGCATCGCGCGCAGCAACAGATCGAACAGCCGGGAGAGCGCCTGCACGTCGCTCCCCGTGAGCGGTGCGACGATCTCGGCCAGCATCGTCCGGCGCACGTCCAGGTAGCGGCGATGCGCCGCCTCGCCCTCGGCGGTGGCCCTGACGAGCACGCCCTTTCTGCCCTGGCCCTCGCGCGCTGCCCAGCCGGACTCCTCCAGACGATCAAGATGGGCCGCGATCGTGCTGGTTCGCAGTTCGAGCCGCTGGGCGAGGTCCGTGGGCGAGAGGGGGCCGTGTTCAGAAAGTTGCTCGAGCAGGGGAAAGGCGCGCAAGCCCACGCCATCCCCGAGCGCCTCACGCGTTGCGCGCCGCAGGCGGACGCGCCAGCGTCGGCGCAGCTCCTCGAAGGTGCGGTCCAGGTGATTCAGCTCGTCTGCGTTGCGCAATACGTCCACCGCCACTTAGTTCGTTAGTCTAGCGAACCAAGTGTAGCACGCGGCGTGGCCGCGTGCCGAGTTCGCCAGCGGCCGGATCCCGTTGCAGCGACTCGGCGCCTGCGAGGCAGGCAGGGGGGTGACGCCGGCTGCGGCCACCCAGATGCCCGCAAGGCCCGCGGCAAACACCTGATGAAGCGCAGTTCGAGCAGGAACGGCGGCGCACCAAGACGATCCCGCGCTTCTTCGATGAGTACCGCGCCAACAGGCTCGTGTTCGGTGCCGTCACCAGAGCCACCGCCCGGTGGCAACGCCAGCGCGTCACCGAGGTTGAGTAGTGCCAGTTCGATCGCCTGCGCGACAAGCGGGCCCGCCATCCCGCCCTCATCGCCTGAGGGACGGCATCACGCCAAAACCAAGCGTCCCGCTGCGTCCGCCGTAGCCTAACAGTTTTCCCGGCGCAACGGGCGCCTCCTTAGCGTTAGCAGGCAGGAGCAGGGAGCGCCGTTGACAAACAAGACCATGGCTTCGCCTTCGGGCCGCAGTCGCTCTCCGCGCGGACGTGATCTGTGCGGGAACGTGCTACCCGGAGATTCGGGCAGGCGACGGGGAGCAATGGAGGGATAGGGATGGGGACAGACGCGTGGCTCGATGCGGCTGTGGTACGAGAATATGTGATGCAACAACGCTCCCGACCAGATTACCTTGAGCGACCGGCCATTGAATCGCTCTTGCCAAAAGTGGAAGGGAAACGCGTTCTCGATTTAGGGGCGGGTTCAGGGGATTGGGCCGCACGGTTAGTGGCTTCCGGCGCCGCATTGGTGACTGCCGTGGACAAGTCACCTGTCATGCGCACGTTCTTCGAAGATCACCCACAAATTCGTTGGTTGGAGGCAGACATTGAGGCGATGGATCTACACCCAGAACACTTTGACTTTGTCCTCAGCGTACGGACCTTTCACTATATAGAGCATTACGCAGAACTGGCTTCCAGAATGTATGACTGGATTGTACCTGGTGGAACCCTCGTGTTCTCAGTAGAACACCCCTTAAAGTACGCTAACTCTCAAGGAGAGTGGATTGTTGATGAAGAAGGCAATGCAAAGGCTTGGCCGGTTGACGCGTACCTGCAGCCTGGCCCCCGAGTCGAAGAAGGCAATGGGGTAAGACTGGTCAAGTGGCACAGGCCGTTGTCTGTTTACGTCAACGAGTTGATCCGTGTCGGATTTGTGATCCGGGCAGTTATCGAGCCGAATTTCACAGAACTCGGGTGGCTCGAACAGCCGACAGCCGCTGAAAGAAACCGTCGTCGCCCAAACCTCCTCGTTATTCGGGCAGACAAGGGCAGCGAGGTAGGTGGGCCTGCATCACTCACCCTGGGCGAATGACATAAAACTGCGACTGTATGGCTCGGTAGCGATCCTCGGGAGACGGCAACGGCGAGCACGGCAGAGAAAAACCGAGGATGGCTGCGAGCGGAGTGCCCGACCGCTTTTACAAAGGCTCAGTTCCCAGAGTTTTTGGGTTTTAGTAACTAAAAGAGGGAGTGCCACCACGATGGCTCCCCTCTAGTCATTTCCCAAACGGCACGGCTGACCGAACGGGACGCTGGTTAGAGTCCAAAGGCACGTCAAAGTTCAAACGGAACCGTATCGTACTACTAGCGGAGCCAAGACGTAGTGATTGGGCGATACCTCTACGGCAACCTCTTTAGAGGTCGATATGCCTGGAACTTCGAACACAGGTGTTCCAACTGACAGCTTCTTAGCGTACTGAGCGGATAAATATACGATAAGCTCTGACTTTGGATATGCATTGACTACACCAATTGGATTGCCAACGTTGGCGACAGCCAAGATTTGCGCTGGGGTATACGAGCGACCGTTCCACTGAATCGGCATATAAACGAAACTGTCGTGCAACACAGCTGCTGTTTGAACAGTGTTGGCATGATCACTTTTTCCTAGAGTTTGCGCTCCACAGCCAGCCATCGAAACGGTTGCCAATAGAATAACAAAGACAACGAAGCGATTCATTACTAATTCCTCATCAGTATAATCCAAAATTTGGGACATGCAACTCAAAGAAGGTTTTTCACAGTGGTAAACACTATCGGAGAGTGGCTGTGACGTAAGAACTGATCAGCCAGTACGGTTGGCGGAATGGTTCGCATGGAATCGTAGCGGTCAAACCAGACGGTCCCGCCCAGGAGAGCGTAGCGTGCGAGTGCCTTTCGCTGTCTCCTGTCCATCGTCTGGTCCAATCGGGCCGCTTCCGGTCGCGGCTTTGGCCCCAGCAGCCCGAGGGGCCTACCGGAATCACGTGGGCGCCAGCAGCAACTCGGTCTTTGCCCCGAGGCCGCCGTGAGGAGCCGAATGATCTCGGGAAATACGGCGGCGCCCTCGGCGATGCCGAGCAACTGGCGCAGGTAGGCGATGTCCGACATCCCCGGCACCAGCACTGGTCGCCGGCCGAGTGGGTCCGAGAGCAGCCACAGTTCGAGGAAACGGATCACCTCTGCCGGACGGCTCTGCCAGAGCCCCAGCCAGGCGCCAATGCGCTCAGGGCTCACCCCGCCCGGCCGCTGCCGCAATCCGCGCTTTCGCCGCTCCCGCCCCGTTGCAGACCGCCTCCAGCACCTCCAGACGGTAGCGCTTGCGCGGCCCCAGTTCCGGCGGCAGCACGGTGTGCGCCCTGCCGCACGCCGTGCAGCGCAGCCGCCCATTCCGCACGCGCCGCCGTCGCCCACGACGTGCCGTAGGCTCTACCTGGTAGGTCCGCCACGGCCGGCCATGCCCCACCAGCGCCGCCGCCTTGCACACAGGGCAGCGCCGTTGCAACCGAGCCAGAACCGCGGGCATGTCGACGCACGGAATCTCTTCACCCGGCTTTACGGCGGGGCGAGTGTAATCTACGATGACGATGACGGTTTCTGCATCGGAGCGGACCTGTTACTGGCAGGTCCGCTCCAACTACTCCTTCCCTAGGCGTCCCTTCGCCCCGGGCTTAAGCGCTACCACCCCCTCCCTCCTGCCCAGACATCATCAGGGCGCCCGCCTCTTCCCGGCGGGCGCCCTGTGTCTGTCTCTTGCTCTCAATTACCACGAGCGATCCGGTGCCACTCTGTCGCATAGACCTCAAGCGCCTACAACACCTGTTGAACAGAGCTTACAAAAGGATAGAGACATCACCCAGGGATTGCCCGCCAAACATGAGGAGCAGCGACGTTCGGAGCGAGCAGGCGCCCAAAAGTCTTGTGAGGAGCCTCCGGCGATCAGCCCATGGCCCAGGCGGCCGCGATCTCTCAGGATATTTCCGGTTGGCTGGTTGCGGGCTGCGCGATGCCGAGGTCGGATGGGACGGAACGCCAGATCGAGGCGGCCAGCCATATTCCCGTGAGACCGGCCACCAGCCAGGAGAAGATGAGGGGGACATGGCCCAGCGCGAGGCCTGCCGCCAGGGAACCCAGGGGGTTTGCGATGCCGAAGAGGGTGAAGAGCAGGCCGAATGCCCGACCGCGCACGTCTTCGGGCGTCAGTTGCTGCAGCATCGTGAACATCAGGGCGTTGCCGATGCCGTTGCCGATGCCTGCGGCGAGCAGGAGGCCGCCAGCCAGCCAGCTTGCCGAGGCGAACGGGAACGCGAGCAGCAGGAGAGACTGCGCGCCGAACATCAAGCTGCTCGAGGTGCGCAGCGGCCAGCGGTGGAAGCGTGCGGTGAGGACGCCGCCCACGATCAGTCCGGTCGCCCAGCCCGCATCGATCAGGCCGAAGGTGGCCGCCCCTGCGTGCAGCTCATGGTGGATCCAGTAGGGCAGCATGGTGAATGCGGCCATGTAGGCGAAGTTCGTCAGCACCACGATGGGCATCATGCGCAAAATGCCAGGCAGCTCCTTGAGCGTCGTCCAGCCCGCGGCGAGACTGGAAAGGAACCCGCCGGGCTCTGCGCCCGCATGTTCGTCCGACGTGCCGCGCGGCTCCCACGCGAAGGTCCTCAGCATGAGCATGATGGCGGCCGCAGAGATCCAGAAGGAGGCCATGTCGAAACCGAACACCCACGCGACGCCGACGGCGGCGATCGCCGCGCCGCCGAGCGCCGAACCGATGGCGTTCGAAAGCTGGTACGTCAGGTTGTAGATGCCGTTGGCGCCGGCAAGGTCCTGGGCGGAGACGAGTCGCGGCACGACGACCATCTCGGCGGGGCCGAAGAGGGCCGAACCCAGGCTGTTGACGGCCAGGAGCGCAATCGTGACCGCGGCGAGGCTGCCCGGTATCAGCAGCGCGCAGAGGCCCAGGGCCACGGCCAAGCCCCGCAGCACGTCGGTCCAAAGCATCAGCCGCCCAGGGTTGCGGCGATCCACGAGGACGCCGCCGAAGGCGGCCAGCAGCGAAGGCAGGACCATGGCCAGCCCTGCGACCGCAAGCAGGGCCGGCTGGCGCAGCTGGATCTCCCAGAGCGCCATGATCATGAAGACGGCGTTGCCGAACTGGGAGAAGAGCTGGCCCAGCCAGACCGAGCGGAAGCCACGGTAGCGCAGGATGATACCCATCGTCGGCCTCCTTTGCCCACGCCTAGTCTAGGCGGTTGGCCTTGTGGCTGGCCTCGCCCGACGGTACAGGCACCCCCCTGTACCGAAGTACAGATGCCGAAAGAAGCTAGGGATCGAGCCGGGTGCGGTCGCGCGGGAAGAGGGTGGCCTCACGCAGGTTCTGGATGCCCAGCAGGCGTGCCACGAAGCGCTCGAGGCCGATCGCGAAGCCGCCGTGCGGCGGCATGCCGAAGCGGAAGGCCTGGAGGTAGCCTGCGAAGGGGGCAGGGTCGATGCCACGCCGCGAGAGGGCGTCGAGATAGTCCTGGTAGCGATGCAGGCGCTGCCCGCCAGTGACGAGTTCCATACCGCGAAAGAGAAGGTCGAAGCCGCGGGTGTAGCCGGGCCGCTCAGGGTCCGGATGGGTGTAGAAGGGGCGCGACGCTTCGGGATAGCCTTCGATGAAGAGAAAGTCCGAGCCGAACTCCTTCTTCGCCCAGGCGCCCAGTGCAAGCTCATCGCGGGGCGTCAGGTCCAACGGCTCCTCGCCCGTCTGCCGCACGGCGTGGAGCAGCCGTTGCGCATCCGTGAAATGCAGCTGCGGGAGCGCATGGGGAAGCGTTGGCAGTTCCGCCTCGAGCAGCGCGACGGCGCCACTTGCCTGCTCCTGCACAGCCGCGAGCATGCCGGCTACGACCGCTCCGAGCACGGCCATGACTGTGCGGTGGTCGTCGACGAAGCCCATCTCCGCGTCGAGCGACACGTACTCGTTCAGGTGGCGCGGCGTGTCATGCGGCTCGGCGCGGAAGACGGGCCCCACCTCGAAGACCCGCTCGAAGACGCCGACCATCATCTGCTTATAGAACTGGGGACTCTGCGCCAGGTAGGCCGTACGCTCGAAGTAGCCGACCGGAAACACGTTCGCTCCGCCTTCGGTGGCGGCAGCCACCAGCTTCGGCGTGTGAATCTCGACGAACTCCTGCTGGCGCAGGGTTGCGCGAAAGCCGTGGGCGGCCGCGGCGGCGATCTCGAAGATCGCCTTGCGCCTGGGGTGCCGCAGGGACAGCGGGGCGTAGTCGAGCAGGGTCGGCAAGGGCAACTCGAGGGCCGGCCGGAAGAGGTCGATGGGCGGTGGTTCGTGGGCTGCCGCCAGAATGTCGATGGAGAGCTCCTGCAATTCGACGCCGGGACGGCCGTCGCCGCGCGCTGTCACGAGCCCCGTCACCGCCAGCACCGACTCGTGGCTTAGCGCCGTGACGCGCTCGATCTCCTGCGGATCGCGCAGGACCACCTGCGCCGTGCCGCTGCGGTCCCGCAGGATCAGGAATGCGAGCCCGCGCAGGCGGCGCATCTGACTGAGCCAGCCCTGGAGCGTGACTTCCTCGCCAAGATGCCCGGCGAGTGCGGAGGCAAGAACGCGGATCATGGCACCACCTCCAGCAAGACATGACCCCCACGTCCTGTGCGGACGAGGGGGCGTCGTGGTGCCACCGCACTTCGCCGGCCGCGGGCCGGCCTCTTTGCTGCCCGTGACGTGGGCTTGACGGCAAGGCTTGGGGAAGTCCTTCGGCCATGCGCTCCAGAGTGTCTTCGCGGTGGCCGGGAACCGCCCTCGCAGCGTCGGCGGCTCTCTTGGTCCCGGTTGGGCCGCTACTGGTCTCCTTCATCATTTGGGCCATTATAGCATGCGACGCGCTCCGGGTCGTCTTGGGACGCGCATGCCCCGGTTTTCTGCGGGGAGCATGGCATAGGGAGGTGATCGGCTTGCCGAGCGCGCGGGAGATCGCGACCTGGCTTTATGAATTGGCCGACCGCGTCGCGTTTGCGGGCGAGAGCCCGTTCAAGGTCCGCGCCTACCGCGAGGCGGCACGGCGCATCGAGATGCACGCCGTCGACATGCGCAGTTTGGAGGCCCTGGAAAGGACGCCCGGGATCGGCAGCAAGATTGCAGAGAAGATCCTGCGCATGGCGGAGGGCGAGCTGCCGCCCGGTCTCCTGCGCAGGCGCGGAGCGCAGCCCCCGGAGCTCTCGGCCCTGCTTCGCCTGCCTGGCGTGGGACCGAGCACCGCGCGCAAGCTCTGGGCGGTCGGCATCGGCACGGTGCAGGGGCTCAGGGCGCGCCTCGAGTCCGGCGAGGAACTGCCCGGGGTTTCGACCAACCAGCGCCGCCAACTGATGCGCGCATTTGCGGAGCGCCGCCTGGGCGTACCGCTGCCGGACCTCATGCGGATCACCGAGGAGCTGCGGCACGATGTCCCCGGCCTCAGTCAGGTCGGCGAACTGCGTCGCCTGGAGCCGACCGTCCGTCATCCGCGCTGGCTGGCCAGGGCAGGCGACGAGGTAGAGGCGGCGCGGCACGCACATCTGCCGATCCTTCTCGAGGGCATCTGGCAGATCGGGGAGGATGCGCTTCTGGTTGCCGATGAGGACGCGTTCGGCCCGGCGCTCTTATGGCAGACGGGACCGGACAGCTTCGTGCAGGAGGTGCAGGACGACCTGGCCCAACGCGGCATGAGGCTGGCCGCCCATGGCCTTTACCGCGGTGACAGCCGCATCCCGTGTCGGACGGAGGAAGAGCTCTTCCATCACGCGGGGATGGCCTGGGTGGCACCGCCCTTGCGCGGGTTGGCCCTCGCCGCGCGCGAGCAGGCGCCGGTGCGCGTGCAGGGGGACCTCCACACGCACTCGACCTGGTCCGACGGTCTCGAGGAGATCGAACGCATGGCACGGGCGGCTGTCGAGCGCGGTTACGCCTATCTGGCCGTCACCGATCACTCGCAGGGGCTCAAGGTGGCGCAGGGCCTGACACCGGAACGTTTCCGCCAGCAGCGCCAGGAGATCGTGGCCCTGCGGCGGACTCTGCCGGACGGCTTCGCGCTCCTGCAGGGCTGCGAAGTGGACATCCACAGCGACGGCTCGCTCGACCTGCCGGATGATCTTCTGGAGGAACTCGATGTGGTCATCGCGTCGGTGCACAACCATTTCGACCAGGACGTCACGGCAGCGACCGAGCGACTCGTGCGGGCGATCCGTCACCCGCTTGTCACGGCGATCGGGCATCCCGGCGCGCGCAAGCTCGGCGAGCGCCCGCCGATCGCAGCGGACTGGGAGAAGGTTTTCGCTGCGGCCCGCGAGGCGGGCACGGCGCTCGAAATGAGCGCGTCGCCGCGGCGGCTGGATCTCGACTACCGCTGGCTCGGCGACGGCGGCGCGGCAGGGCTCCTGTTCGTCATCGACACCGACGCCCACTCGGTGCAGGAGCTCGACTACATGCCGCTCGGCATCGCACAGGCTCAGAAAGCGGGCGTCAAGGCCAGCCAGGTGCTGAACGCGGGGCCACTTTCGGGCCTCAAGCGCGCGCTGGTCGCACGCTAGCCACTGCCGGTGCGCCGCATCACCGCCCGCCAGGGACGCGTGCGCGACCATACCGGTGGGAGGGGAGTGCGGCGTGCGCCAGTTCGTACTGTTCATCCACCTGTTCGCAGCGGTGTTCTGGATCGGCGAGATGCTGATGGTGGGATTTGTGCTCGGGCCGGCCAGCCGGGGGTTGCCCGCGCTCGAACGCTCAACGCTGTTCCGGCTGGTGGGCCGGACGTCCCTGCCGCTCGCGTGGACCGCGATCGGCGTGCTCGTGATCACGGGCGTCCTGAACCTCATCCTGATGGGCATACCTCTGAACACCCTGCTCGTGCCGTCCTTCTACGGTACGAGCTTCGGCTTCTGGCTCGGGATCAAGCTGGCAGCGGTTCTGCTCATGGTGGTGCTGAGCATCATCCATGACTTCCACGTGGGCCGGCGCGCCAACCGCGTGCGCAGGGCGATCCAGGCGGCGGGCAGCGTGCCGCCCGAGGCCCTCGTTCGCGAGGCGGAGCGCTACCGAAGGCTCGCGATGCGCCTCGGCATCGCCAATGTCGTGCTGGCCCTGATTGTGCTGCTGGCGGCGGCGGGCCTCGTGGCGGCCGGCTGAGCTCCAAACTAGTCCTTCTGCCGCGCGCTGTAGAGGCTTAGCAGCCAGGCGGCGAACAGCACGGTCGCCGCACCGAGGGCGACGCCTGCCCACCCGTGACGTTCCCAGAGCAGGCCCAGGAGGGTACCGCCGAGACTCGAGCCGAGGTAATAGCAGAGCAGGTAGAGCGTCGAGGCGTGACCGCGACGGGTGCCAGCACGCTCGGAGACGAGCGTCGAGGCCGCCGCATGGCTGCCGAAAAAGCCGAAGGTGAAGATCGCCACGGCGGCGAGTCGCAGCACGAGGGGTCGGGCTAGCGATGCGAGGACGGCGATCAGGGTCAGCGAGACTGACCAGAAGAGGACGGGACTCCGGCCCCGCCGATCGGCCAACCCGCCAAGCGCGAAGGAACTCACCGAGCCGAGCAGGTAGAAGAGATAGACAAGGCTCGACGCGCCGAGGGCAAGATGGTACGTCGGACCCACGAGCAGAAAGCCGAGGTAGTTGTAGACGCCCACGAAGGATGCCATGAGCAGGCCGCCGATCAGCGCCAGGGGCAGAATTGCCCTGTTTCCGGCCAGGGCCCAGATGTCGCGCAGCGCGCCAAGCGGAAGTAGCCGCCGCTCAGCCGCGTGGCGCGACGGGGGCAGCAGGTGCTGGGTCAGGACGGTCAGGAGGAGGACGAGCAGCCCAAGTCCGGCCAGGGCCCAGCGCCAGTCGAACGCCTGGGCGGTAAAGCCCACCGCCAGACGGCCGCTCATCCCGCCGATCGAGTTGCCGGCGATATAGAGGCCCATGGCGCCGCCCAGGGCCTGGGGCCGCACCTCCTCGCCAAGGTAGGTCATGGCCGTGGCCGGGACCCCGGCGAGCATCAGCCCCTGCAAAAAGCGCCAGACGGCAAGCAGGGCAAAGTTCGGGGCCAGCGCAATCGCCGGCGCCAGGGCGCTTGACGCCCAGAGAGCGGCGAGAATCGCAGGACGCCGGCCGTAGCGATCCGATAGGAGGCTCCAGAGCGGCAAGCCGATGGTAAGACCCGCTGTCGCCAGAGAGACGCTGAGGCTGACCGTGGTGGGCCCCAGGCGGAAGGTCCCGGCGAGCGACGGCAGGAGCGGCTGCGTGCTGTAGAGGAGGGCGAACGTGACCAGCGCGGTGAGGAAGAGGGCCAAGCTCGCCGCGCGGTAGCCGGGGTCTCCGGGTCCGAGCCCGGCATCGACGACCTTGGACATGTCTCAAGCATAGCCAAATGCGCCTGCGGATGCCGGGTCCGAGAGATCCCTGTCAGCGCAGGCCGAACAGCAGGGCCAGGATGCCGGTGATCAGACCGAAGCCGAACACGATCGCCGCGACGACCGCCAGGTTCTTGCGCGGCAGTGCCTTCCCGACCATCCAAAGCGAGGGAAGGCTCACCGCGGGCAAGGTCAGCATGAGGGCGCCGGCCCCGGCAGAGCCCAGCCCGAAGCCGATGAGCGTCTGCAGGATGGGAACCTCGCCTGCCGTGGGGATGACGAAGAGGGTGCCGGCGGCGGCCAGCAGGACAAAGAGCAGCAGGCTGCCGCCGATGGCGTAGGACATGGAGGGGAAGAGCAGCGAACGGACGGCACCCAGAATGAGGACGATCACGAGGTATTCGGGCACGAGGCCGATCGCGAGTCGCAGCGCCGCCTTGAGCCAGGATGTCACGAGACCTTCTGAGGGCTGGCGAACGGCGGAGGGCTGGACGGCCGGCCGGGGCAGGTCTGCATGTGGAATGTAACGATTGCCGTACCACGCAAGAGTCGCGACCAGCACGAGACCTGTGGCGATCCGCAGAAGAGCCCAGCCCCAGCCGAGCACGAAGCCTAGGAAGATGATCGTCGCGGGATTCAATACAGGGTTGCCTACCCAGTAGGCCAGAACCGCGCCAGGGGAGGCGTTCGCGCGGCGTAGACCCACCGCGAGTGGCGCCGCGCAGCATGTGCACATCATCGAGGGCACGGCCGCGATGCCCGCGATCGTGGAACTGCGGGCGTCGGCCCTGCCGAGCACCCGCTGGAGCCAGTCCGCGGGCAGGAGCGTCTGCACGCCCGCACCGAGCAGCAGAGCGACGACGAGCGCTTGCCAGATGTCCTTGAAATACGCGACGCCGTAATCGACGGCGGCGCCCAGAGAGAAGGGCGGAGCCGCCGCGCCCGAGCCCGTCACGATCGAAGGTCCGAGCGTGTGGGCCGCGGCGGCGTGGAACGCTTTGGCGAAGTACGGATCCCACTTCACGTAGAAGACGCCGGAAACCGCCACCAGGATGAAGATGACCATTCCGAGCCTACGAAGATCACGGCCGGAGCCGCGTTCGGTGGAGATCATGCGGCGCTGCACCTCCTGCAAGGACGATGCAGCATGCCGCAGGGAGGTCTCAAGAATCTATGCCAGGAATGCATGGCTGCCCCGTGCAAGCGTCTCGCGCCTCGCGATCCTTAGTCGTGATTGCGGCGTTGTTGTCTTGGAAGGAACAGGTAGGTACCGGCCGGGGTTCGGTTTTGGCCTTTGGCGGCCAGAGTCCGCCAAAGGCGCGGCCAGGATGCACCGAAGCCCGCCACCAAAGTTGCCGGTTTGCCATGTGCACCCATATTGCAAGAAAAGAAGCCAGCTTGGGCACCGGGAGGTCTCGAGGCAGCCAATCTGGCGCCCATGCCAAATGTCCGCAGGTGTAGGAGCACGGGGGCGTGCGCATCCCTAAGTCGAGGAGGCGGTTTGCGCATGTCCGAGCATCCGATTCAGGGACTCATGACGACCGCGATGCAGAGCATCAAGGAT
>JAJYSZ010000076.1 GCA_021793315.1 Bacillota bacterium | reverse complement strand
AGGCGACGATTCCTTACCTTCTGGTTGGCCGAGAAGATCGTCGTACAGGACAACGGCACTGTGACGATAGCCTTCCGAACCTCGAAGGAAGGACGTGAAGCAGGATATAAACTGAAGTCCCCACTAAAACAGGTACCCTGACGCGCAACGAGATGACCGTGCGCAAGCTGCTCACCGGAGATGCCGAATACCGGCTGACAGGCGACGGCTACGACCGCAAGGGGCAGATCGTGCGCATCGCGGGCGAGCGCCGCGGCGACGATGCGCGCACGGCGCTCGAGGCCTTGGCGCTGTGCCAGAACGCGGAACTGCACGCGGAGCCGCGGCGCGTGCGTGCGGAGGGCGATCCGCTCGAGGTTGCGCTCATTGTGGCGGCCGGCAAGGCGGACGTCGACGTGACGCGGCTCCTGCGCGAGCGGCCGCGCATCCTTGAGGTGCCGTTCTCGTCAGAGGCGCAGCGCATGACGGTCGTGGTGCGCACGGGCGAGAGACTGCTGCAGGTTACCAAAGGCGCCCCGGAAGCGATTCTGCGCATGTGCGCCACGGAGCGGGTCGGCGGTCGGGACATCAGCCTGACCGCGGAACGCAAGCGCGAGTGGCTTGAACGGACGGCTGCGCTGGGACAGGAGAGCCTGCGCACCCTGGCCGTCGCGGCGAGGGCCGTCGCGCGGCCCAGCGAGCAGCAGGGGCTGACGTTCCTGGGCATCGTCGGGCTCTACGACCCGCCGAGGGCGGAAGTGCGCGACGCCGTGCGGATGTGCAGGCGGGCCGGCATCCGCACCGTGATGGTCACGGGCGACCACCCCGCCACGGCGCAGGCGATCGCCCGTGAGCTCGGCATCCTGCGTGACGGGGAAGGGCTGGCGCGGGGGACCGACGTCGAGCAGCTGTCCGATCAGGAGCTGCGGCGGATCGTGCAGACCACGTCCGTCTATGCCCGCGTCTCGCCCCAGTTCAAGCTGCGCCTCGTCGAGGCACTCTCGGCCAATGGCGAGATCGTCGCCATGACAGGCGATGGGCTCAACGACGCTCCGGCCCTGCGCGCGGCCGACATCGGGGTCGCCATGGGCCTGGCCGGCTGCGATGTCACGAAGGAAGCCGGCGACATGGTGCTGGCGGACGACAACTTCGCCACCATCGTGGCCGCGGTCGAGGAAGGGCGCGGCATCTACGACAACGTGCGCAAGTTCGTGCGTTACCTGCTCGCGTGCAACGTGGGCGAGGTGCTCGTCATGTTCGGTGCGGCGATCGCCGGTCTGGCCCTGCCGCTGCTGCCGATCCAGATCCTCTGGGTGAACCTCGCCACGGACGGACTGCCTGCCCTGGCGCTCGGCCTGGAACCTGTCGAGCCGGACGCCCTGCAGCGGCCCCCCCGGCCGCCCGACGAGGGCGTGTTCGCCCGGGGCCTTGGCTGGCGCATCATGAGCAGGGGCGTCTTGATCGGAGTGTCGACCCTTGGCATGTTCAGCGTCTCGCTACTGCTTGGCGCAGGGCTGCCGCTGGCGCGCACCCTGACCTTCGCGACCCTGGTGCTGAGCCAGCTGTTCCACTCCTTCGACTGCCGCTCCGAGACCCGCTCCATCATGGAAATGGGCTTCATGTCGAACCCGTACCTGCTGCTCGCGGTGCTCACGTCCGTCGGTCTCCTGCTGGCGGCCATCTACCCGCCGTGGGCTGCGCAGACGTTCCGCACCGTACCGCTGGATCTTGCGAACTGGCTGGCCGTCGTGGCAGTCTCAGGATTGGGATCATTCGGTATAGCGGCACGTCGGCGGCTTTTACGCCGGGTGCGCAGCCGTTCGACGTGGGAGGCAGCCCTGTGGAGGTCCCGTTCCTGAAGATGCATGGGCTCGGCAACGATTACGTCTACCTGGACCTCCTCGCACACCCGGAGCTCGGCGAGCTCGACTTCCACGAGTTCTCGCGCGCCGTGTCGGACCGCCACCGGGGCGTCGGCAGCGATGGCGTGATCCTGATCCAGCCGGGCGACGGGGCCGCACAGCTCGGCATGCGCATCTTCAACGCCGACGGCTCCGAGGGCGAGATGTGCGGCAATGGGGTTCGCTGCCTGATGCGCTTCGGCTATGCGCGGGGCTACGCGCCGGCGGTCCTGGCGGTGTCCACCCGGGCGGGGGTGATCCGCGGCGCGGTGCTCGGGGACGGTCAGGTGCGGGTAGATATGGGCAGTCCGCGTTTCGAGCGGGCCGAGATCGGCTTCCTCGGCGATGGTGTGCTGCGGGACGCGCTGGTTGAGGTGCAGGGGGAGCGCCTGGTTGCCACGGGCGTCTCGATGGGCAATCCGCACCTCGTCTGTTTCCCCGCAGCCGACCGGGAGCTCAGAACCCTGGCGCTCGCCGTCGGCCCGGAACTCGAGCGGGCCGACTTCGCGCCCGCGCGCACCAACGTGGAATTCGCCCGGGTGCTGTCAGGCGATCGCATAGCCATGGAGGTCTGGGAGCGCGGTTCGGGGCGCACGCAAGCGTGCGGTACGGGCGCGTGCGCGACGCTCGTGGCGGCAGCTTGGACCGGACGCTGCGGGCGCAGCGCGGACGTCGAGCTGGCAGGCGGTGTCCTGCACGTCGAGTGGGCCGCGGACGATCACGTCTTTATGACAGGTCCGGCCTCGTTCAGCTTTGAAGGCACCTTGCGCTGGCCCGCAGGAAAGGATGCTGAACCGTGGTAAAGCTCGCGTCTCGCATGGACACTCTTCCGCCCTACCTGTTCGCGGCGCTCGATGAGCGGCGCCGTGCGGTCGAGGCCCGTGGCGTCGAAGTCATCTCGCTCGGCATCGGCGACCCCGACCTGCCGGCCCCGCCCGTGGTGGTCGAAACGGTGCAGCGCGAGGCGGCGCGCGCCGCGAACCACCGCTACCCGCGCTACGACGGGCTTCCGGCCTTCCGCGCGGCTGTGGCTGCGTACTACGGCCGGCGCTTCGGCGTGAGCATCGACAGGGACCGCGAGGTGCTCACCGTGATCGGGTCGAAGGAGGGCCTGGCCCATCTCATCTGGGCCTTCGTCGAGAAGGGCGACGTCGTCCTGGCCCCTGATCCTTCCTACCCGGTCTACGACGCGCATACGGGCCTCGCGGGGGGACAGGTGTACTCCTTGCCGCTCACGGAGGACCACGGCTTCCTGCCGGATCTGAAGGCGATTCCCGAAGACGTGCTGCGGCGCGCGAAGCTTCTGTTCATCAACTATCCGAACAACCCCACGGGGGCGGTCGCCGACCGCGCCTTCCTGCAGGAAGCCGTGGATCTGTGCCGCCGTCACGACATCCTTCTCGTGAGCGACGCGGCCTACGTCGAGATGACGCTCGAGGGAGAGCGGGCGCCGAGCGTGCTCGAGATTCCTGGCGCCAAGGAGGTCGCGATCGAGTTCTACTCGCTCTCGAAGCCCTTCAACATGACGGGCTTCCGACTCGGGGCCGCTGTCGGAAACGCGCAGGCGATCGCGGCGCTCGGCCGGATCAAGAACAACTCCGACTCCGGCCAGTGGAACGCCATCCAGTATGCCGGCGCGGCTGCGCTCGAGCAGGATCCGGAAGCCTTCTTCGCCCGTATGAATCAGGTGTACCGTGCACGCCGTGACAAGCTTTGCCTGGGTCTGCGCGAACTCGGCTGGGATGTGCCGCTACCCAGGGCCACGTTCTACGTCTGGGCCAAAGTGCCGGGTGGTGACGACCAGGCCTTCGCATCGCGGTTGCTCGAGGCGGGGGTCGTCGTGGTGCCGGGTTCCGGCTACGGCCAGCATGGCAAGGGCTACGTCCGGCTCTGCCTGACGGTGTCCGAAGAGGATATCGAAAGGGTGCTCACGCGGCTCCGGCAATTGACGCCATCGCCCTTCGCGAATTGACAAGGACGAGGCGATCACCTATTTTGAAGAAACAGCGAGCCTTGGCGCGTGCGAAGGCGCCTGGGGGAGTTTGGCCGATCTGAGACCGTCCTGCTTGGAGGAGATCGCTCTGGAGATCAAGCTGGTCAACATCGGCTTCGGCAACATCGTGTCGGCGAATCGGATCATCGCGATCGTCAGCCCGGAGTCGGCACCGATCAAGCGCATCATCTCCGAGGCCAGGGACCGGTCGACCCTGATCGACGCAACATACGGCAGGCGTACGCGTGCCGTCATCATCACCGATTCCGAGCACGTCGTGCTCTCTGCGGTGCAGCCTGAGACGGTGGCCAACCGTCTGGCGCAGCGTGGCGCACCGTCGGAGGAAGAGGACGAGGACGAAGAGGCGGAGGATCCGCAAGAGTAGCAGCGGAGGAGGTGCCTTGATGCAGCAGCCGTCACTCGAACAACTTACGCACCATACCGATTCGCGCTATGCGCTGGTCGTCGCCGTGGCAAAGCGGGCACGCGTACTGCTCGACGGGGGGGCCGAAGACGAGCCCGGACGGCCCAAGCCGGTGACGCAGGCCCTTTGGGAGCTTGCGCGCGGGGATCTCAATTATGACGGGCCGCAGATCGGTCTGAAGTGAGCCGCATCGTCCTCGGCGTTACCGGGGGCATCGCGGCCTACAAGGCCGTCGATCTGGCCAGCAGGCTCCGCCAGCAGGACCACGCCGTGGACGTGGTCCTGACGCGTGCTGCGGAGGCCTTCGTGACGCCGCTCTCGTTTTCGGCCGTGACGGGACGCCCGGCCTACCGGGATGAGGACCTCTGGCAGGGTGGCGAGAGCATCCTGCACGTGGAGCTGGCGCATGCCGCGGAACTCGTCGTCATCGCGCCCGCGACCGCGGATTTCATCGCGCGTGCGGCCCACGGGCTCGCGGACAGCCTGCTCGGGTCGCTGCTGCTCTCCACGCGCTGCCCGATCATCTGGGCGCCTGCCATGGAGTCCGCGATGTGGCAGCATCCGGCGACGCGGGAGAACGTAGGGCGCCTGCAAGCCGTCGGGCAGCGCGTGCTTCCCCCCGGCGAGGGGCACCTGGCGTCCGGCCGGCAGGGCATCGGCCGCATGCCGCAGCCGGACGAGATACTTGTGGCCGTAGAGGAAGCTCTGCGCACACCGCTTCTTAGCCATGTCCGCGTCCTGGTGACGGCTGGCCCCACGCGTGAGTACATCGACCCGGTTCGCTTCCTCTCGAACCCGTCGACAGGCCGGATGGGCATCGCGGTCGCCGAGGCGGCCCGCAGCTGGGGCGCGGCGGTGACGTTGGTGCTCGGCCCGACGGAGGTGCCAGCGCCCGGCGGCGTGCAGGTGGTGGGCGTCACGAGCTCAGCTGAGATGTTCCAGGCGGTGGAGGCGGAGCTCGAGCACACCGACGTGCTCGTCGCTACGGCCGCCGTCGCGGACCTGCGCCCGGCGCGCCAGTTCGACCACAAGGTGAAGAAGGACGAGCTGCCGAACGCGCTGGAACTCGAGCGGACGGACGACATCCTCGCCTATGCCGGTGCGCACCGGCGGCCCGGCCAGATCCTGGTCGGGTTCGCCGCCGAGACGGACGACCCCGAGGTCGAGGCCCGGCGCAAGCTGCAGCAGAAGAACTGCGACCTCGTCGTCGGCAATGACGTGCGGCAGGAGGGTGCCGGATTCGGCGTCAACACGAACGTCTGCACGTTCGTTACCGCGCATGGCGCGTGGCAGGTGGGTCCGGCCAGCAAACGAGAGATCGGGGAGGAGATCATGGCCTTTGTTGCCCAGCGACTCGGCCGCTGAGCGCGAGGTCGTCCAGGTCGTCCTGGGCCACGGGCCTCAGATGCCTCTGGACTATCTCAGCCCTGCGGGCGGCGTCCCGGAGGGCACCCTTGTGCGCGTGCCCTTCCGGCGCACGTCGCAGGTAGGCCTCGTCGTATCGCGCAGACCGGCGGAAGTGACCCCTGATCGGCTGCGGGCAATTGCCGAGGTCTTGGGGCCCGCGCTCGGCGACGCGTCCGAGGCAGCATTCGTCGTCGCAGCCTTGCGCCAGCGCTATCTCTGCAGCTGGCCACAAGCCGTGGCGCCGATCCTGCCGGGGGCTCGCGGCTTTGAACCCGAGGCGGCGCGGTGGGAGATCGCCGCGGCCCTGTCGCCGGCAGACCGGGACCGCCTCAGGGCGCGCGCACCACGCCAGTTCGAGGCATTGGAGTCCCTGGCGCGCGGCCCGCGATCCTTGCCCCTGGCCCTCGCCATGCCGATGGCCAAGAAGGGCCTTGTGCGCCGCCACGTGCCGGCAATGCCGAAGCCCCCGCACGGCGGCGGGCCGCAGCTCACGCAGGCCCAGGCGGCGGCCCTCAAGGCGATCCGGCAGGGGCAGGGTGGGACGCACCTGCTCTTCGGTGTCACCGGCAGCGGCAAGACGGAGGTCTACTTCCGGCTGATCGAGGACGCGCTTGCGGCGGGGCGGGGGGCTCTCCTGCTCGTGCCCGAGATCGCGCTGACGGCGCAGCTCGTCGATCTGGTGCGCGCCCGCTTCGGCAACCGCTCCGCCGTCCTGCACTCCGCGGTAGGCGAGGCGGCCCGTCATTCCGCCTTGCGCCGGCTGCACGCCGGACTTGCGGATGTGGTCGTCGGACCGCGGTCCGCCGTCTTCGCGCCGATCGATCCCGGCATCGTGATCGTGGACGAGCAGCATGAGACGAGCTACCAGCAGGAGGAGGCACCGCGCTACCACGCCCAGGACGTCGCGCTCTGGCGCGCGGCGCGGCGCGGCGCGACGCTGGTGCTCGGTTCGGCGACGCCGGACCTGGGCACCTTTCAGGCTGCGAGCGAAGGCAGGATCGGGCTTGTCGAGCTGCCGGAACGCGTTGCCCGGCGGCCCCTGCCCGAGGTGCAGCTGGCCGATCTGCGACGCAGCCCTGGACGCATTTTCACGCCGCAGTTGACGCAAGCGGTGCGCGAGAGTCTGCGCCAGGGCCAGCAGGCGATTCTGCTGCTGAATCGCCGCGGCTTCCACCCGAGCATGGTCTGCACCGCCTGCGGTCATGTGCCGACCTGCCCCCAGTGCAGCGTTGCGCTCGCCTACCATGAAGGCAGCGAGGCCGTCTGCCACCTTTGCGGCTGGCGTGGCCCGGCACCGACGCGCTGCCCGGAGTGCAGGGGGAAGCTGCGGCTGCTCGGCACCGGGACGCAGCGCGTCGCCCAGGCGGCTGAGGAGACCTGGCCCGGTGCGCGCGTGCTGCGGCTCGACCGTGACGCGGTGCAGCGCGTGGGCGGCGCGGACAAGGTCTATGCAGCCTTCCGGCGCGGCGAGGCGGATGTCCTGGTCGGCACCCAGATGGTGGCCAAAGGCTTCGATTTCCCCCTCGTCACGGCGGTCGGCGTGGTGATCGCGGATATCGGTCTCGGCCAGCCGGACTACCGCGCGTCGGAGCGCACGTTCCAGCTGCTGATGCAGGTGACGGGGCGGGCGGGACGAGCGGAGCATCCGGGGCGTGCCGTGATCCAGGCCTTCGATCCCGACCACGCTGCGTTCCGCTACGCCGTCCGCCACGACTATCGCGGCTTTGCCGAGCAGGAACTGCGGGAGCGCAAGCGGGGCGGTTATCCGCCGTTTGGCGAACTGCTGCTGATCGGCTACTCTGGCATCGAGGAGCGCGCCGTCGCGGAACTTGCGCAGCGGCGGACGCTCGAGGTCCGGGGGATGGCGGCCGGTGACGTCCGGGTGCTCGGGCCGGCGCCGGCGCCCATCCCGAAGGCGAAGGGCCGTTACCGCTGGCAGACGCTGCTCATTGCCGAACGCCGGGAACGGCTGAGGGAGATCGCGGCTGCCCTGCCTTTGACGCAAGATCATAACGGTCTGCGAGAAGCGCTCTTTTTTGACCCGCGTCAATTTCGCTGATACCCCAGGGAGGATCTGATACGGATGCTCGAGATCGTGAAGCACCCAAACGACGTCCTCAGGCGCAAGGCGGAGCCTTTGCGCAAGCCGAACCTTTCCGCCCGCAAGCTGCTGGACGAGATGGCCGAGACGATGTACGCCGCGCACGGGGTGGGTCTGGCGGCCAACCAGGTCGGGGTGCTCAAGCGGCTGGTCGTCATCGATGTCGGCGAAGGCCTTTTGAAGCTGATCAACCCCGAAGTCGTCCGGCATGACGAGGAGACGTCCGAAGGAGTGGAAGGCTGCCTTTCGATCCCTGGATTGCAGGGCAAGGTGCCACGCCACAAGAAGGTGCAGGTACGCGCCACGCTGCCGAACGGCAGGACGGCCTGGTTCGACGCGGAAGGGCTTTTTGCGGTTGCCATCCAGCATGAGATCGACCACCTCGACGGCGTGCTCTTCATCGACCGCGCGACAGAGGTCTGGGAGGTCGTCGACGAGCCCGAGGACGACGAGGCGGAAGGCGGAGAGGCCGAGGACGGCAGTGCGGGGTCGGCCCAAGGCCAGGACGCCGAAGTCCGGTGAGGGTCCTCTTCCTCGGGACGCCCGAGTTTGCCCTGCCGTCGCTTGACTTCATGGCGGCGCAGCATGAGGTGCTGGGAGCGGTGACGGCGCCGCCCAGACCACGCGGACGGGGTCAGCGCATGGAGCCGACGCCTGTGGCCCAGCGCGCCGCGGACCTGGGCATCGACGTCCTGACGCCGGCGAGGCTCGACGAGACCGTGGTGCGGGAACTGCTCGAGCGGGCGCCCCAGGCGGCGGTCGTCGTCGCGTACGGCCGCATGCTTCCGGCATCGCTCTTTGATGCGATCCCGTGCCTCAACCTGCATCCCTCGCTGCTGCCACGCCACCGCGGGGCCGCGCCGATCCCTTGGACGATCTGGTGCGGAGATGGGGAAGGCGGTGTCACGATCATGCGCATCGTGCAGGAACTCGACGCAGGACCGATCCATCTTCAGGAGACCTTTCCCTTGCGGGAGGACATCACCGCGGGCGAACTCGAGACGGAAACCGCGATGCGGGGTGCGCGCATGCTGGGGGAGGCCTTGGCACTGCTCGAGGCGGGACATCTGCCGCAGGTGCCGCAGGCGGGAGTCCCGACCTACGCGCGCCGCCTGACCAGGGAGGACGAGCAGATCGACCTCACGCGTCCCGCCGAGGAACTCGTGCGGCAGGTGCACGCGCTGTCGCCGCGCCCAGGCGTGCGGCTGAGGGTAGCGGGGAAAGACCTCGACATCCGACTTCTGCGCGCGCGGGCAACGGCGGACGAGCTCTCCCCCGGCCAGATCAGGGCCCACCAGATGGGACTGCTCGTGGGCACGGGGCGAGGAGCGCTGTTGGTGACGGAGCTGCAGCCCTCCGGCGGGCGGCGTCAGTCGGCGACGGAACTCCTGCGCGGGCGACCCTTCCTGGACGGAGCGACGGTGCGATGAAGGGACAGGGCAGTGCGGCCAGGGCAGCCGCTGCGCGCGCCGCCGCCAGGGTGGAGGCCGGGCAGCACCTGCCCCAGGCCCTGGACCAGGCCTTGCGCAAGACCAGGCTCGACGCGCGCGATCGAGGCTTCTGCACCGAGATCGCCTACGGCAGCGAGCGCTGGCGGAGCCTTCTGGACTACAGTTTGAAGCCGCACTTGCGGCGGCCGATCGGCGAGCTCGACCCTCTGGTGCGCGCGATCCTGCGGCAAGGTGCCTACCAGCTGCTGAAGCTCGGCCTGCCGGCGTATGCCGTCGTGGACAGCAGCACCGAGGCGGCGGCCGACGCCGGAGTCGCCCGAGCCCGGGGCCTCGTCAACGCTGTCCTGCGCAGGGTGGCCGAACACGGCCAGCCGGATCTGCCCAAGCAGGAGATCGAGGCGCTCGCCCTGCGCCATGCGCATCCGCGCTGGCTCGTGGAGCGCTGGGTCGAGCGACTTGGCCACGACGCGGCCGAGGCGCTTCTCATGCGCAACCAGGAGGTGCCGCCGCTGGTGCTGCGGCTGAACCGCAGGCGCACGACGCGGGACGAGAGCGCCGCCGCGTGCGCGGCGGCGGGGATCGCGTTCGCCGAGTTGCCTGGCCTTCCTTACGCCGTGGCCCTGCACGCCGGCGGCGATGTGCGCGCGCTGCCGGGCTTCGCGGAGGGCCGCTGGCAAGTCCAGGATGTCGGCGCCCAGGCGGTGGGCGAGGCGGTCGGCCAGGCCGCATTCTTCCTGGAGAGCGCGTGCGGGCGCGGCACGAAGACGCTGCAGCAGGCGGAGCGCCAGTCCGGGCGGGTGGTGGGTGTGGATCTCGATCCCGACCGCATCCGCGAGGCCGACCAGGAAAAGCTCCGGCTGGGACTCGGGGCCGAGTTTCTGGCCGCGGACGCACGCAGCCTGCCGCCCGACGTCTTCGGGGCCGATCAGGTCCTGCTCGATGCGCCATGCTCGACGCTCGGGGTGCTGCAGCGGCGGCCGGATGTCAAGTGGCGCCGCCAGCCGGGCGATTTCGCCCGGCGCAGCGCGCTGCAGACGGAGCTCCTGCGGGCGGCCTGCGCGGCCTGCGCGTCGCGGGGGACGGTCACCTTCAGCGTCTGCAGCCAGGAACCGGAGGAAACCATGGTGCCAGTGAAGGCTGTGCTGGCCGACGGCGGCTTTGCGCTGCTCGAAGACGAGCCGCCCTGCGCAGAGGCCCGGACGGAAGCAGGATTCCTGCTTCCCGGCATGTTCATGGCGCAATTGCGCCGACTGCTCTGATCGGAGGACTCCCAGGCAAGCTCCGAGAATTCTTCTCGGCTATGGAGGGGTACCACTGACGCTTTACGACTTGGCTCCGGAGGCGTTGCGCGACTGGTTCGCCCAAAGGGGGGAGCCGCGTTTCCGCGCTCGCCAGGTGCTGACGTGGGCCTACCGCCGTCTGGCCCGTACCTACGACGAGATGACGGACCTGCCCGCGGCGTTGCGGGCGGGGCTGGCAGAGGAGCTGCCGCTCGGAGGCGCACAGGTCGCCACGGTGCAGGAAGCTGCCGGTGGCGTACGCAAGGCGCTGCTCATCTATCCGGACAAGGGCTCGGCGGAGACGGTGCTGCTGCCATACGACTTCGGTGCGAGCACGTGTCTCTCGTCGCAGGTCGGCTGCCGTCAGGGTTGCCGGTTCTGCGCCACCGGCGTGTCGGCGTTCACGCGCTCTCTCGACATGGGCGAGATCGTGGAGCAGTTCCTTTGGGCGGCCAGAGCCGCAAGTCCGGAGCCGCTCAGACGTCTTGTGATGATGGGAGCCGGCGAGCCGCTGGACAATTACGATACCGTGCTTGCGTTTTTGCGGCATATGCATGATCCTGAGGTGCTTGGTCTTTCCTACCGTCACATGACGATCTCCACGGTGGGACTTGCGCCCCAGATCCACCGCCTGGCCGAGGAGGGACTGCCGCTGAACCTCGCCCTGTCGCTGCACGCGACCCAGGACGACCTGCGGTCCGCGCTGATCCCTGAAAACCGGCGCTACCCGATCGCAGAGGTCCTCGCGGCGACCGACTACTACTTCCGGGCCACAGGGCGGCGCATCACCTACGAGTTCCTGCTGGTCGGCGCCCTCAACGACGGTCTCGACGAGGCGGACCGGCTCGCGGCGCTCGTCCATGAGCACCCCGGTCACGTCAACCTGATTCCCCTGAACCCCGTGCCCGAGTTTCCTTTCGAGGCGCCGTCCCCCGACCGGGTGTCGGCGTTCCGGCAACGTCTTGTGCAGCAGGGTGTCAACGCCACCGTCCGCCGCACGCTGGGACAGGAAGTGCAGGCGGCCTGCGGGCAGCTGCGCCGCCATTACGACAGGGAGGGTCAGCCGGTCGCACCGCGCAGGTCGTGGCCGATCGTGCTCCCCGGGACCGTACACAAAGGCCCCCAAGACCAGCGATAGGCCTTGCCCGACGGAGAGGTGAACCCCAGTTGGAGTTTTCGGCGGCTTCCGACCCAGGGCGTGTGCGTACCCGCAATGAGGACAGTTTCGCGTTGGTGCCCTACTCAAGCGGCGTGCTTCTGGCCGTCGCCGATGGCGTCGGCGGCTCGCAGGCGGGCGAGGTGGCCAGCGCGCTTGCCACGCGCACGTTCCGGGAGTCTTTGAGTTCGCATCAGCGGGAGACGCCGGAGCCCGGGCCGCTGCGCGAAGCGCTGGCGCTCGCCAACGAGCGCATACTGCGTGCGCGGCAGGAGTCGGCGCGGCAGGCGGGCATGGGCACGACGATGACCTGCGCCTGGCTGAGCGAGGAGCGGCTCGCATTCGGGCATGTCGGCGATTCGCGCCTCTACCTGATGCGCAGGGGTGAGCTCACCTGCATCACGCACGACCATTCGGTGGCGCAGGAGCTCGTGCGCCAAGGATCGATCCCGCCGTCGGAGGCCGAACGCCACCCGCAGCGGCATGTCTTGACACGCTGGCTCGGCTTCGAGCCGTTCGCCTGCGACGAGGGCACGCTCGACCTCGAGCCGGGCGATGTCGTCCTGCTGTGCACCGACGGCCTGGTCTCCGCCCTCACGGAGAACGAGATCGCCCGCGAGATGCAGGACGGTTTCGCCGGCGTGGCCCTACGCCTCGTGGAGGCGGCGAACCGTGCCGGGGGCCCCGACAACATCACGGTCGTGGCGGCGCGCACCGCCCCATTGGACGAGCGGGGTGACGGGCAGTGAAGGGCGAGATGCTCGGCGGGCGCTACCTGCTGCAGGATCGCATCGGTGGCGGTGGCATGGCCTGGGTCTGGAAGGCTGAGGACACGCTGCTGCACAGGCCGGTCGCCATCAAGGTCCTGCGGGAAGAGTTCGCAGGCGACGAGGCGTTCGTGCGCAGGTTCGGCCAGGAGGCGCAGGCGGCGGCCAGCCTCGTGCATCCGAACGTCGTGCACGTCTACGACGTCGGCCAGGAACAGGGCACGCACTACATCGTGATGGAGCTCGTCGAGGGCGAGACCCTGAAGGAGACCATCCAGCGCCAGGGACCGATGCCGATCGGCAGGGCACTGCAGGTGGCGGCGGCCGTAGCGCGGGCGCTGCAGGCCGCACACAAGAAGGGCATCGTCCATCGCGACATCAAACCGCAGAACATCCTCCTCACGCCAGAGGGGGAAGTGAAGGTGGCGGATTTCGGCATCGCGCGGGCCGCCACCGGCACCACCATCGTCCACACGAACACCATCATCGGTTCCGCGCATTATTTCGCCCCGGAGCAGGCGAGAGGCGGCTTTACCGACGTCAAGTCCGACCTCTACTCGCTCGGGGCCGTGCTCTACGAGATGCTGGCCGGCCAGCCGCCCTTCGAGGGCGCCACGCCCGTGGCGGTGGCCTTGAAGCACCTCCAGGAGGAACCGGTCGCCTTGCGCAAGCGCCGGCCCGAGGTGCCGCGCAGCGTCGAGGCGATCGTCGCACGGCTGCTGGCTAAAGACCCGGCCGCGCGCTACCAGAGTGCGGATGCCCTGCTCGGCGACGTCAGGCGCTCGCTCGAGGAGATCGGCGAGCCGCTCGGTCCAGACGAGGGGGGCGAGGGCGAGACGCCCCAGAACAGGACCGCGCGTCACCCGCATCCCGTCAAGAAGAGAAAGCGGCGCGTCTGGCCGTGGATCGTTCTCGTCGTCGTGCTGGTCCTGCTCGGCGTCGGCGGCGCCAAGGCCTTCACCAACTGGATGACGGTTCCTCAGGTCCATGTGGCGAAGGTCGAGGGCATGTCGCTCGCGAAGGCGAAGGCCAGGTTGCAGAAGCAGGGGCTGGTGGCGGCGAAGGTGGGGACGGAGCACAACAAGGCCAAGGCCGGCACCGTCGTGCTGCAGAACCCGGCACCCGGCGACGCCGTGAAGAGCGGCCGCGTCGTCAGCCTCTGGGTGTCGAGCGGCCCGCAGAAGATCGCCGTGCCTGGCGTCACGAACATGACCGAGGCTGCAGCCAAGGCGTCGCTCAGCTCGTTCGGCTTCTTCCCTGTAACCCTGCATGAGAAGAACAACCAGACGCAGGGCACCGTGGTGCGCCAGTCCCCAGGCCAAGGCGTCAAGCTGGTCGCCGGTGCCACGGTCCGCATCTGGGTGAGCGACGGACCGGGCACCACCCAGGCCGCCGTGCCGAACTTCATGGGTGAGAACTATCAGAGCCAGGTCCAGCCGGAGATGAAGGCCTTGGGACTGCCTCCGGCCGGTGTCACGTACGCCTACTCGACGACCCAGTCCGGCACTGTCCTGGACCAGTCCGTGCCACCGGGCACGCAGGTCACGAGCAACATGACGATCGGTCTCACCATCAGCGAAGGGCCACCGCCGTCCGGCGGCTCGGGACCGCTCAACGGACCGCAGATGGTCACGCTCACCTATACGGGACAAGGCACCGCCGACGTCCAGGTGTGGATCGTGGACGCGACGGGTACCAACATCATCTACACGAACCCGACCTTCACCGGCTCGACACCCATCGTGGCGACCTGGGAGGGGGATGGGCGGATCGAGGTCTATGCCGGCACCGACGGCAGCACGGTACCAAGCATCGTCTACTCGCAGCCCCTGCCGGTGCAGGGAGGCACGGTCTCCATCCAGTGACGCACGGCGTGGTGCTGCGCGTACTCGGCGACAGGGCCCAGGTGCGCAGCGGAGAGGAGATCCTGAGCCTGCGGCCGAAGGGCGTACTGCGCGACGGCGGGCTCTTGGCGGGTGACCAGGTGGAGATTTCGGGCGAGCACATCACAAAGGTGACGCCGCGGCGCAACGAGCTTGGCCGTCCACCCGTGGCGAACGTGAGTCTGCTCCTCATCGTCGCGACGCTGCGCGATCCCGCGGTGCTGCCCTCCGACGTCGACCGCCTGCTGCTGCAGGCGGCGGCCATCGCGTTGCCGGCCGTGCTCGTTTTGAACAAGTCCGACCTCGCGACCCCAGCAGAGCGTGCGGCGTTTGCGGCACCCTATCGGGCTGCGGGTTACGAGGTCATGGAGACGGAGGCCGTCCGCTGCGAGGGCGTGGTTGCCCTGAGAGCGGCGTTGCCGTCCGGTCTTTCGGTGCTGGCGGGGCCCAGCGGCGTCGGCAAGTCCAGCCTCCTCACGGCGCTCACCGACATTGCCGTGGAAGTGGGCGCGATCTCGGCGCGACTTCGTCGCGGCCGCCATACGACGCGATCTGCGACTCTTTACGAGATCGGCGGGGGAAGACTGCTCGCGGACACACCCGGCTTCTCGGCGCTGGAACTGCCCAACGTGGCCTCGGGGCGGCTGCGGGAGCTCTACCCCGAGTTCCAGGAGAGGGAGTGCCGCTTCAGCGACTGCGTTCACCGCGCGGAGCCGGACTGCGGCGTCCGCGCAGCGGTGGCTTGTGGGCTCATCGACCAAGGACGGTACGAGCGCTACCTGAGATTCCTCGAGGAGATCGAAGGGAGGCCCCCGCAATGGCACTGATCGCGCCCTCGATTCTCACCGCAGACTTCCTGCAGCTCGGAGACGAGCTCAGGCGTGCCCAGGGTGCGGACATCTGGCATCTAGACATCATGGATGGCCACTTCGTGCCGAATCTCACCTTTGGTCCCCTGCTCTGCGCCGCCGTAGCCAAGGCGTCGAATGTGCCAGTGGAGTGCCACCTGATGGTCGAGCGGCCGCAGGATCTCCTGGCGCGCTACGCAGAGGCCGGGGCGAAGCGCCTGATCGTACACGCCGAGACGACGGCCCATCTGCACCGTCTGGTCGGCGAGGTGCACGCTCTCGGCTGCCAGGCAGGAGTGGCACTCAATCCGGGTACGCCGCTCGCCGCCATCGAGGAGGTCCGGGACGAACTGGACCTGCTGCTCGTGATGACGGTGGATCCTGGCTTCGGCGGGCAGTCCTTCCTGCGCGGCCAGATCGACAAGATCCGGCGCGCAAGACAGCTGCTGCCCGACGCCCTGATCGAGGTGGACGGCGGCATCGGGCCGAACACCGCGCCAGACGTGGTGCAGGCAGGGGCGGACGTCCTCGTGGCAGGCTCCGCCGTCTTCGCACCGGGAGCCGACCCCGCAGAACGCATCAAGGAAATTCGGCGATCGCTGCACGAATCGCCTTGACGCCCCATAGCATGGATAGCGGGGGTGGACTGGAGTTGCGCGTGCACGTCGTACGGGTGCCTAAGCTCCTCGGCGGTCTGCTGCTCGGCCTGTTCTCTCTGTTTGAGGGCCGTGGCAAAGGGGCCACGCCACCGCCTGAGGAGTGAAGGCTCCCCGGGCGGGCAGGCGCAAAGCGGGCGGCTTCCCCAGTGTGGGAAGCCGC